>NZ_CP083553.1:2841428-3150000 GCF_025144465.1 Leisingera sp. S132
GCGCTCAGCCCGGCGCAGATCTTCGGCTTCTCGCTGGGGTTCTGCGCGCTGTCCATGGTGCTGGTTTGGGTCTGGAACCTGTTTGCCAAACGCGGGCCTTTGGAGGCGCTGATGCACTGGAGCACAAACCTGGCCCGCTAGTCAGAACACCGCCGCGGGCCGCCGCCTGCTTTCGCTTGCAACAAGGCCCTGGATCGTCCAAACCGCTGCTGGCCTGGCCCGTTGCCGGGCCGTGCCACCGACTTAGCCCGAGGGGAGCCGCGCCGATGCCCAAGAAACCCGCCGTCAAGGACTACATCCGCACCATCGCCGATTTCCCGCATGAAGGGATCATGTTCCGCGATGTGACCACGCTGTTTGCCGATCCGCGGGGTTTTCGCATGGCCATCGACCAGATGCTGCACCCCTATGCCGGCGAGCAGATCGACAAGGTGGTGGGGCTTGAGGCGCGCGGCTTTATCCTCGGTGGCGCCATTGCGCACCAGCTCGGCACCGGCTTTGTGCCGGTCCGCAAGAAGGGCAAGCTGCCCGGCACCACCATCAGCCAGGACTACAAGCTGGAATACGGCGAGGCGATTGTGGAGATCCACGACGATGCCATCCAGCCGGGCGAGAAGATCCTGGTCGTCGATGACCTCCTGGCCACCGGCGGCACCGCGGGCGCGGGCATCAAGCTGATCGAACGGCTGGGCGGCGAGATCGTCTCCTGCGCCTTCATCGTCGACCTGCCGGAACTGGGCGGGCGCAAGCTGCTGGAGGATATGGGCATGGACGTGCATGTGCTCTGCGAGTTTGAGGGCCTCTGAAACTCCTCTCCTGACAGCATCTGTGCGTGGCCGGAAGGCTCCCGCCGGTCAGGCGCCTTTCCGGGAAAGGCTGTTCCCGTTGGGCATGGCCCCTTCAGGCCCCTTGGGCCGGAAGGGGCGCGCCGCGCGGATGCGCGGCGCCGGGCCCAAAGCCGCGAGGCGGTCCGGCACAGCCGGGCAGCCGCGGGTGCGGGAGCCCCCAAAGATACTGAATCAAATCACTGCGCGCGCAGCACCGCGCCCGGGTTCATGATGCCATTGGGATCCAGCGCCTGTTTTATGGCCCGCATCGCTGTCAGCTTGGCCGGGTCGCCATAGCGCTCCAGATCACCGGTCTTCATCCGCCCGACCCCGTGCTCGGCGCTGAAGGAACCGCCGGAGGCCTGCACCAGATCATGCACCGCTTCTTTGACCGCACCGCACAAGGCGTCGTACTCTTCCCGCTTGCGGCCCTTGGCCGGAAACACGTTGTAATGCAGGTTGCCGTCGCCCAGGTGGCCAAAGCAGTTGATGCGGAAATCGCCAAGCCCGGCGACCGCCGCCCTGCCCTGTTCGATAAAGGCCGGGATCTCCGAAATGGGCACCGAAATGTCATGGCTGGACACCGAGCCGATGGCCTTGTTGGCCAGCGGGATATGCTCGCGCACGGCCCACAATGCCTGCCGCTGGCTGTCCGACTGGGCAATCACCCCGTCGCTGGCCAGCCCCGCCGCCTCGGCGGCTTCAAACAGCGCAGCCAAAGTGTCCTCCGCCTCCAGCCCGCGCGGCAGGCCCAGTTCGATCAGCACGCACCACTCCGGCGCCTCAGCAAAGGGCTGGCGGACCTGCGGCAGCGTCTCCGCCAGGAATTCCAGCCCCTGCCGGTGGATCAGCTCAAAGGCGCTCACACCCTCGCCCGCGTGATCCCGCGCGAGGGCCAGCAGATCTATGGCCGCCTGCGGGCCCGCCACGATAAAGACCGCGGTGCCCTGCGACGCCGGGACCGGCGACAGTTTCAGCGCCGCTGCGGTGATCACCCCCAATGTGCCCTCCGCCCCGATCAAGAGGTTCCGCAGGTCATAGCCGGTATTGTCCTTCCTGAGCCGCGACAGCCCGTGCCAGATCTCACCTGAGGGCAGCACCGCCTCCAGCCCCAGGCAGAGGTCGCGGGCATTGCCGTAGCGCAGCACGTTGACGCCGCCCGCATTGGTCGCAAGGTTGCCGCCAATCCGCGCCGAGCCTTCCGCCGCCAGCGACAGCGGGAACAGGCGGCCCGCTGCCTGCGCCGCCGCCTGCACATCGGCCAGAATGGCGCCCGCTTCTGCGATCAGCACATTCTCCCGGGCATGAACCGCCCGGATCGCCGCCATCCGCTCCAGCGAGATCACCAGGGGCGTCGGCCCGTCCGCCATCACCTGACCGCCCACCAGCCCGGTGCCGCCGCCATAAGGCACCACCGGCACCCGCGCAGCATTGGCTTCGCGGACCAGAATAGACACCTCCTCCACGCTGCGCGGCAGCGCCAGCAGCCCCGCCTGCCCCTGATAGCGGCCGCGCGGCTCTTCCAGGTAGCGCGGCTCTGCATCCCGCAAAACGCCCTCAGGCAGCAAGGGGGAAAGACGGGCAGCAAAGGCGGGATCAGCAGGGTTCAGCGTCATGCCCTATCCATGCCGCAAGGCCCCGCGGCTGGCAAGGCGGCTCACTCGCCCTCCAGCAGGTACTTGGGTCGCAGAACATGGATGGTCGGGCGGCCAGGCAGGCTGCGCAGGGAGACAGTCAGCGCGCTGTTGCCCTCGTCCACCACATCAAACTCCGGGCCGATCCGGGCCAGGAAACTCTGCAACGAGTAGTCGCTGAACCAGTGCATCGGAATGATCACCGAGGACCGCAGCCGCCCCAGCACCTCCAGCATCTGATCCAGCGGCAGGGTGATGCCGCCATCCACTGCCGCCATCACCACATCCAGCCGCCCCAGCGCGGCATATTGCTCCGGCGTCGGCACATGGTGCAGGTGGCCCAGATGGCCGATGCACAGGCCCGCGGCCTCAAAGACAAAGATCGAATTGCCGCGCGCCTCCACCCCGCCGAACATGTTGCGGATGTCTGTGGGCACATTGCGGATCAGCATTTCCCCCAGGTCCAGATGATGCTCGATGCCGGCCCCGAACGGCCCCCAGCCCTCCAGCACATGCGGGATGGCTGGGTCGGGATGGGCGGTCCAATGGGTCTCATGGGCGTGGTTCATGGTGACCACATCCGGGATCATCGGCGCAGCGCCGGTGAAGCCGGTGAAATCAGTGACCACATTCAGCCCGCCCTCGGTGCGCAGCAGAAAGGACGCATGGGCGATGTAGCGGATCTGCACGCTGTCCTCAGCCACCGGGTCCTGCCAGCTGGCCTGCTGCAGGTACTCCATCCCCGGCACGGACCGGGCCAGCGCGATGCAATGGCTCTGCCGCCGCTCCTGCGCCTGAAGGGCCGCGGAACACAGAATGAAACACAGGAGAGAGGCAAACGCGCGCATGAGGCAGGTTCTAGGGCGCAAACCGGCATTGTCAGCCCTGATCCCAGAAAATTTGCGCCGTAGGCTCTCCCGCCTGCTGAGGCAGAATTGAAAATTCCGCCCCGCAGTTGGGCGTGGCGCCCTGCGGGCGCAGGGCGCGGGACCGCCAGCCAAGGACGCCGCGCCGCACCGCAGGGGCGGCGCCCGGCCCAACGGGAGCGGCGCATCCCCTGATGCGCCAGCGACGGGCGGGAGCACCTGCTTGGGAGAGTGACCGCCCTCGGGTCCCGCCCCTAGGCCTGCCCCGCCAGTGTCTTGCCGCGGCGGTCGTGGCGCAGGGAGGCATAAAGCACATGGGTGCGCCAGCGGCCGTTGATCTGCAGATAGGACTGGGCAACGCCCTCATACTTGAAGCCGGATTTCTCCAGCAGCCCCCGGGAGGCCTGGTTTTCCGGCAGGCAGGCGGCCTCGATCCGGCTCAGGTCCAGCCTGGTGAAGGCATGATGCACCACCGCGCCGATGGCCTCGCGCATATAGCCCTGGCGGGCAAAGGGCAGCCCGGTCCAATAGCCGAGCGTGCCCGCCTGCGCCGGGCCGCGGCGGATGTTGTCCAGCGTGATCGCCCCCACCAGAACCTGATCCTCGCGCCGGATCAGGAACAGCGGCAGCGCGGTGCCGCCAGCGACCGAGCGGCGCGCCCAGTAGACCCGGTTGGTAAAGCTCTTGCGGCTGAGGTGATCCGCCGCCCAGCTGGGTTCCCACGGGGTCAGATAGGGCTGGCTCTGCAGCCTCAGCGCCGCCCAGCCGTGAAAATCCGCATGCACCGGCGGCCTGAGGGTCAGGCGCTCGGTTTCGATACGGACCTTGCGGCGGGTGAGCAGCATCAGGCGGCGCGCCTCTCCTGCAGCCGTTCCAGCGCCGGGGCATCCGCGACCGGGCCGTACAGCGCCAGCGCCGCAGGCGCCGATACCGCCATGGTCTCAGCCAGCGCCCGCACGTCCTTGGTGGTGACCGCGTTGATGCGCTCCACCGTGCGCTCCAGCGACGGCACCTTGCCCCAAATCTGCACCAGCCGCGCCAGCCGTTCAGCACGGTTCGACGGGCTTTCCAGCCCCATCAGCATCCCGGCCTTCATCTGGGCGCGGGCGCGCTCGACCTCGGCATCGCTCATGTCGTCCGCCGCGCGTTTCATCTCGTCGATGGTGATGCCCGCCAGCTCCGCCAGCTGCTCGCCCGAGGTGCCCGCATAGACCGTCATCGAGCCGGTATCGGCATAAGAGCCCGCCTGCGAGAAGATCGTGTAGCAGAGACCGCGCTTCTCGCGCACCTCCTGGAACAGCCGCGAGGACATGCCGCCGCCAAGCGCACTGGCATAGATCTGCGCGGTGTACATCGACTGGTCGCGGTAGCCCGGCCCCTCAAAGGCCAGCGCGAAATGCGCCTGCTCCAGATCCTTCACCTGCCGCGCCTCGCCGCCGGTGAACTGCGCGCCCTCGGCGGTGAACTCCGGCTTGGCCTCCATATGGCCGAACAGCTGCTCCGCCAGCTTGACCAGCGCATCGTGATCGACGCCGCCCGCCGCTGCCAGAATCATCTGGCCGGGGCCATAGTGTTCACCGACAAAGCGCTGCAGATCCTCGCGGCTGAAGCTGCGCACACGTTCCGCAGGCCCCAGGATCGTCCGCCCCAGCGGCTGCCCGCGGTAGCTTTCCTCCTGCAGCCAGTCAAAGATCACGTCGTCCGGCGTGTCCAGCGACTGGCCGATCTCCTGCAGGATCACCCCGCGCTCGACCTCGATTTCACGTGAATCGAACACCGGATTGAGCAGGATATCCCCGATCACATCCACCGCCAGCGGCACGTCGTCCTTCAGCACCCGGGCGTAATAGGCCGTCACCTCGCGCGAGGTGTAGGCGTTGATGTAACCGCCCACATCCTCGATCTCCTCTGCAATCTGCAGGGCCGAGCGCCGCTTGGTGCCCTTAAAGGCCATGTGCTCCAGGAAATGGGCGATGCCGTTCTGCTCCAGCCGCTCGTGGCGGCCGCCGGCGCTCACCCAGATCCCGACCGCCGCGGATTCCAGGCCCGGCATATGCTCGGAGACGATGCGGAACCCGTTGGCGAGTGTGTGCTGCTGAACTGTCAATGCGCGATGTTCTTTCTGATGTGATCCTCGAGGGCGTCCAGATCGTTGGCGATCCGTGTGACCCGTTCCGGCCTCTCATACAGGTCTGCCATGCGCGCAGGCAAGGGCGGATGAATGCCGCTGGCCTCTTCCACCGCAGCCGGGAATTTCGCCGGGTGCGCGGTGGCCAGCGTGATCATCGGCACCTCTGCGCTGCGATGCTCTTTTGCGACCTTCACGCCAACCGCGCCATGCGGGCACAGCAACTCGCCTGAGGCCGCCAGCTCGGATTTGATGGTCGCCAGGGTTTCCGCCTCGGAGGTGCGGCCGGAAACGTAATTTTCCGCCAGCGCCTGCATCGCGCCTTGCGACACGTCAAAACCGCCGTTCTTCAGCTCATCCATCAGCTGGGCGATGGCTTTGCTGTCCTTGCCATAGGCATAGAACAGCGCGCGCTCGAAGTTGGAGGACACCTGAATGTCCATCGACGGCGAGATCGAGGGCTGGGTTTCGCCCTTGTAATAGCCCTGGCCGGACAGGCAGCGGTGCAGGATGTCGTTCTGGTTGGTGGCAACCACCAGCTGGTCAATCGGCAGGCCCATCTGCTTGGCAATGAAGCCCGCAAAAATGTCGCCGAAATTGCCGGTCGGCACGGTAAAGCTCACCTTGCGCTGCGGCGCGCCGAGCGACACGGCCGAGGAGAAGTAATAAACCACCTGCGCCAGCACCCGCGCGATGTTGATCGAGTTCACACCCGCCAACTTCACGCCGTCGCGGAAGTCGAAGTCGTTGAACATGTCCTTCACACGCGCCTGGCAGTCATCAAAGTCGCCATCCACGGCCAGCGCATGCACATTGGCGTCCTGCGGCGTGGTCATCTGGCGGCGCTGCACCTCAGAGACACGGCCATGCGGGTAGAGGATGAACACATCCACATTGCTGAGGCCCCGGAAGGCTTCCATCGCCGCCGATCCGGTATCGCCGGAGGTGGCGCCCGCAATGGTCACCCGGTCGCCGCGGCGCTCCAGGGCGGATTGGAACAGCTGGCCGATCAGCTGCATCGCAAAGTCCTTGAACGCCAGCGTCGGGCCGTGGAACAGCTCCAGCAGGAAATGGTTCGGTGCCAGCTGCTTCAGCGGCGCGCGGGCAGCGTGGCCGAACCCCTCGTAGGCGCGGGCGATGATGGCGCGGAACTCCTCATCGGTGAAGCAGTCGCCGATGAAAGGGCGCATGACGCGAAAGGCGGTTTCCTCGTAGGACAGCCCAGCCAGCGCCGCGATGTCGCCCTCGGACATCCGCGGGATCTCAGACGGCACATACAGTCCGCCATCACGCGCGAGGCCGGTCAGCATCGCATCTTCAAAGGTCAGCTCGGGCGCTTGGCCCCGGGTCGAGATATATTTCATCGCCTTCAGCTCTTTCGGGTTCAGGGGCGGCTGCGCCGCAGGAAGTAGACGGTCATCGCACCCCAGATCAGGGCCAGCGAAAACCAGGTGATCGCATATTGCAAGTGGTTGTTGGGGATGCCCGCAGCCGTCACGGCTTGCGGCGTGACCGCGGCCTCGGGCGCTGCGCTGCGGGCGACAATCAGAACGGGTTCGGTGTTCAGGCGCTCTGCCATATAGGCAACGTCCCGTGCATAGAGGATATTGGTGTCCGGTTCCGGCGCGGGGGTCGTCCAGTCGCCCTCATCCGGCCAGAGAAGATTGCCGGTGACCGTGGCCTGCCCGATGGTGAGAGGTGCGGCCTTTTCAGCAGCAGGGATGAAGCCCCGGTCCAACAGGACACGCCGCCCATCGGTGGTCACGAACGGGGCAATGACCCGGTACCCCGTCTCGGCGTCTTTGGTGACCCAGAACACATGCAGCGCATTGCCTTCGATTTCACCTTCGACGGTAACGGCCCGGTAGCGGTCTTGCTCTTTCACCGGGACCTGCGGCAAAGCCGCCGGTGCAGCCGCGATGCTGGCTTCAATCGTCTGAAGCAGGTCTTCTTTCCAGGCCTTGCGCTGCAGCTGCCAGGTGCCAAGGCCGATCAGTATGGCCAGGCCCGCGCCGCCGATGATCAACAGGAAGATGACACGCTGCATCATCGCTGCTCCGCTTCAAAGTTCAGGGCGCGCAAGGTGTCCCTTGCGCGCCCCGTGTGTGGCCTCATGCCTGCGGATAATCAACCGCAAACATGTAACCGTTACAAACCAGAGGTGCCCCAGATGTAGACGGCGAAGAACAGGAACAGCCAGACAACGTCCACGAAGTGCCAGTACCACGCGGCGGCCTCGAAACCGACGTGCTGCTCGGGGGTGAAATCGCCCTTCATCGCGCGGATCAGGCAGACGGTCAGGAAGATGGTGCCGATGACGACGTGGAAGCCGTGGAAGCCGGTTGCCATGAAGAAGTTCGAGTAGAACTCGTCGCCGCCGAACTGCCAGCCTTCGTGCAGCAGGTGGGCATATTCATAGCCCTGCAGCGCGGTGAAGGCGATGCCGAAGGCGATACCGATGGCCAGGCCCTGGATCAGCGCCTTGCGGTCGTTGTTGTGCACCAGCGCGTGGTGCGCCCATGTCACCGCACAGCCGGACAGCAGCAGGATCAGGGTGTTGATCAGCGGCAGGTGGAACGGGTCGACGGCATAGATCTCCGGCGCCACATATTCAGTGCCGACATAGGTCTCCATCGGGTACATGGCGTGTTTGAAGAACGACCAGAACCAGGCGAAGAAGAACATCACCTCGGACATCACAAACAGGATGAAGCCATAGCGCAGGCCGATGCGGACGACCGGTGTGTGGTCGCCGACCTTGCTCTCGGCAACAACTTCCGCCCACCAGGCATAGGCCGAGTAGAGCACGGCAACGAAGCCGATCCAGAACGGCCAGGCAGTGATGCCCTTCATCCAGAACACTGCGCCGACCAGCATGACGAAGGTGCCCAAAGCGGCAGCCAGCGGCCAGATCGACGGCGGCAGAATGTGATAATCGTGATTTTTAGCGTGCGCCATTTAAGTGTCCCTCACCTAGCGGCCTAGTTCGTGGTTGAACCTGCCCCGGTGTTATCCCCGGTGTCGAGAGCGGCGACGCCCTCGGGCAGATCGATTTCATGGAACGTGTACGACAGCGTGATCGTATGCACGTATTTCGCGTCCCGGTCGTCAATGATTTCCGGGTCGACATAGAAGGTCACGGGCATCTGCACCCGCTCCCCCGGCTGAAGCACCTGCTCGGTAAAGCAGAAGCAGTCGATTTTCGAAAAGAACCCGCCGGCCTGATAAGGCGCCACATTATAGGACGCCTGCCCTGCCACGGGCCGGTCGGTCGGGTTGTAAGCTTCGTAAAAGGCCAGGCCGGTTTCGCCCAGGCGGATCTCCATCTCGCGCTGCATCGGCTTGAACTCCCACGGCATGCCGCGTTCCTTGGAGCCGTCAAAGCGGACCTTGATGGTCTGGTCCAGAACCGTATCCGACCCCGCGCTGGCCACGCCGGTGACGCCGCCAAAGCCGGTGACGCGGCAGAACCAGTCATAAAACGGCACCGACGCCCAGGACAGCCCGCCCATCAGGACGACGACGCCGACCAGCTGAACAACAGTCTTCCTGGGTCCCTGCAGCGCCATCAGTTCTGCTCCCCCTGTGCGTCGGGAAACTTGAAGCTGGCCGAGGTCACCTTGACCATGGTCAGCGCCATGATCAGCACCACGAAGGCCGCCAGCAGAATGCCGACGCCCTTGTTCAGGCCGGACCGGCGCTTGTGGATCTCATGTTCCTTGCGCAGGGCCATCTTACCAGCCTCCCAAGCCATAGGGCTTCAGCAGGGCCTCGGCCAGGATGGCGCCGAAATGCAGGAACAGATACAGCAGAGACAGCTTGAAGAAACTGCGCTCAACCTTGAAATTGTCGGCCTCGGAATCATCCTCGTCGCGGCGGGTGATCTTCCAGGCGCCATGCAGGAACAGCGCGTTCAGCACCAGCGCCACGGCCAGATACAGCGGCCCGCCGATGCCGGAGAACGCAGTGCCAACAGCCAGCACGGCCAGCAGCACGGTATAGGCCAGAATGTGGACGCGCGTGGAGCGGCGGCCATGGGTCACCGTCAGCATCGGCACCCCCGCGTCGTCATAGTCAGAGCGCATGAACAGCGCCAGCGCCCAGAAATGCGGCGGCGTCCACATAAACGTCAGCAGGAACATCAGCCAGGGCTCAACCGACATGGTGCCGGTGGCAGCAATCCAGCCAATGACCGGCGGGAACGCCCCGGCGGCACCGCCGATGACGATGTTCTGCGGCGTCGCCCGCTTCAGCCACATGGTGTAGACCACCACGTAAAAGAAAATGGTGAAGGCCAGGAACGCGCCGGCAAAGACGTTGGCGGCCAGCGCCAGCATGATCACCGACAGGCCCGACAGCGCCAGGCCGAACGCCAGCGCCTCGCCGGCCTCAACCTTGCCGGCCGGGATCGGACGCGACTTGGTGCGCTTCATCACCTTGTCGATATCCGCGTCCCACCACATGTTCAGCGCGCCGGAGGCACCGCCGCCAATGGCGATGAACAGGATCGCGCAGAAGCCGACAACCGGATGCACGGAAACCGGCGCGGCCAGCAGCCCGACCAGAGCGGTGAACACCACCAGCGACATGACACGAGGCTTCAGCAGGGCGAAATAATCGCCAAAGCTGGCCTCGTCCTCATATGCCCGGCTTGCGTTGATGCTTGCGTCGCTCATCTTGGGTCCTTTGGCGGCAACGGGTGCGCAAGCTTGCGCACCCAGGTCTTGTCACTGTGCGGCACGGCGCCCCCTCGGGGCCCCTGCAACCAGGGGATCAGTTGGAAGCGACCTGATAGGCCTGCGGGATGCCCGCGTATTCTTCCTTGGCGCCTTCCAGCCAGGCGTCATATTCGGCTTGGGTCACCACTTTGACGGTGATCGGCATATAGGCGTGGTCCTTGCCGCACAGCTCGGAGCACTGGCCGAAGTAGATGCCTTCCTTGCCCTCGTCGACCTTGAACCACAGCTGGGCCAGACGGCCGGGAACCGCGTCCTGCTTCACGCCGAAGGCCGGGATGGTCCAGGAGTGGATCACGTCGGCGCCGGTCACGTTCATCACGATGGTCTTGCCCGACGGCACCACAACGGCGGTGTCGGTGGCCAGCAGATACTCGTCCTCGGCATAGCCGTTTGCGGCCAGCTGGTCCTTGGGCAGCATGAAGCTTTCAAAGCCGAACTCGTGGTCGGAATACTCATAACCCCAGTACCACTGGTAGCCGGTCACCTTGATGTTGATGTCGCCTTCCGGGATTTCCTGCTGGGCAAACAGCTGCGGCAGCGAGAAGGAGCCGATGAACACCAGCACCAGGATCGGGATCACGGTCCAGGCGATCTCGATCGGGGTGTAGTGGCTGAAGTTTGCCGGGGTCGGGTTGGCGCGCTTGTTGAACCGCAGGATCGCCCACAGCAGCAGACCGGCCACGAACACGCAGATTACGGTGATGATCACCAGGATCATCCAGTCCAGCTTGTGGATCCCTTCCATCAGCGAGGTCGCCGCCGGCTGGAAGTTCAGGCCGCCGTCCACCGGCTTACCAATGGTTTTCAGGCCTTCTTGCGCCATTGCTGGAAGGCTCGAAAGGCCGGCGAAAAGGCCCGAAAGCATCAAAGCGTTTTTCATGTTCTGTCCTGATCGGTTGATCGTATTGTTCCTGCGGCAGCACGAAATGCACGGGAATCAATGATTCCGCAAAACGCACCTGCCCCGTTGTCTTTGATGCAGCTTAAAACCATATTCGGACGTGCAGATAAAGAGGCAGCCAAGCGTCAAACCGTCGCTTTCTTGATTTAGATCAAAAAATCTGAGGACCGTGCCATGGAAAACCCATCCTTCCGACCCTTCGAAACCGCGCTTCCGGAGGATGAGGCCCTGGCCACCCTGCGCGATGCCCTGAACGGCGCCGAGGACGGCGAGATTTTTGCCGAACGCCGCAAGTCGGAGGCGCTCTCCTTTGATGACGGGCGCCTGCGCAGTGCCAGCTACGATGCCTCCGAAGGCTTCGGCCTGCGGGCGGTGAACGGCGATGTCGCCGGGTATGCCCATTCCACCGATGTCTCCATCGCCTCGCTGCGGCGGGCGGCGGAAACCGCGAAACTGGCGGTCGGCGCGGGCGGCGGCACCTACTCGGACGCGCCGCAGGCCACCAACACAAAGCTTTATACGGACGCCGATCCGATCAGCGCCATGCCCTTCCCGGTCAAGGTGGAGACGCTGCGCGAGATCGACGACTATGCCCGCAACCTCGATAAACGCGTGGTGCAGGTGTCTGCCTCGCTGGCCGCCTCCCTGCAGGAGGTGGAGATCCTGCGCGCCGACGGGGTGCGGGTGCGCGATACCCGCCCGATGGCCCGCCTGAATGTCTCCGTCATCGTCGAAAAGGACGGCCGCCGCGAGAGCGGCTCCGCCGGCGGCGGCGGGCGGCTGGGCCTCGACGGGCTGGTCGATCCCGCGCATTGGCAGGCCCAGGTGCAGGAGGCGCTGCGCATCGCGCTTGTTAACCTTGATGCGGTCCCGGCCCCCGCTGGCGAGATGGATGTGGTGCTTGGCCCCGGCTGGCCCGGCATCCTGCTGCACGAGGCAATCGGCCACGGGCTGGAGGGCGATTTCAACCGCAAGGGGTCCTCGGCCTTTGCCGGGCTGATGGGCCAGCAGATCGCCGCCAAGGGCGTCACGGTGCTGGATGACGGCACCATCCCGGACCGGCGCGGCTCCATCACCGTGGATGACGAGGGCACCCCAAGCCAGAAGACCACGCTGATCGAGGACGGCGTGCTGGTCGGCTTCATGCAGGACCGCCAGAACGCGCGGCTGATGGGGGTCTCCCCCACCGGCAACGGGCGGCGGCAAAGCTATGCCCATGCGCCGATGCCGCGGATGACCAACACCTACATGCTGGGCGGCGAGGCCGATCCCGGCGACCTGGTGGCGGGCATCAGGGACGGCATCTGGGCGGTGGGCTTTGGCGGCGGCCAGGTCGATATCACCAACGGCAAGTTCGTGTTTTCCTGCACCGAGGCCTACCGGGTGAAGGACGGCAAGGTCGGCGCACCGGTTAAGGGGGCAACCCTGATCGGCGACGGCGCCACCGCGCTCAAGCAGATCCGCGGCCTCGGCAACGACATGGCGCTGGACCCCGGCATGGGCAACTGCGGCAAGGCCGGGCAATGGGTGCCGGTCGGCGTCGGCCAGCCGTCTGTGCTGATGGGCGGGCTGACAGTCGGCGGGTCTGCTGCGTAAATTCCCGGCGAAACCATGTACTTGCCGCAAAATCCGGGGCCCGGCTGCACAGCCGGCCGGGCCCGGACGCGGCAAGCGCCGCCGCACAACCTTTGCTTGAATGTGAATTTCTTAAGCAGTTTTCGCAACTTAGCAAAAATTTTCAGGGCATTACCAAAAAATTGCCGGGTGTTCACCACCTGTTAACCCCCACAAGGTTAATTCTTGTCCTGCAAACAGGCGGAGCTGCGGATGACCGAAGAAACACTTTCTTCCACTCACCCCCCACTCCCACCCACCACGGAAGATAACCGGTATTCATGGCTTCGCCTTTTGCGCTCCAAACGGGTCGGCCCGGTGACCTTTCACCGGCTGCTCGCAGAATACGGTTCGGCGCAGAACGCGCTGGATGCGCTGCCCGAAGTGGCGCGCTCCGCAGGCATCAAAGGGTATGAAACATGCTCTGCCAAGGCGGTGGACACAGAACTCAAGACCGCAGAAGCCGCCAAAGCGCGGCTTTTGTGCTTTTCGGACCCCGAATATCCCGCCCTGCTCAGGGGCCTCAAAGATGCCCCGCCCCTGCTGTGGGCCATCGGCGACCTGTCGGTGCTGAACCGTCCGGGGATCTCCATGGTGGGCGCGCGCAATGCCTCTTCCCTGGGGGTGCGGATGGCCCGGTCAATGGCCCAGTCCCTGGGCGAGGCCGGATATATCGTGGTGTCCGGCATGGCCCGCGGTATCGACACCGCAGCCCATCAGGCAGCCTTGAAAACCGGCACGATCGCGGTGCTGGCAGGCGGCGCTGACGTGATCTACCCGGCGGAAAACGCAGACCTGGCCGCCCGGATCAGCGAAACCGGGCTGCGGCTGTCGGAACAGCCAATGGGCCTTGCGCCGCAGGCCCGCGATTTCCCCAAGCGCAACCGGATCATCGCCGCCCTGTCGCGCGCGCTGGTGGTGGTGGAGGCCGCCTCCAAATCCGGCAGCCTGATCACCGCGCGGGATGCGCTGGACTATGGCCGCGAGGTGCTGGCGGTGCCCGGCCACCCGTTTGATGCGCGCAGCTCCGGCTGCAACCGGCTGATCCGGGACGGCGCCACGCTGGTGCGTGACGCAAATGATGTTCTGGAAGCCCTGCCGCCGCAGGAAATGCCGACCGTGCAGGCCGCCGCGCCGCAGGACCTGCAGCAGGCGCTGGCCGCCCTGCCGCCGCCACCGCCGCAGCGGCGCAGCCTGGCTGAGACCCACGCCCTGCACCAGCAGATCCTCGGCAGCCTCGGCCCCTCGCCGACATCCGAAACGCAACTGATCCGCGACCTGTCCCTGCCGCCGCAGGACCTTGGACCGGCCCTGACCGACCTGGAACTGGAGGGGGCGATCTGCCGCGACCCCGGCGGCCTGCTGTCCCGGGCCTACCCCGAGGACAAGGATTGACCCCGCCCGCCGGCGCCGCTGACACCGGTACCGCCCCCCGCTGCAACCCGCCCCAGCAGGACCGCAAAGGCTGCACTTGCGCCGCGTCCATTGAGCCCGGATTGACATTCTCCCCTTGCGCCCCACATCCTGCCCCGCCATAGAACCCGGCAAACCGGTCCGAAGAGGTATCAGAATTTATGCCAGTAGTAGTTGTCGAATCCCCGGCCAAAGCAAAAACAATCAATAAATATCTTGGCCCCGACTATACGGTTCTGGCGTCTTACGGGCATGTGCGCGACCTGCCCGCCAAGGACGGATCGGTCGACACCGACAATGACTTCGGCATGACCTGGGAGGTCGCCAACGATTCCCGCAAGCACGTAAAGGCCATCGCCGACGCGCTGAAAGACGACAATGCGCTGATTCTCGCCACCGACCCCGACCGCGAGGGAGAGGCGATCAGCTGGCACCTGCAGGAAGCGTTGACCAAGCGGCGCTCGATCAAGAAGGACACCGCCGTCAGCCGGGTAACCTTCAACGCGATCACCAAGGAAGCGGTGACCGAGGCGATGAAGAACCCCCGCCAGGTCGACATGCCGCTGGTCGAGGCCTATCTGGCGCGGCGCGCGCTGGACTATCTGGTCGGCTTCAACCTGTCGCCGGTCTTGTGGCGCAAGCTGCCGGGCGCGCGCTCGGCGGGCCGGGTGCAGTCCGTCTGCCTGCGGCTGATCGTTGAACGCGAGATGGAGATCGAGGCGTTCAACGCGCAGGAATACTGGTCGGTGCGCGCCAATCTGGCCACGCCGCGCGGCCAGGAATTCGAGGCGCGCCTGACCGTCATGGGCGGCGACAAGCTCGACAAATACAGCCTCAAGAACTCCACCTCTGCCGAAATGGCGGTGCAGGCGGTGGCGTCCCGCAAGCTGTCGGTGCTGTCGGTCGAGGCCAAGCCTGCGGCCCGCAACCCCTCTGCGCCCTTCATGACCTCGACCCTGCAGCAGGAGGCCAGCCGCAAGTTCGGTATGGGTGCCAAGCAATGCATGAGCGCCGCCCAGCGGCTCTATGAGGCGGGCTACATCACCTATATGCGGACCGATGGCATCGACATGGCACCCGAAGCCGTGCAGGCCGCACGCGACGAGATTGCCAAGCGCTATGGCGCGGACTACGTGCCGTCCAGTCCGCGCATCTACAAGAACAAGGCGAAGAACGCGCAGGAAGCGCACGAGTGTATCCGCCCGACCGACATGGGCCGCGATGCCGCCTCGCTGAAGCTGACCGAAGACGACCAGCGCAAGCTCTATGACCTGATCTGGAAGCGGACCCTCTCCTGCCAGATGGAAGGCGCCCGGCTGGAGCGCACCACCGTCGATATCGGCTCCGCCGACCAGCAGGTCGTGCTGCGCGCAACCGGCCAGGTGGTGCTGTTTGACGGCTTCATGCGAGTCTACGAGGAAGGCCGCGACGATGTAGCGGATGAGGACGACAAGCGCCTGCCGCAGATCATGCAGGGCGAGGCGCTGAAATTCGCATCGTCCTTGGCGGCGCAGGCGGACAAGGCCGGCAAGGATGCCTCGGTTCTGTCCGATGACGGCGCCGTGCTGGCACTGCAGCACCACACCCAGCCGCCGCCGCGCTATACCGAGGCGACCCTGGTCAAGCGGATGGAAGAGCTGGGCATCGGCCGCCCCTCGACCTATGCCTCCGTGATCACCACGATCCAGGACCGCGAATACGTCCGCAAGGAAAAGAACCGCCTGTTCCCCGAGGACAAGGGCCGGATCGTTACCATCTTCCTGCTGAACTTCTTCCGCAAATACGTCGGTTACGAATTCACCGCCAACCTGGAGGAAGAACTGGATGACGTGAGCGCCGGCGACCGCAACTACAAGGATCTGCTGGGCCGGTTCTGGCGCGATTTCTCCGCCGCCATTTCGGAAACCTCCGACCTGCGCATCACCGAGGTGCTGGACGTGCTGGACGACGCCCTGGCGCCGCAGCTCTACCCGCCGCGCGAAGACGGCACCGATCCGCGCACCTGCCCGAAGTGCGGCGCGGGCCAGCTGCACCTCAAGACCTCGCGCACCGGCGGGTTTGTCGGCTGCGGCAACTATCCGGAGTGCAACTACACCCGGCCGATTTCCGGCGAAGGCGCAGAAGGTTACGAACGTATTCTGGGCGAGGACGACGGTGACGAGATCCACCTGAAGTCCGGCCGCTTCGGGCCTTATGTGCAGCGCGGTGAGGCGACGCCCGAGAACAAGAAGCCGCCACGCTCCTCGCTGCCCAAACAGGGCAAGGATTTCCTGCCCGGCTGGGGCCCGAATGAGATCACCCTGGAGCAGGCGCTGACCCTCTTGACCCTGCCGCGCGACATTGGCCAGCACCCGGACGGCGGCGCGATCCAGTCCAACCTGGGCCGGTTCGGGCCGTATATTGCGCATCAGCTGCCGGATGAGGAAAAGCCGGTTTACGTGAACCTCAAGGAGACCCTGGACGTCTTTGAGATCGGCATGAACCGGGCGGTGGAGATGCTGGCAGAGAAACGCGCCAACCCGGGCCGCCGCGGCAGCCGGGCTGCCGCCAAGCCGCTGAAGGAGCTGGGCGAACACCCGGAAAGCGGCGGCGCCATCAACATCATGGACGGGCGCTACGGGCCGTATGTCAAATGGGAGAAGGTGAACGCCACCCTGCCCAAGGACGTGGAGCCCAAAGACGTGACCATGGAGATGGCGGTGCAGCTGATCGCCGAGAAATCCTCCAAGGGCGGCAAGAAAAAGGCGGCAGCGAAGAAGCCCGCAGCCAAGAAGAAACCTGCCGCCAAGAAAGCCTCGACCTAAGTCCCCGGTCCGATGGCGGCGCGCATCAGTGCCGCCATCGCCGCCTCGTAAGGCGCCGTCGCAGCGCCTTCGGCAATGGCAAGCGCCGCCCTGTCGAAGGCAGCCGACATCACCGTCGCCAGCGCATCAAGCTCACCTTCTTCCAAGCCCGTGCCGGCAGCCGCAAGCCCCGCGCGCAGCGCATTGCGCCCCCCGCCGGCGTCGATTTCGTCCATCGCGGCAGCTCCTAAAACGGCAGGTCCGTCCACCAGCAGTATGCGGGCGCGGCCCGGCGCGGCTATAGCGGCAAAGAAGGCCCGGCTGCCCGCCTCCAGCCCCTCCCCGCCCGGCACCTTGGCCGCAGCCTCGATTGCCTTGGTAACCGCCTGGGCCTCGGCCTCGGCAACAGCGCGGAACAGCGCCTCCTTGCCATCAAAGTGATGGTAAAGCGCGCCGCGTGTGACCTCCGCGGCCTTGACGATTTCCGGCGTTGAAGTCTCGGCGTAGCCCTTTTCCGAAAACAGAGTGCGGGCGGCAGCGATCAGCCGCTCGCGCATGGCGGCCCGGCGTGCGGTGTTTGGGACGGGGGCATTTCCCTCTTGCATACATGCAGCCTGTATGTTTATTTCCACGTACATACAGCCTGTATGCTTTTCAGAAGAGGTGCAAGATGAAAGTGACTCAATACTACCCGGTGCTGCAAACAAGCGACGTCGCGGGCACCGCCGCATTCTACCAAACCCACTTTGGCTTCCGGCCGGCATTCGAGGCAGACTGGTACGTGCATCTGCAGTCCTGCACCGACCCGGCGGTGAACCTGGCAATCCTGGATGACTCGCACCCCACGATCCCAGAGGCCGGGCGCGGCAGCAGTGCCGGTGTCATCCTGAACTTCGAGGTAGAGGACGCCGCAGCTGAATACACCCGGCTAACCGGCGCTGGCCTGCCGATACTGAAACCGCTTGTGGACGAGGACTTCGGGCAGCGCCATTTCATCACGGCGGACCCGAACGGCGTGCTGATCGATGTTATCACCCCGATCCCGCCCAGCGCAGCCTTCGCGGCCCAATACGCCGAAGACGCCCTGCCCGGCTGAGCCCCGGGCACTGGCGGGCCGCCGGTCAAGGCGGACCGCCCTCCGGTCCGTAGAAATACGCAGCCCTCTCCGTATTCATTGACTCTGCACCGCCCGGGCGCCAGAACTCAGCGCAACCGGCATAATGGGAGATCTCCATGAAAAAGGTATATTCCAGCGCCGCTGAAGCGCTCGACGGGCTGCTTCACGACGGCATGTTCATCGCCGCGGGCGGCTTTGGCCTCTGCGGCATCCCCGAGCTGCTGTTGCAGGCGATCAAGGACGCGGGCACCAAGGACCTGACCTTTGCCTCCAACAACGCGGGCGTTGATGATTTTGGCATCGGCATCCTGCTGCAGACCCGGCAGGTGAAGAAGATGATCTCCTCCTACGTGGGGGAAAACGCCGAGTTCATGCGCCAGTACCTGTCGGGCGAGCTGGAACTGGAGTTCAACCCGCAGGGCACCCTGGCGGAGCGCATGCGCGCCGGCGGCGCGGGCATCCCGGGCTTTTTCACCAAGACCGGCGTTGGCACCGTGATTGCCGAGGGCAAGATGGAGAAGCAGTTCCCCACCGGGCCGGACGGCGCGATGGAGGACTACATCATGGAGGAAGGCATCTTTGCCGACCTCGCCATCATCAAGGCCTGGAAAGCGGATGAGACCGGCAACCTGGTGTTCCGCAAGACCGCCCGCAACTTTAACGCGCCGGCCGCGACCTGCGGCAAGGTCTGCGTGGTCGAGGTTGAAGAGATCGTGCCCACCGGCTCGCTGGACCCGGATGCGATCCACCTGCCCGGCATCTATGTGCACCGCATCATCAAGGGCGACCACGAGAAACGCATCGAACAGCGCACCGTCCGTCAGAAGAAGGAGCAAGCCTAATGCCTTGGGACCGCAATCAGATGGCGGCACGCGCCGCGCAGGAACTGCAGGACGGCTGGTATGTGAACCTTGGCATCGGCATCCCCACGCTGGTCTCCAACTACATCCCCGAGGGTGTGGAAGTGACCCTGCAGTCGGAAAACGGCATGCTGGGCATGGGCCCCTTCCCGATTGAGGGCGAAGAGGATGCCGACCTGATCAACGCCGGCAAGCAGACCATCACCGAACTGCCGCAGACCGCCTATTTCGACAGCGCGCAATCGTTTGCGATGATCCGCGGCGGCAAGATCGCGATGGCGATCCTGGGCGCGATGGAAGTGGCCGAGAACGGCGACCTGGCGAACTGGATGATCCCCGGCAAGCTGGTCAAGGGCATGGGCGGCGCCATGGACCTGGTGGCCGGCGTCGGCCGCGTGGTGGTGGTGATGGATCACGCCAACAAGCATGGCGACAGCAAGGTGCTGAAGGAATGCACCCTGCCGCTGACCGGCCGCGGCGTGGTCGACCGCATCATCACCAACCTCGGCGTGCTGGATGTGGTCGAGGGCGGCTTGAAAATCGTGGAATGCGCCGAGGGCGTCAGCGAAGACGAGCTGCGTGCAGCCACCGAAGCCACCATCGTGGACTGACGCGGCGCTGCTGCCGCGAACATAGCCAAACGCCTGCCTCTGCCGTAGGCCTTCGAGCCGCCGGGGCGCATCTGCCTGGGCGGTTTTTTCTTTTCTGCGGGTCTCTGTTGTTCCGGTCTTTCCGTTCGGTTCTGCGCTGTGTCCCAGTTAAGGGGGCGCCGCCGCCGGATGGAGTTGGACAGACCCCGCCGGGGGCCTGCTCGGACAGGATATCCTGGACGACCCCCTTTTTGTCAGGGCCGGTCTCCGGGGTGTCGCGCAGGCAGCCCAAAGATGCCTGCGCCTCGTATCATGGCCCATGCGCGGAGCCATGGCGGGGGATCGCGATCATCCGGGAGTATGGCAGAGGGGCATGAGGATTGCGTGAAGGGGGCGTACGGTGGGTACGCAACACCCTTTGCCTGGGACAAGCAGCACAGCCCCGCCGGGCGAACACCTGCCCGGGCTCGCCGTCCCAGCCACGATCCGGTTGAGCCGCCGGTTGCAGCGTTAGTTCTGCATCCGGAAGACGCAGCCGTCAGACAGGAACATCTGCGGTGTGGTGCACAATCCGCGCGCCACCTGATAGGCGGCCAGCACCTTGGGCACGTAATCGCGCGTCTCGGCATAGGGCGGCACGCCCTTGTGGCTCCGCACCGCGCCCTCGCCTGCGTTGTAGCCCGCCAGCACCAGCATCGGATCGCCCCCGAACTCCTTCATCAGCCAATCCAGATAGCGGACGCCGCCGGAAATGTTCTGCTTGGCCTCCAGCGCATCGCTGACCCCGAACCGCGCGGCGGTGTCCGGCATCAGCTGCATCAGCCCCTGCGCCCCGGCAGAGCTGACCGCATCAGGTTTACCGGCGGATTCGACGGCAATCACTGCAAGAACCAAGGCCGGAGAGACCTGGGTGCCGGCGCTTTCGGTCAGAATCTGCACGCCGCGCTCCTGTACGATGTCCTGCATCAGCTGCAGCCGCGGGGCTGCCAGCCCCTTGGCGCCTTTGAGGGCCTGCATGGCATCGTCCAGCCTGCCCGGCCCGGCCCCCTCTAGCCCCGGCGCAACCTTGTCCCAGAACCAGGTGTAGCGCCCGGCAGACGGCGCGGCGGGTTGCCCGGCGGCGGGCGCGGCCGGGGCTGCTGTGTCCGCCTCCGGCTCGGGCGCGGGCTCGATCTGCACGGTGATGCGCTTGCCGGACCCCGGTGCGGGCGGTTTGACCCGCTTTGCTTCGAACGCGGGAAAGGGCTTGGGCGCCTCCTGCCCCGCCGCCGTCAGGGGCAAGGCGCACAGGGCTGCCGACAAAATTGCGTTTCGCACGGACATTGCTCTGCCTGCCGTTGGTTTTTATCGCCCGAGACTCGGAAAAGCGGCGGGCGAATACCAGCTTTTCCGCCCCGGAATCTGGCGTAATCGCCATATTTGCCCCCAACTGGCGCGAAAATACCACGGGAGTCCCGCTGGTAATGATTTTTTAACCCCGCAAAAACAGCAAGTTACGGGAGATATTGTTGAAAAGTTAAAATTGGGCAGCGTTTTGCGGCTTTCAGCCCAAATCCTGCCACGCTGCACTGGCTATATGTACTCATCCAAGCCGGACAGGAACCAAAGCTGGTGAGAGAGCAGGTTCCAGAGCGACGGCGGGATGAACCAAATTCTGAGATCCTTTGGAGGGACCAAACTATGATCAAGTTCATCAAAAACTTCCGCAAAGACGAAGACGGCGCCGTGACTGTTGACTGGGTCGTTCTGACCGCAGCTGTTGCCGCTCTGGCTGGCGTTGCATACACCTCGATCAGCGATGGCATCGACACCGTTGCAACCAACACCGGCACCTTCCTGACCGCAACTGGCGGCACCATCGATCAGACCGGTCTGGACCTGAGCCAGTAATTCCAGGCTAACTGAAAAGTTACCTGCTCGGATATGCCAGTTGGCCAAGGGCCGCGCCTTGGAAAAAGGCGCGGCCCATATGCCGTAGAAATCAATACACCCAGGGGAGGAACACCCATGAAGACCATGCTTTCAAGGTTCCTGTCTGACGAGCACGGTGCGGTCACAGTTGATTGGGTTGTTCTGACAGCATCAGTGGTTGGCCTGGGCGCGATGGCAGTGCTGTCGGTAACCGACGGTGTCAGATCGCTCCGCGTTGGAACAGGAGCGTATCTGGAGGCAACGGCCGCCAACGCCAAGACAGTCTATGACGCGCAACTGCAGCAGTAACTGTACACCACTCCCGGTTTGCACAGGTCTCGATAAAACAGCCGGATGTCACCGGCTGTACGTATCAGTAATTCAGTTCCTTGCCAAAAATACACTTGGCAGCAGCACAGAAGGAAATCCCCCATGCGGCTCGTATTCGGTATGGTCCTGATTGTCGGTCTCGCTCTTGCCGGCGGTGCAGTCATGATGGCAAAAAAATATGTAAGTTCCTACCAGAACGCTCTGGCCCAGGAACGCGCGGCCCGGGTGGAAAACATTCCCACTGTCGACATCTTTGTAGCGACGGACACTCTGAAATACGGCCACCGCCTGACCAAGGAAAGCGTGCGTCAGGTCCGCTGGCCCAAGGAAAGCCTGCCGGAAGGCGTCTTCACCAGCCTTGAAGCGCTGTTCCCGCCGGGATCGGACGACACGCCCCGCGTGATTCTGCGCACCATGGAGAAGAACGAGGCGATCATGGCCAGCAAGGTCACCCTGCCCGGGGAAGACGCGGGCATCACCTCGCGGCTGGAACGCGGCATGCGTGCCTTTGCAATCCGTGTGGATGTGTCCTCTGGCGTGTCCGGCTTCCTGCGCCCCGGCGACAAGGTTGATATCTACTGGTCCGGCCAGGTGCGTCAGGCCGGCGCCACACAGGGTGACTTTACCCGGCTGATCGAGACCAATGTGGAACTGATCGCGGTGGACCAGAAGGCCAGCAACGATATCGATGGGGCCGTCATTGCCCGTACCGTCACAGTTGCAGCGCGGCCCGAACAAGTTGCCGCCCTGGCCCAGGCGCAGAGCACCGGCAAGCTGACGCTGGCGCTGGTGGGTGCAGGCGATGACAGCATTGCCTCGGTCATCGAAGTGGACCAGCGCAAGCTTCTGGGCCTTGGCGCAATCGAAGCACCGCAGGAGGTTGAACGGGAACAAGTCTGCACCATCCGCACCCGCCGCGGCGCAGAAGTTGTGGCCATTCCGATCCCCTGCACCAACTGAGATTTCCGTTCCATTACAGGAAATTACAAGCTTCAGCCGCGCCTCCTCCCGGAGCGCGGCTGAATTGCCTGTTGCTTAGGCCCCACATGCCGCGCTGCTTAAGAAAGGCTTCGAAGCCATTGATTCTTGCAATAATTCGGGAACTGTCCCACAGTGCCGGAAAGAGCGGGCATAAAGACCCGAATAATGAGGCGTGATCGGAAAGGCAGGTCACATGACAATTCGTAGGTTCGTTGCGGCGGCCCTTTTGGGTCTATCGTTTATTGGCATACCAGGTGCGGATGGGGCATCGGCACAATCCTTGCGGGTGGTGAAAAAAGGCACGGCGGCGACGCTGGATGTGCCCATGAACCGCGCCGTGGTGGTTGAAAGCGAAACCCCCTTTGCGGAACTCAGCATCGCGAATCCGGGCATCGCGGACATCTCGTCCCTGTCCGACCGCACTATTTATGTGCTGGGCAAATCCCCGGGTCTGACCACATTGACGCTGCTTGACGGGGCCGGCCAGCTGATCACAAACGTGGAAGTGCGGGTGGCTGCGGATGTGACCGAGTTCAAGGAGCGCCTGCGCCAGATCCTGCCGAACGAGACAATCGAAGTGCGCACTGCAAACGACGGCATCGTGCTGTCGGGCGTGGTGTCCAGCTCTGCCCGCCTGCAGCGGGCGCTGGACCTGGCGGAGCGCTATGCGCCTGAGCGTGTCAGCAACCTGATGTCGGTTGGCGGCATTCAGCAGGTCATGCTGGAAGTCCGATTCGCCGAGATGCAGCGGTCGGTGACCAAATCGCTGAGCGCGTCGCTGGCGACCGGTTCGAGCAACAAGGCAATTGAGACCGGCACCATGCTGCTTTCAGACAACGGCCTTAATTCAGAAACGATCGTACCCCAGACCGATATCCAGGGCGCATTCCTGTTTGATTTCGGTGTTGGCAATGCCCGCGTGCGCCTGCTGCTGGAAGCACTGGAGCGCAAGGGGCTGGTCCGCACCCTGGCCGAGCCGAACCTTTCGGCCCTGTCCGGGCAGGAAGCGAACTTCCTGGCAGGCGGCGAATACCCCGTCCCCACCACCGGGAACGAAGGGGAAATCAGCATTGAATACAAGCCCTTCGGCATCGAGCTAAGCTTCATCCCCCGCGTTGTCGACGGCGATCTGATCAACCTTGAACTGGTGGCGGCAGTGTCCGCACTGGACCCGAGCAACGGCTTCACCCTGAACAACCTGACTGTCAGCGCCTTCACCCGCCGTGAAGCCTCGACCACGGTTGAGCTGCGGGATGGTGAAAGCTTTGCCATTGCCGGCCTGATCGAAGACAACTTCCTCGACAACAACGCACAGGTGCCCTGGCTGGGTGACGTGCCGATCCTCGGCGCCCTGTTCCGCAGCTCCGATTTCCAGCATTCGCAATCGGAGCTGGTTATCATTGTCAGCGCGCATCTGGTCACCCCGACCCGCGGCGAGGCTTTGGTGCTGCCGACCGACCGGGTGAAGGCGCCCAGCGAAGGGGAGCTGTTCCTGTTCGGCAAGACGGAGCGCAATGCAAAAGGCGCCGCTGCAGAGGTTGCGCGTCAGGACTTCAACGGCTCCTACGGCTACGTGCTGGACTAAGCAGAGGGAATTGAGCGGATGATCAGAAAAATCGCCTGGGCCGGCCTGATGCTGAGTGCCGCAGCCTGCACTGACGCCACGGGTTTCAGCGCACAGCAGCAAAAGCATTTCGGTGACGCGGCCGCAACCAACGCCGCGGTCATGAAGGGCGACCGCAGCTATGCCATTCAGCTGGCCGGCCGGTTCGCCAAGGAAGTGCCTAACACCATCAATTTTGACTTCGACAGCGCACGCCTGGATCAGGACGCCCGCGCGGTGCTGGACCGGCAGGCGCATTGGATCAAGCAGTTCCCCGAAGTGCGGTTCCGGGTGTTCGGCCACACCGATGCGGTGGGCAGCAACGCCTACAACAAGTCGCTTGGCCTGCGCCGGGCGCGCGCGGCGGTCAACTACCTGGTGTCGCGCGGCATCAGCCGCAACCGGCTTGAGGCGGTGGTCTCCTTTGGCGAGACGCAGCCGCTGATTCCGACGCCGGACCGCGAGCGCCGCAACCGCCGCACCGTGACCGAGGTCAGCGGCTTCCTGAAGCGGCACCCGACCCTGCTGGACGGCAAATACGCCAGGGTCATTTACCGCGAGTATATCGAAAGTGCTGTGCCGCCGACCACTCTGGCGGTCACATCGACCGACGAAGGTTAATAAGGCGGGCCCTGGGATCAGGGCCCTTCTTCTTTTTGCACCGCCGGTTTTCCTGACATTGTTCCTGATCAGGCATGAGCCGCTGAAAGAGCGGCTCAAATTCAAGCGGGCCTAACGCAGTTCAGGGCAAAATCCGTCAAATCCAAGGCGTCAAAGCCGCTGATTTGCAGCGGGTCATACGCCGGAAATGCAGGATCGACAGGCCCTGCCCCTGGCGGTCCGCCGGTTACGAAGTAGTAACAATTCCCCATATTTGGGGATTTTTGGCCCCAATATCGCCTAGATTGCCGCCGACATTGTTTCCAAGAGGTGGACTGTGCGCAAAGCCCGGTCTGCCCAAGTGAACAAGGATGATGGCGATGAGCAGCGGTATGCCGCAAACAGAAACACCTGCGATTGTTGCCTGCACAGTCAGCCGCGACGTGCAGAATTTCGACCTCCTGATTGAAGACATGGAATCCGCTCTGGGTGAGGCCTGGGGCGATCTGGGCTTTACCGAGGCGCTGGCATTCTTTGGCCAGGCGGAAGCGGAACCGCTGCAATTCATCGCCCTGGCCATCGACAGTGCCGACGAGGGCGACCTGCCGCTGATGGGAGAGATCATCACCCAGGCCAAGGCGCGCGGCATCAAGGTGATTCTGATCGCCGAGGACGTGACCCCGGCCGCGCTGCACACGCTGCTGCGCCAGGGTGCGGACGAATTTGTCCCCTACCCTCTGCCGGAACAGGAGCTGCAGGCGGCCATCGAGCGGCTGCAGGCGCCGGCCCCGGCGGCGGCGGCGCCGAACCAGAAACAGCTGCAGTCCGGCAGCCAGCGCGAAGGCGCGGTGATCGTCTGCCACGGCCTGGCCGGCGGCACCGGCTCCACCACCATGGCGGTCAACCTGGCCTGGGAGCTTGCGGCGCTCAGCGAGCATGAAGAGCCGACCGTCTGCCTGCTGGACCTCGATTTGCAGGCGGGCTCGGCCGCAACCTATCTGGACCTGCCGCGCCGCGACGCGGTGATGGAGATGCTGGGCGAACCGGAGAACATGGACGAGGATCTGTTCGGCCAGGCCCTGATCCCGTTCCAGGAGAGGCTGCAGGTCCTGACCGCGCCGGCCGAAATGGTGCCGCTGGATCTGCTGTCGCCCGAGGACATCACCCGGGTCATCGCGCTGGCCCGCAGCCATTTCGATTTCGTCGTCATCGATATGCCGCACACGCTGGTGCAGTGGACCGAAACGGTGCTGAACCTGGCGCATGTCTATTTTGCGCTGATCGAGCTGGATATGCGCTCGGCCCAGAACGCGCTGCGGCTGAAGCGGGCGCTGCAGGCCGAAGACCTGCCGTTCGAGAAGCTGCGTTTTGCGCTGAACCGGGCGCCCAAGTTCACCGATCTGACCGGCAAGAGCCGGGTCAAGCGGATGGCCGAATCCCTGGGGATTTCGATCGACCTGCAGCTGCCTGACGGCGGCAAGCAGATCCTGCAGAGCTGCGACCACGGCCTGCCGCTGGCCGTCTCTGCCGCGAAGAACCCGTTGCGCAAGGAAATCGCCAAGCTTGCAGCCTCGCTGCACGAGCTGGGCCGCAGTGAAGCAGAAGCCGCCTGAACGGCTTGAATTGGGGGTGAGTTGATGTTTTCCAAGTACAAGAAACAGGCCGCGAAACCTGCTGCTCCGGCTCCGGCTCCGGCGCCGGCCGCGGGTGCAAACGGCAAGCCGGCAGTCAGCCTGCGGCGCCCGGTCCAGCGCAAGGAGGCCGAAGCGGCCCCGATGGACAAGGAACGCAAGCGCAAGGAGCGGCTGAACGAGATCAAGATCCAGCTGCACCGGGAGCTTCTGGAGAACCTGAACCTGGCGGCGCTGGAGCGCGCGGGCGAGGCCGAGCTGCGGTCGGAGATCTCCAACATCTCGACGGAGATCCTGGCCGAAAAGAGCATCGTGCTGAACCGCGAGGACCGGCAGACGCTGAACAAGGAACTCTATGACGAGGTGACCGGGCTTGGTCCGCTGGAAACCCTGCTGCAGGACGAGACGGTCAGCGATATCCTGGTGAACGGCCCGCACCAGATCTTTGTCGAGCGCAGCGGTAAGCTGGAACTCAGCGACATCGGGTTCAAGGATGAGAAGCACCTGATGCGGATCATCGACAAGATCGTGTCCGCAGTGGGCCGCCGCGTCGATGAGAGCAACCCCTATGTGGACGCCCGCCTGGCCGATGGCTCGCGTTTCAACGCGATGGTGCCGCCGATTGCGGTGGACGGGTCGCTGGTGTCGATCCGGAAGTTCAAAAAGGACAAGCTGGGCATCGATGACCTGGTGCAATTCGGCGCCTTCACCGAGGAAATGGCAGCCTATCTGCAGGCCGCTGTCTCGACCCGCCTGAATGTCATCGTTTCTGGCGGTACCGGGTCCGGTAAAACCACCACGCTCAATGCGCTGTCCTCCTTCATCGACAACGCGGAGCGCATTCTGACCATTGAGGACACCGCGGAACTTCAGCTGCAGCAGACCCATGTGGGCCGGATGGAAAGCCGCCCGCCCAACGTGGAAGGCAAAGGCGAGGTTTCGCCCCGCGATTGTCTGAAAAACGCGCTGCGGATGCGCCCCGACCGCATCATCGTCGGCGAGACCCGCGGCGAGGAAGTGATCGACATGCTGCAGGCCATGAACACCGGCCACGACGGCTCGATGACCACGATCCACGCCAACTCTGCCCGCGACGGCATTTCGCGTCTGGAAAATATGATCGCCATGGCCGGGATCGAGATGCCGATCAAGGCGGTGCGCAGCCAGATCGCCTCGGCTGTGAACCTGATCGTGCAGGCCTCGCGCCTGCAGGACGGTTCGCGCCGGATGACCTCGATCACCGAAATCACCGGCATGGAAGGCGACGTGATCTCGATGCAGGAACTCTTCCGGTTCCAGCGCGTCGGCCTGACCCCGGACAACAAGATCATCGGCCACTTCACCGCGACCGGCGTGCGCAGCCACTTCTCGGAGCGGTTCCGCCTGTGGGGCTACGACCTGCCGCCGTCGATCTATGAACCCACCACGATGGAGCCGCGCTGATGGAACTGAGTGCCGAACCGCTTATCTACGGCGCGATCTTCTTTGGGATCCTGGCGCTGGTTGAAGGCCTGTATCTGTTTGTCTTTGGCAAATCCATCAGCCTGAACAGCAAGGTCAACCGCCGGCTGGAAATGATGGAGAAGGGCAACAACCGCGAGCAGGTGCTGGAGCAGCTGCGCAAGGAGATGGGCCAGCACGCCAAATCGCAGTCGATCCCGCTGTATTCGCTGCTGTCCGAACGGGCGCAGAAGGCGGCCATCGCCTTTTCCCCCAAACAGCTGATCGTGATCATGGCCGGGCTGGCCGGGCTGGCCTTTGTCGGGCTCAGCATCGGCACTGCGGCGCCGCTGCCGGTCCGCATTCTGGGTGCCGTGATCATCGGTGTCGGCGCGGTGTTCTTCTGGGTCAACAAGAAGGCGGCCAAGCGCATGGCGCTGATCGAGGAACAGCTGCCGGATGCGGTGGAATTGATGGTGCGCTCCTTGCGCGTCGGCCACCCGTTCACCTCCGCCATTCAGATCGTTGCCAACGAAGTCGAGGACCCGCTGGCCACAGAATTCGGCGTCATCTCCGATGAATGCGCCTATGGCCGTGATGTCGGCGAGGCGCTCAAGGAGATGGCAGAGCGGCTGGACATGCAGGACATGCGGTTCCTGGCGGTTGCGGTGACCATCCAGCAGCAATCGGGCGGCAACCTGGCCGAAGTCCTGGCCGGCCTGGCAAAGGTGATCCGCGCCCGCTTCCGCCTGTTCCGCCGCGTCAAGGCGATCACCGCCGAGGCGCAGTGGTCCGGCAAGTTCCTGTCCGGTTTCCCGCTGCTGTGCCTGATCGGGATCCTGGTCAAGGACCCCAACTACTATGACGACGTGATGGACCATGCCTGGTTTATCCCTGCCTGTTTCGCAGTTGGCATCATGCTGACCGTCAATTTGATTGTCATGCGCGTGCTGACCAACATCAAAGTCTAAGGAGCGGACCGTGGATTTTCTGACCAGTATCGAAGACTTCCTCACCTCGCAGTTCGGCCCGTTCGGCCCGCTTCTGGCGCTTGGCATTGCGGGCTTGTTCATGATCCTGCTGGCCATTCCGCTGCTGATGAACCAGCGGGAAGACCCGCTGAAGAAGCTGCAGAAGAACATCAGGCCGGAAACCCGGCAGTCGCCGCAGAAAGAGCGGCTGCGGCAGACCGGCCGCAATGAACAGCTGCAGAAATTCGCCAATTTCCTGGAACCTCAGAACGAGGAAGAGCTGTCCGCGATGGCGCTGAAACTGCGGCAGGCGGGCTATATCTCCAAAGACTCCGTGCGGCTGTTCCACTTTGCCCAGTTTGCGCTGGGGCTGGTCGGGCTGATGGGCGGACTGTTCTTTGTCTACGTTCTGAAGGCGGATGTGGAATTTGACGGCCAGCAGATGGCCATCCGCATCCTCGCCCCGGCGGCTGCGTGCTATTTCCTGCCGCGTTACTGGATCACCCGGCGCATCGCGGCCCGCAAGGAGGCGATCACTGACGCGTTCCCGGATGCGCTGGACATGATGCTGGTCTGCGTCGAGGCAGGCCAGTCGCTGGATCAGGCCATCGTAAGGGTGGCCGCGGAGCTGCACAGTTCCTACCCGGAACTGTCGGAGGAATTCCAGGTGGTTGCCCATGAAATGAAGGCGGGCAAGGACAAGGACAAGGTGCTGCGCGATTTCGCCACCCGCTGCGGGGTGATGGATGTCTCCTCCTTTGTGACGGTGATGATCCAATCCTCCAGCTTTGGCACCTCGATCGCCGACGCGCTGCGGGTTTACGCGGGCGAGATGCGCGACAAACGGGTGATGCGGGCAGAAGAGGCCGCAAACAAGTTGCCTGTGAAGATGACACTTGCCACAATGGGGCTGACAGTTCCGCCGCTGCTGATCATCCTGGTCGGCCCTTCGGCGCAGAACATCGCAAATCTGGGCAATCTGGGACCCCAATAATGAATTTGACAGAACGGGCACCCGCTGCCCGGCTGCTCCTGGCCCTCACCGCCGCCAGCGCTGTTGCGCTGGCGGCTTCATGTGCGCCGGGCGGTTTGAGACAAGACAAGGGCAGCCCCTGGGCGCCGGGCGCGGACCTGCGCGGCGAAGAGGCCGACGGGCTGGTGGTCGGCAACCGGCTGATGGCTGCGGGAGAGTACAATCTGGCGCTTGAGGCCTTTACCCGGGCAGCGCTGGATCATGGTCTGACACCGGAAGTCCTGTCCGGCATGGGCAGCGCCCAGCTGGGCCTGCGGCGGCTGGGACAGGCCGAGGACCTGCTGCGCCAGGCCGTGGCCGCCGATCCGGACTGGCCGGAACCGATGAACAATCTGGGTGTTACGCTGATGGAACGCGGCAAGACCGCCGAAGCCGTGCAGGTGTTCCATCGCGCCTACGCGCTCGACAATGGCGAAAGTGACGCAATCCGCGATAATTTGCGCCTGGCTCTCGCAAAACTTGAAAATCCTGCGCATACTGCTCCGCAAAAAGAAGACTACAAATTGGTGCGGCAGGGCGGCGGCAGCTACCTGATTCGCCAGACACCATAACAGAGGCAGAGCAGTAAAAGGGACGCACCAATGCGCCAGCAGATTATCCTATCCGCTTCTCTGGCAGGGGCGCTGGTCCTGTCGGCCTGCGCGGACAAAGCCGATGAATCCGTCGAACGTGCCTTGCAGGAAGTGAACGTCATCGACGAAAGCAATCTCAACGATGTGATGCTGAACGTGGCCGACCCGAATGAAGCGGTGGCCCATTTCCAGCGCACCATCAGGAACAGCCCGGACCGGATCGAACTGCACCGCGGCCTGGCGCATTCGCTGATCCGCGCCAAGCGCAACACCGAAGCCGCCGTTGCCTGGAAGCAGGTTGTGTCAATGAAGGATACCACCAGCGAGGACCGCGTCCACCTTGCCGGCGCGCTGGTGCGCAGCGGTGCTTGGGATGAGGCCAAGGCGGAACTGGACAAGGTGCCGCCGACCTATGAAACCTATGAGCGTTACCGGCTCGAGGCTGTTGTCGCCGACGCCAACAAGGACTGGAAGCGCGCCGACAGCTTTTATGAAATCGCGGTTGGGCTGACCACCACGCCCGCCAAGATCATGAATAACTGGGGTTACTCCAAGCTGACCCGCGGCGATTTCACAGGCGCCGAGCGGCTGTTCGGCGACGCGATCCGTCAGGACCAGAGCCTGTTCACCGCCAAGAACAACCTTGTTCTGGCCCGCGGCGCACAGCGCAATTACAGCCTGCCGGTGATCCCGCTGAAACAGACCGAACGCGCCCTGCTGCTGCACACGCTGGCGCTGTCCGCGATCAAGCAGGGCGACGTCAAGGTGGGCGAAAACCTGCTGCGCGAAGCGATTGCCACCCACCCGCAGCACTTTGAAGAGGCCGCGCGCTCTTTGGCGGCGCTGGAAAACGGCTGAGCCATGCAGTTCCCGGCCCATGCCGCCCTGTGGTTCCTGCCGTTCGTGCTGCCGCTGTGCTACACGGTGGCGCTGACTGACCTGCGCGGCATGCGTATTCCCAATTGGGCCGTTGACCTGCTGGCGGCGGTCTATGTGGTGATCGGCGCTCTGGTTATGCCCAGCTGGGCAGACTACGGCTGGCAGCTGCTGCATCTGCCCATCGGCATCGCCCTGGGGTTCCTGTTCTATGCCGCCGGGGCCGTTGGCGCCGGCGACGCCAAGTTTGCGGGCGCCGCGGCGCCGTTCATCGCGCTGGGTGACTTGCGGTTCCTGATGGTGGTTTTTGCCGCCACCCTGCTGGCCGGCTTTACCGCGCACCGGATTGCCAAATACACCCGCCTGCGGCAGCTGGCGCCGCAATGGCAAAGCTGGGACACCGGCAAGAGCTTCCCGATGGGCCTGTGCCTGGGGGCCACGCTGGCCATCTACCTGGGCCTGGCTGCCAAGTTCGGCAGCTGATGCCGTCAGGCACCGCCGCGCGCCGGCGGTGCCCCTGATGGTTCGGCCCGTGACGGATTTCACGGCGCTTTCGCGGAAATGCTGCAGCTCTGCCCCGCTGTTGCCACAGTCCTGAATAGTCTGTTTCCAGAAGCGCCCCGTCTGCCGGGGCCGGATACGGATATCAGGAACAGGCACCGCCATGAACATGCAAAACCTCGCCGTTGTGGCCCCGCCCGCCCCCAAGGGGCTGGAACAGATGCAGCTGCCGGTGGTGATGATGCGGGATATCCTGCTCAAGACCATCTTCCGCAAAAACGTGGAAAATGTGACCGAGATCGCCGAGGCGATCTGCCTGCCGTCCTCTGTCACCCAGGAGCTGGTGGACATGGCCCGCGAGCAGCGCCTGCTGGAGGCCACCGGCACGCTGAATGCCAACAGCGGCAACGAAATGGGCTACCAGCTGACCGATGCGGGCAAGGCGCGGGCGCTGGATGCGCTGAGCCAGTCCGAATACTTCGGTGCCATGCCGGTTCCGCTGGCGGTCTATCGCGAACAGGTGAAGCGCCAGTCGATCCGCAACATCCAGGTGACCCGGGACCAGCTGACCAATGCGATGGGCCATCTGGTGCTGCCGGACAGCCTGCTGGATCACCTCGGCCCGGCGGTGAGCGCCGGCCGTTCGATCCTGATGTACGGCCCGCCGGGGAACGGTAAGTCCTCGATCTCCAACGGCATCCGCGATGCGCTGGGGGATCATGTCTATGTGCCGCGCGCCATCGAATACGCGGGCCAGGTGATCACCGTCTATGATCCGATCGTGCACACCGCGGTCGAGCAGGAGCAGGAAGATCCCAACGCGCTGCGCCGCCGCCGCCGTTTTGACGAGCGTTACGTGATGTGCGAACGCCCCACCGTGATCACCGGCGGCGAACTGTCGCTGGACATGCTGGACCTGGTCTACAACCCGACTGCACGCACCTATCAGGCGCCGCTGCAGCTGAAATCCACCGGCGGCATCTTCATCGTCGACGACCTCGGCCGCCAGGCAGAGCCGCCGCAGTCGCTGGTCAACCGCTGGATTGTTCCGCTGGAAGAAAGCAAGGACATCCTGGCGCTGCAATCGGGCGAAAAATTCGAAGTGCCCTTTGACACGCTGGTGATCTTCTCCACCAACTTCCACCCGAATGAGATCTTTGACCAGGCGGCGCTGCGCCGGATCTTCTTCAAGATCAAGATCGACGGGCCGAACCAGGAGAACTTCCTCAAGATCTTTGCCATGGTGGCCCGCAAGAAGGGCATGCCGCTGGACGAGGCGGCGCTGGTGCATCTGCTGAAGAAGAAGTACCCGACGATCAACAACATCTACGCCAACTACCAGCCGGTGTTCCTGATCGACCAGATGATTTCCATCTGCGAGTTCGAGGGCATCCCCTACCAGATGTCGCCGGAGCTGATCGACCGGGCCTGGGCGAACATGTTCGTCAAGGACGAGCACATCGTAAAGTGACACCGGGACTGGCTCCGGTGGCGGCAAGAGTTTTCAAAAACTCTTGCCAAAACTTTTCGAAAAGTTTTGGGCCTTCCTCTAATAAGGACGGATGAGCGAACTCCCAAAGTCCATTGAAACCTGGTTCAGTGCCCGCGGCTGGACCATCCACCCGCACCAGCGCGCCATGCTGGAGCGGGCCGGGGCGCCCTGCACCCTGCTGATCGCCCCGACCGGCGGCGGCAAGACCATGGCGGGCTTCCTGCCGACACTGGCGGAACTGGCCGATGGGTCCCACGACGGGCTGCACACGCTCTATATCTCGCCGCTCAAGGCGCTGGCCGCGGATATCAAGCGCAACCTGCGCGCGCCGGTTGAGGAAATCGGCCTGCCAATCCGCATCGACGACCGGACTGGCGACACGCCGGCCAGCCGCAAGAAGCGCCAGCGCGCCGACCCGCCGCATATCCTGCTGACCACCCCCGAAAGCCTGGCGTTGCTCACCTCCTACGAGGACGCCGCACGGACCTTCAAGGGCCTCAGGCGGGTGGTGGTGGATGAGATCCACGCGCTGGCCGAAAGCAAGCGCGGCGACCAGCTGATGCTGGCGCTGGCGCGGCTGCAGACGTTGTGTCCGGATCTGCGCCGGGTGGGCCTGTCGGCCACGGTGGACGACCCGCAGGCCATTGCCCGCTACCTCGCCCGCCATCCCGACCCCTGCGATATCGTGCTGGCCGATCCCGGCCCTGCACCGGACATAAGGATGCTGGAAACCAAAGAAGCCCCGCCCTGGGCCGGCGGCGGCGCGGCCTATGCAATCCCGGCGGTGATGGAGCAGATCAAGGCCCACAAGACCACGCTGATCTTCCACAACACCCGCGCTCAGGCCGAGATCTTCTTTCACAACCTCTGGCTTGCCAATGAGGACGCGCTGCCGATCGGCATCCACCACGGTTCGCTCGACCGGGTTCAGCGGGAGCGGGTGGAGGCGGCGATGGTCCGAGGCGAGCTGCGCGCGATCATCTGCACCGGCTCGCTGGACCTCGGCATTGACTGGGGCGACGTGGATCTGGTGATCCAGATCGGTGCGCCCAAGAACGTGAAACGCCTGGTGCAGCGCATCGGCCGCGCCAACCACCGCTACAACGCGCCGTCCAAGGCGCTGCTGGTGCCTGCCAACCGCTTTGAAGTGGTCGAATGCCGCGCCGCACTGGAGGCCGTGCGCGAAAACGATCTGGACGGCGACCCGCGCGGGCCCGGCCCCCGCGACGTGCTGTGCCAGCACATCCTGATCGCCGCCTGCGCCGGCCCGTTTGACGCAAATGAGCTTTATGCAGAGATGACCCAAGCCGGCGCCTATTCCAGCCTGACCCGCGCCGCGTTTGATGCCTGCCTCACCTTCTGCGCCACCGGCGGTTACGCGCTGAAAGCATACGACCAATGGCAGCGCCTGCTGCAGCGCCCGGACGGCAAGTGGCAGCTGCGCGACCCGCGCGCGGCGCAGCGCATCCGCATGAACCTCGGCACCATCCAGGACGCCGACCTGATCAAGGTCCGCCTGAAACGCAGCCGCGGCGGCAAGCCCTTGGGCGAGGTGGAGGAAGCCTTTGCTGCCACTCTGACCCCCGGCGACACCTTTCTGATCGGCGGCCAGACCGTGCGCTACGAGGGGCTGCGCGAAATGACCGTCGAGGTCAGCCGTAATCCGGGCAGGAAGCCCAAGATCGCGGTGTTCTCCGGCACCAAATTCGCCACCTCCACCCAGCTCAGCGCCCGCATCCTGAAGATGTTTAAACAGGACAGCTGGCCCTCCCTGCCCCGTCACACCGCCGAGTGGCTGGAGCTGCAGCGCGAAGTCTCCGAACTGCCCCGCGCAGGCCAATTGCTGATCGAGAGCTTCCCGCATGACAGCCGCAAGCACATCTGCATCTACGGCTTCGCCGGCCGCAACGCCCAGCAGACCCTGGGCCTCTTGCTGACCAAACGGATGGAGGAACTGGGGCTTGATCCCTTGGGTTTTGTCGCCACCGACTACGCCACCCTGATCTGGGGGCTGCAAGAGATCGCAGACCCAGCCCCGCTGTTCGGCCCGGACGCCTTGCGTGACGGGCTGGAGGGCTGGCTGGCCGGCAATGCGGTGATGAAACGCGCCTTCCGCGGTGCAGCCACCATCGCGGGCCTCATAGAGCGCAACACGCCGGGCGCACGCAAGAACGGGCGGCAGGCGGCGTTTTCCTCCGACATCCTCTATGACACGCTCAGGAAATACGACCCTGATCACCTGCTGATGGACGTCACCCGCGAGGAAGCCCTGCGCGGGCTGGTGGATTTCGGCCGCATCGAGGAGATGCTGGAGCGGACACGCGGCCGTATCACGCTCAGGCGGCTGGGCCGGATTTCCCCCCTCGCGGCCCCCTTACTGCTGGAGGCTGGAAAGGTCCCGGTCAAAGGCGCGGCGGAGGAGAAACTGCTGCAGCAGGAGGCCGCGGCGCTGATGCGGCAATCCGGGCTGGACCAGCTGCCGCAATAGCCCTTGCCAGCCCGACTGTGACCGGTAAACCCAAGCCATGACCGGATATGACTTCTCTCTCGCAGGCACCCGCCTGACCGCCCTCAGCTCCGGTGCGCTGTGGTGGGCGGAGCACCGCCTGCTCTGCGTCTCTGACCTGCATCTGGGAAAATCCGAGCGCCACATCCGGCGCGGCGGCAGCGCCCTGCCGCCCTATGAAACCCGGGACACACTAATCCGCCTTGCCGAACTGGTGTCTGCCCTGCAGCCTGACACGGTAGTCTGCCTCGGTGACAGTTTCGACGATGACGCCGCCTCGCGGGCGTTGCCGGATGCGGAGCAATCGCAATTGGCCGCCCTGCTTCAGGGCCGCCGCTGGATCTGGATCACCGGCAACCACGACCCGGCACCTGCGGACCTGGGTGGCGAGCAGATGGCAGAGCTGCATCTTGCCCCCCTCACCTTCCGCCATATTGCCGATCCTGCTGCCAAGGCGGAAGTCTCCGGCCACTACCACCCCAAGGCACGTGTGCGCAGCACCTCCCGCCCCTGCTTCCTGCTGGACCGGTCGCGGCTGATCCTGCCGGCCTTCGGCACCTATACGGGCGGCCTGCGCAGCAGTGATCCCGCGCTCACCTCGCTGATGGCGGCAGATGCGCTGGCAATCCTGACCGGTGCGCAAGCGCTGCCGGTGCCAATGCCCCGCTAAGTGGCGCAGCGTCACAGGCCCATGGCGGTTGTGCCGTCTCTATGCTGGCATTCAGCAGCAGAAGGACAGAATTGATGGACCACCGCATCCGCAGCAGTTTCGCCAGGCAAAGCATGATGCAGACGCTGGGCGCAGAGATCGCCAGCGTCGCCCCCGGCGAAGTGGTGATCACCGCTCCGATCCTGCCCGGCAGCCGCCAGCAGCACGGTGTGGCCCATGCCGCCCTCAGCTTTGCCATCGGCGACACGGCGGCAGGCTATGCGGCGCTGACCCTGATGCCGGAGGACAGCGAAGTGATGACGGCGGAGATGAAGATCAATCTGCTCGCCCCTGGTGCCGGGGATCTCCTGCGCGCCACCGGCAAGGTAATCAAACCCGGCCGCAGGCTGGTGATCGTCACGGCAGAGGTCCACGCAGTGACGGGCCAAGAGGAAAAGCTGGTCGCCCTCCTGCAAGGCACCATGGTCCCCGTCTCCGCTTAGTCCCCGCCCTGCCTACTTTAAAAAAACACCCGCCGGAGTGGTTCCGGCGGGTGTTTTTTCATTCAACGCTCAATGGTCTGCGCGTCAGGCGGTGAGGCCTTCTGGTTCCGGGAGGTTGTTTGCGCGGCAGCAGGCGGTGACGGTGTTGGCCAGCAGGCACGCAATCGTCATCGGGCCGACGCCGCCGGGAACAGGCGTGATGGCGCCGGCGCGTTCCGCGGCGGAGGCGAAGTCGACGTCGCCCACCAGCACGTTCTTGCCATCGCGCTCGATCCGGTTGATGCCCACGTCGATCACCGTGGCGCCGTCCTTGATCCAGTCGCCCGGCACCATTTCCGGGCGGCCCACCGCGGCAACCACGATGTCGGCGCGGCGCACCACCTCCGGAAGGTCCTTGGTGCGCGAATGCGCGATGGTCACGGTGCAGCTGTCGCCCAGCAAGAGCTGCGCCATCGGCTTGCCGACGATGTTGGAGCGGCCAATGACAACCGCGTCCATGCCCGACAGGCTGCCGTGGTGCTCGCGCAGCATCATCAGGCAGCCCAAGGGCGTGCAGGGCACCATCGATTTCTGGCCGGTGCCCAAGAGGCCCACGTTGGAGATGTGGAAGCCATCGACGTCCTTCTCCGGCGCGATCGAGTTGATGATCAGATCCTCGTCCAGGTGTTTCGGCAGCGGCAGCTGCACCAGGATGCCATGCACCGACGGATCATTGTTCAGCTGCTCAACCACCGCCAGCAGGTCGGCTTCCGAGGTGTCCGCGTCCAGCTTGTGCTCATAGGAGTTCATGCCGGCCTCGACGGTCTGCTTGCCCTTAGAGCGCACATAGACTTGCGACGCCGGGTCCTCGCCGACCAGCACCACCGCCAGGCCGGGGGTGATGCCGTTTTCTTCCTTCAGCCGGGCGACATGTTCGGCCACCTGGCCGCGCACCTTGGCCGCAAAGGCCTTGCCGTCAATCAGAGTTGCTGCCATTTGCTCTCTTCCTTTCCTGCGCAGGCATTCGGCCCGCCTATTCACTTCAGTTGGTCGCGATGCCCGAGCCGCAGGTGGCCCTGCTCAGCATCACTCCTCCCGGATCACCCGCGCCTCGCGGGCAATCGACCAGTCCACCAGCTGCCGCCACAGGCTTTCGATCAGATCGGGGTCCAGCCCCTCCCTTTGCGCGGCGGCGCGGGCATTCATGACCACTTCCTCAACCCGCTCCGGGATCCGCGCCGGCCAGCCGTTGAGCTGCTTCAGCTGGATCGCCCGGTCGATATACCCCGCCCGGGCGGCCAGGCGTTGCACCAGCTCAATATCGAGCCTGTCAATTTCCGCGCGCAGCGCCTCCATCGAGGAACAGTCTTCCGGCGGTGTCTCTGTGCTCATGCGTCAGAACCTCGGCTTTCATTGCTTTGGGCCATGTGAGGTTCTGACCATTTTTTGTGGTCGCGCAATTGTTTCCGAAAACCGGTTCCCACTTTTCGGATTGCGCTTGAAACTCCAGCGGCCCGGGGATGCCCCCGGGCCGCTGAATGTCGCATATCCTGTCTTAGAACAAGCCTTCGATCTGGCCGTCCGCATTCAGGCGGATGGTTTCCGCCGCCGGTTTGCGCGGCAGGCCCGGCATGGTCATGATCTCGCCGCAGACCGCCACGATGAAGCCGGCACCGGCCGACAGGCGCACTTCGCGCACCGGCACCGAATGGCCCACCGGCGCACCGCGCAAGGACGGGTCGGTCGAGAAGGAGTACTGGGTCTTGGCCATGCAGACCGGCAGGTTGCCGTAGCCCGCGGCTTCCCATTCCTTCAGCTGGGTGCGGATCTTGTTGTCCGCCAGCACCTCGTCGGCGCGGTAGATGCGCTTGGCGATGGTCTCGATCTTCTCGAACAGCGGCATGTCGTCCGGGTAGATCGGCGAGAAGTTGGCGGAACCGGCGTCGACGATCTCGACAACTTTCTCGGCCAGCGGCGCGGAGCCTTCGGAGCCCAGCTCCCAGTGGCGCGACAGCACCGCCTCGACGCCGTGGGTGGCGCAATAGGCCTTGACCGCGTCCACTTCGGCATCGGTGTCGGTGACGAAGTGGTTGATCGCAACCACAACCGGCACGCCGAAGGATTTGACGTTCTCGATGTGGCGGCCGAGGTTGGCGCAGCCGGAGTTCACCGCAGCAACGTTTTCCGCGCCGAGGTCCGCCTTGGCAACGCCGCCGTTCATCTTCATCGCACGCACGGTGGCCACCAGCACCACCGCCGACGGCGCGATGCCTGCCTTGCGGCACTTGATGTTCATGAACTTCTCGGCACCGAGGTCAGCACCGAAGCCTGCCTCGGTGACGACGTAGTCGGCAACCTTCAGCGCGGTCTTGGTGGCAATGACCGAGTTGCAGCCGTGGGCGATGTTGGCGAACGGGCCGCCGTGGACAAACGCCGGGTTGTTTTCCAGGGTCTGCACCAGGTTCGGCTGCATCGCGTCCTTCAAGAGAACGGTCATCGCGCCTTCGGCCTTGATGTCGCGGCAGTAGACCGGGGTCTTGTCGCGGCGGTAGGCCACGATGATGTCGCCCAGGCGCTTTTCCAGGTCCTTGAGGTCGTTCGCGAGGCACAGGATCGCCATCACTTCCGACGCCACGGTGATGTCAAAGCCGGCTTCGCGCGGGAAGCCGTTGGAGACGCCGCCCAGAGACGCGGTGATCTGGCGCAGGGCGCGGTCGTTCATGTCGACCACCCGGCGCCAGGCGACGCGGCGGGTGTCGATGTCGCACTCATTGCCCCAGTAGATGTGGTTGTCGATCATCGCGCTGAGCAGCGAGTGGGCCGAGGTGATGGCGTGGAAGTCGCCGGTGAAATGGAGGTTCATCTCCTCCATCGGCACTACTTGCGCATAACCGCCGCCTGCCGCGCCGCCCTTCATGCCGAAGTTCGGGCCGAGGCTCGCTTCGCGGATGCAGATCATCGCGTTCTTGCCGATCCGGTTCAGGCCGTCGCCCAGGCCCACGGTGGTGGTGGTCTTGCCTTCGCCCGCCGGCGTCGGGTTGATCGCGGTCACCAGGATCAGCTTGCCGTCTTCCTTGGACTGCACAGAGTTGATGAACGCCTGGCTCACCTTCGCCTTGTCATGGCCGTAGGGCAGCAGGTCATCGCTGGAAATCCCGATCTTCGCGCCAATCTCCTGGATCGGCTTCTTCTGCGCCTCACGCGCAATCTCGATGTCACTCTTGTAGCTCATGGCAAGGTTCCTGCTGAGTTTGCATACAATCGCCGGCACGGGAATGCCGGTTTGGCGGTAGACTTAGCCAAAATGCGGCACAATACGCGCGTGATTTCCGACATTATCACGCCTCGATGCGGCGTGGGGTCTGTCGCAGGCCCTGCAAGGGTTCCTTAAAGGAAACGGATTTCCCCGAAAACGGCCGCCTAGGGCGCCCAGGCGCGCTGATCCGGGACAAAGAGCGCCAGTTCGCCGCCCAACTGCAGGCACCCGGGGCGTTCGACCCAGGCGGTGATTCCCCGGCGGTTCTGCGCCGCCGGTTTGAAGCGGGCGCCAAAGCCCGAGTGGTCCTTCTCGATCTCGCGGCCCGGCAGGACGCAAGGGCGGTTTTCCATGTCCACCGTCAGCGTCACCCCGTCAGGCCCCTGCAGGCGAGAGGACGGCGGCACGAAGGTGAAATCCGGGATGCCGCGCAGCACGATGGTGGCGCCCAGATGCGCCGGATTAACGCTGCCCATCCCCATGTCTGCCGCGATCAGCGCCAGTTCCTCTTCGGACAGGATGGTCAGCTGGCGCACGTTGCGGATTTCGGTGCCTTCCGGGTAGAGGTTCTTGACCCGCACGCAGGACACGCGGTTTTCGCCCTCGTGGCGCTCACCGGCAATGCCGGTAAATCCCAGGTCCAAGGTTTCCGACGCCACAGCCTGCAGGCCGCTGGCTGCAGGCACATGGCCCAGCCACACGATTTCACCCGTGAAGTCCGTTTTCCGCAGCACCGGCATGCCTGCTCTCCCTCGCATGGTCCTTTGACGTTGCCGCGAGCATACAGCCGGCGCGGGGTGGCGCCAGAGGCGCGGCGATGTTCTTTGGTGATTCCAAGGTTCAGCGCCGTGAATGCAAAACCCCCGGAGGCCAGCGGCATCCGGGGGTCAAGCCTTGGTGTATCAAGAGGGTATCAGGCGGAGGGTTCGGGCTCCATGCCGCCCTCTGGCGGGGTCTTCTTGGGCTTCGCCTTGGGGATTGCGGTGACAGAGGCGTTGCCCTGATCCTCGCTGTCGTCCTCGTCGTCGCCGGCCTGCGGCGGCTCGCCATTCATCACGCGCTTGATTTCGTCGCCGGTCAGAGTCTCGTATTCCAGAAGGCCCTGCGCCAGACGCTCCCATTCCTCGGTCTTGTCCTTGAGGATCTCCAGCGCCTGTTCATAGCCCTGCTGGATGAAGCGCTTCACCTCTTCCTCGATCAGCTCCTTGGTGTTCGCAGAAACCGAGAAACCCGCAGTGTTGCCGGAGTAGCCTTCGTGGGCCTCGGCATAGTCGATGTTGCCGACCTTGTCCGACATGCCCCAGCGCAGCACCATGGCACGCGCCAGCTGGCTGGCCTGCTGGATGTCGCCGGCCGGACCGTTGGAGACATGGTCCTCGCCATACTTGATGACTTCTGCGGCCTTGCCCGCCATGGTCATCGCCAGTTTCTGCTGGCACTCATCGCGGTGGTAGTTCAGGCGGTCCATCTCAGGCAGCGACACCACCATCCCCAGCGCGCCGCCGCGCGGGATGATCGTCGCCTTGTATACCGGATCGCACAGCGGCAGCGCCATGCCGACAACCGCGTGGCCGGCCTCGTGGTAGGCGGTCTTTTCCTTCTGGTCCTGGGTCAGCACCATCGAGCGGCGCTCTGCCCCCATCATCACCTTGTCCTTGGCGGATTCGAAATCCTCCATGGTGACAAAGCGGCGGCCGACGCGGGCGGCCATCAGCGCGGCCTCATTGACCAGGTTGGCCAGATCGGCGCCGGAGAACCCGGGGGTGCCGCGGGCGATGATGCGCAGGTCCACGTCCGGACCCAGCGGGGTCTTGCGGGCGTGCACCGCCAGGATCTTCTCGCGGCCTTTGATGTCGGGGTTGCCGACGGTCACGTTGCGGTCAAACCGCCCCGGGCGCAGCAGCGCCGGATCCAGCACGTCCTTGCGGTTGGTGGCGGCCAGGATGATGACGCCCTCGTTGGCCTCAAAACCGTCCATCTCCACCAAGAGCTGGTTCAGGGTCTGCTCGCGCTCATCGTTGCCGCCGCCATAGCCGGCGCCGCGGTGGCGGCCCACGGCGTCGATCTCGTCGATGAAGACGATGCAGGGAGCGTTTTTCTTGGCCTGCTCGAACATGTCGCGCACACGGGAGGCGCCGACGCCGACGAACATCTCGACGAAGTCTGAGCCGGAGATGGTGAAGAACGGCACGCCAGCCTCGCCTGCAATGGCGCGGGCCAGCAGGGTTTTACCGGTGCCCGGAGGGCCGACCAGCAGCGCACCCTTGGGGATCTTGCCGCCGAGGCGCGAGAATTTCTGCGGGTTGCGCAGGAATTCAACGATCTCTTCCAGTTCTTCCTTGGCCTCGTCGATGCCCGCCACGTCGTCAAAGGTGACGCGGCCGTGCTTCTCGGTCAGCATCTTGGCCTTGGATTTGCCGAATCCCATGGCGCCGCCTTTGCCGCCGCCCTGCATCCGGTTCATAAAGTAGATCCAGACGCCGATCAGCAGCAGGAACGGCAGAAGCGTGATCAGGAAGGACTGGAAGCCCGACTGCTGCTGTTTCTCGGCGCGCACCGGAATGTTCTTTTCGATCAGCAGCGCGGTGACTTCGGCATCAGCCGGCTTGATGGTGACGTAGTTCTGCCCGTCGGTCGTGGTGTAGCGGACCTGCTCCCCGTCCAGGGTGACGGTGCTGACCTTGCCGGTCTCCACCGAACTGACGAAGTCCGAGAAAGTGCGTTCACGGCTCTGCATCGTGCTGCCGGAACCGCTGAACAGATTGAACAGCGCCAGAATCAGCAGAAACAGAACAACCCAAAAGGCGATATTGCGAGCGTTGCCCAAGGAAAGTTCTCCCTATCAGATAGGCGCACCCGTCGGGCCGCCTGCGTTGTGCTTAAAATAAGGATCATTCGGGCAGGTTCAATGCGATAAAAGGGATGCAAAGAACTCTTCTTCGTTTGCCACCGGTTCCGCCGTCCATCCATTGCCCAGTCCAGCCACCGGTGCAGCCGCCAGTTCGGCGCCGCGCCAGACTGCCGGCGAGGACTCCAGCACGGTGCCCGGCACGCCGGTAGCCCGCCAGGACGGGCATTCAAACAGCCCCTCGCGCCCCAGAGGGCGCACTTCGCAACCCTTTGCGTCGCCTCCGAAAACCTTCCAGCGGTCGTCCCAGATCTGGCCGGGAAGCGAGGTGACGCCGGCAACCGCCTTGGCCTCGCGGCAGATCCAGATCTGTTTGGATGTTGTCAGGAGATGGCAGCCCGACACGGTCGCCGCGCCGCCGCCCCGGGCGGCAAGAACGGCGATTTCCATCGGCACCCGGCGCGGCGGATAGGGGGATCCCGCCAACCATTGGATGGCCTTGACCAGCAGCCGGTAGCCGGTCTCGCTGGGCAAGGTGCGGAATTTCCGCTGGCACAGGACCACCGCGCCGGCCTGCACGTGGGCCATGTCGCGCGCCGCCAGGAACACGTACCAGTCCAGCGCCTCGCGGGCCTTGTTCATATTTTCGGCAACCCGGGACAGCACCGTCGGCGTCAGGCCCAGCGGCGCCAGATCAGCCAGGGCGCGGCGTGCCCGCACCCGTTCAAAGCGCAGATCGCTGTTGCTGGGGTCCTCGCACCATTCGATGCCGCGCTCCTGAAGGTACTGGCGCAACTCGGTGCGGGTCACCTCCAGCAGCGGCCGCACCAGGGTGACGCCCTTGTGCACCCGGCGCGGCGGCATGCCCGAAAGCCCGGACACGCCAGAGGCCCGGGCCATCCGCATCAGCAGCGTTTCTGCCTGATCGTCCGCCGTATGCGCCACGCAAAGGGTGGAGATGCCATTGCGCCTGGCCCAGGCGCACAGCAGATCATAGCGCGCTTCACGGGCCTGTTTCTGCAGATTGCCCTGCCCAGGCCCGTCTTCCCAGCGGATCACCTCATGCGTGATCCCAAGCGCGGCAGCGGCCTTGCCAACCCAGTTGGCCTCCGCTTCTGATTCCTGCCGCAATCCGTGGTCCACGGTTGCGGCCAGCAAATCGACCGGCTCGCCCTCAAAGGCTTCCTTCATCAAATGCATCAGCGCCATCGAATCGCTGCCGCCGGACACGGCAATGCCGAGTTTGCCGGTCAGCCTGGGCTGAAACTGTCCGCGCAGCAGCCCCAGGATATCGCGCCGCAGCCCCGTCAAGAACAGCCCAGCTTGGCCATTTCTGCCGCGGCCTCAGCCTGTTGCGCGGCACCAGGAAAACGCACGCCGACTTCCGACAGCGTCACGCAGGCCTGATCGGTCTGACCCAGCCGGCCCAGGGCCGCGCCCAGTTCAAACAGGGCCTTGGGCGCCACCGGCCCGGCGGAATTGCCGGTGAAGGCCGCCAGATAGGCGCGCGCCGCTTCGCGGGTATCCCCCAGCCCGTCCAGCGCCTTGCCGCGGCTGAATTCGGCCGCGGGCGCCAGCGGGCTGCCCGGGTATGACTGATTGAAGGCTGCGAATTTTTCTGCAGCGTCCTGATAGGCCCCGTCCGCCAGCAGCTGCTCGGCGGCATCAAAATCCGCCTGCTCGCCGATGGCCAGTTCACCGCCGCCGGTCCCGCCGCCAGAGGTTTCAGCGCCGGCAGCGGGCAGCGCCGCGCCGCCGGAGGCAGGCAGCTCGCCGCCGCCCAGCGTCGTGGTTTCCTTCAGCGCGCCGAGATCGCCGCCCTCCAGCTCAACCAGGCGGAACTCCAGGTCGCCGATCCGGTTGGTGCCATCGGTCACGATGCGGTCGATCCGGTGATTCATCTGCTCGGTCTGCAGGGTCAGCCGCTGCAGTTCGCTCTCGATCGCGGCGACCCGGTCCAGGACCGTGTCCCCCGACACATCCGCCGAGGGGGCGCCGGTTGTCGACATCTCCCGCTTCAGCCGCTGGATTTCCACATGCAGGACGGTCAGCTCCTGGCGGATGTCCGCCAGCGTCTGGCTGTCCTGCGCCGCCAGCGGCAGCGGCAGAATCAGTGCTGAGGCCAGAAGGGTGGTGCGCAGGCACTTCATGGCGTTACCCCGTCAGCCCGCCGGCCAGCACGGTGACCGCGCGGCGGTTCTTGGAATAGCAGGCCTCGTTCGAGCAGATTTCCAGCGGGCGCTCCTTGCCGTAGCTGACAACCTTGAGGCGGTGGCCAGCAACCCCTTGGGAAATCAGGTATTCCCGCGCGGCGTTGGCCCGGCGGGCGCCGAGGGCGAGGTTGTATTCGCGGGTGCCCTGCTCGTCGGCGTGGCCCTCGATGGTGACAACATAATCGGCGTTCTGTGTCAGCCAGCGAGCCTGGCCCTGCAGGATGCCCTGCGCCTCCGGCGTCAGCGTCGACTGGTCCACCAGGAACAGCACCCGGTCGCCGACGGTCTGCTGGAAATAGGCCGGGCTTGCCGGATCCAGGGCCCCTGCCCCCACGCCGCCCCCTGCGCCGGCGCCGGCGCCATTTGCGGTGTCATCCCACCGGTTGTTGCTGCAGGCCGCAAGGCCCAGGACGGCAACAGCCGCAATTGCCAATTTCAAACTGCTCATGTCTTCTGCCTATCCCTTTTGCGTTTCTTGACCGGAAATTAACACAGGCCCGGATCAGGTTCCAAGCGGGTATCCCCGCCTTATCTATTCCATTATTTCTGCAATGGCGACCAGGCCGGATCCGATGCCCCGTCCGGAGTTTTCACAGGTTTCAGATTGCGGCCGGTGATGTCCACCGAGTAGAGCAGCGCGCGCCCGGCGCTGCCCTGGCTTTCGCGGGTGAACATGATCACCCGGCCATTGGGCGCCCAGGTCGGCCCTTCGTCCAGGAAGGAGGCGGTCAGCAGCCGCTCCTCGCCGCCATCGGTGCGCATCACGCCGATGTGGAAGCGGCCCTTGTTCTGCTTGGTAAAGGCGATCATGTCGCCGCGCGGCGACCATACGGGCGTGCCGTAGCGGCCCTCGCCAAAGCTGATCCGCCGGGCCTCGCCGCCGCCTGCCGGCATCACATAGAGCTGCTGGCTGCCGGAGCGGTCGCTTTCGAACACGATCTGGCTTCCGTCCGGCGAGAACGACGGCGCGGTCTCAATCGAAGGGGCCGAAGTCAGCCGGGACTTGGCGCCGGTTTGGATGTCCATCGAAAACAGGTCGGTATTGCCGCCCTGGGTCTGCGAATAGACGATGGTGCGCCCGTCCGGCGCGAACCGCGGCGCAAAGCTCATGGTGCCGTCGCCGCTGGACAGCACCTTGCGCTGCACCTGGCCCACGTCCAGCACGTGGATCTGCGGGAAGCCGCTCTCATAGCTGGTATAAAGCACCCGGTCGCCAGAGGGCGAGAACCGCGGCGCCAGCACGATCGAGGCGCTGTTGGTCAGGTACTGCACATTGGCGCCGTCGTAATCCATCACCGCCAGCCGCTTGCGGCGGTCGTTCTTGGGGCCGCTTTCGGAGACATAGACCACGCGGCTGTCGAAATAGCCGCTTTCGCCGGTGATCCGGCTGTAGACCGCATCCGCCACCTTATGCGCCATCCGGCGCCAGCCGTCGGTGGTGCCGTTGAACTGCAGCCCGGTGCCCAGTTCCTTTTCGGCAAAAACATCATGGCCGCGGAAACGCACCGTCAGCTGGTTGCCGTTGACGCTGACCGCGCCGGTGATCAGCGCCTGCGCGTTCACCGCCTTCCAGTCAGCGTATTTCACCGGGCTGTCAAAGCCCGTCACCTTGGAGATATGGGCGCTGGCCGGCACTTCCCGGAACAGGCCGGTGCCGCTCAGGTCGGCGGCGATCACCCGGGCGATCTGAGCGGCATATTCGGACGCTGCCGGGGTCTCCGGCACGAAATCCGGGACCGCATAGGGCAAGGGTTCGATCACGCCCTGGTCGATCTCGATGCGGAGCGGGCCATCCTGAGCCATGGCCGCGCCCGCGCCTGCCGCCGCCGCGGCACCGATCAGAAGAGCTGCCAGTATTTTCCTCATTTGATCCGCATCCTTTCAGGATTGAATGTCATCTCAATATCGCGCCATTGCGAATATTTTTCAGGGGGAAGCTGAAAGCCTGCGGACCCGCAGCGGATAATTGCCCGCCGGGCCGCCTCATAGGCCTGCTTTGCCGCCGCTGCGGAGCCGCCAGTGCTCGAGAGCATCCGAATCGAGCCGGTGTCCGGCTTGCCGTCCTGCGCCAGCGAGACGCCCACAACCACGGTTGTCTTCAGCGCATCAGTCGACAGAGAGCCGACGTTCCAGCAGCGCGACACCTCAACCCGCAGCGCGTCCTTCTCACCCAGGGTCAGCGGCGGGCCGGAGGGTTCCGGCGCCTCAACATCGGCGCCGCCTGCCAGTGCCTCTGCCAGCGCATCCGCCACTGCATCGGCAGTATCCGCCTGCTGTGTCTCTGCCGGCTGCGCCGCTTCCGTCACCTGCGGTTCCGGCTCCGGCTGGGACCGGGCGGGCCGGGTCTTGGGCCGTTTGGACACCGCCGGCGCGGCAGAGGCTGCCACATCTTCGCCCTCATTCTCCTCGGTCACGATCCGGTCGCTGGCGGCCTCGCGCGCAGTGGCATCCTGCACGTCCTGCTCGGTCTCGGCGCCCTCTTCAGGCGCGACTTCAGGCTGGACGATGTCGTCGATCCTGGTGTCCGGCTCCGGCGGCGCAACCGGTTCCGGCGCCACCCTGTCCACCGGGCGCGGTGCGGTTTCGGGCCGCAGTTGCGGCACAAGCGAGGATACCTCGGGTTCTTCCGCGGCAGAGGGCACCTCAACCGGCACCTCGGGTTCCGGCGGCTGTTCGGGCAGGTCCGTCACCTGCGTGTCGGGCTCTGCCGGGGCCAGGGGCTCTGGCTGGGTGATCTCCGGCTCCGGGTCCGGCTGCGGCGCGGGCTCCGGTGCGGGCTGCACCGCGGCCGGTTCATTAAGCGGTGCAGGCTCCGGCGCCACCTGCGGCGCCTGGCGCTGCTGGCTCAGCTTTTCGAACTGCTCGGCGGAAATCAGCGCCACCTGCTGCACGTTGGACGGCAGGGGTTCGGACGGGAACCAGGCGCCGAAGACAACCCAGGTCATCAACAGCCCATGGCCTGCCAGCGAGATTTTGGTTCCGGTCTGCACCCTGTGCGTCCCCGCCTACTGCCCCGTGCCTTCGGCTTGCCGCCCGTCCAAGGCCGGGCCGCCGGTGTCGGTGACCAGCCCCACGTTGGAAAAACCGCCCGCGTTCAGCGCGCCCATCACCTGCATGACGTCCGCATAGGCGATCCGCCCGTCGGCGCGCAGGAACACCCGGTCGGAGGAGCGTTCTGCCGCAATCGCCCGCAATTTGGCCACCAGTTCCTCGCGCGCGACCGGCGTGGTCTGAATCTCGACCCCGCCCCCGGCGGTCATGGTGACGGTCAACGGTTCTTCCTCGTCGCCGGGCAAGGCGCCTGCAGCGGTCTTGGGCAGCTCAACCGGCACGCCCACGGTCATCAGGGGTGCTGCCACCATGAAGATGATCAGCAGCACCAGCATGACATCCACAAACGGCGTCACGTTGATCTCGGACATCGGCGCGCCCCGGCGGCGGCGGCGGCCCCGGCGGCGGTCGCCGCCTCCCGAAGGCTGCTGGACTGCGGCGCCCATCGCCTCAGGAATCCAGCTGGCGGCTGAGGATGGTGGCGAACTCGTCGGCAAAGGCCTCGTAGCCTCCGATGATGCGGTCGCTGTCCGCGCTCAGCTTGTTGTAGAACACCACCGCCGGGATCGCGGCCAAGAGGCCCAGCCCGGTTGCCATCAGCGCCTCGGCGATGCCCGGCGCCACCACGGCGAGGTTGGTGTTCTGCTGCTCGGCGATCTCGATGAAGGCGGTCATGATGCCCCAGACGGTGCCGAAGAGGCCCACGAAAGGCGCAGTCGAACCAACAGTCGCCAGCACCGACAGCCCGCCTTGCAAACCTTCGGTCTCCTTGGCGATGGCCACGTCCATTGAGCGGTCGATGCGCGCCTGCGCGCCGGGGATCAGCCCGCCATCGCTGCGGTGGCTGCGGCGCCATTCGCTCATCCCGGCGGAGAAGATCCGCGCCGCCTGGCCCGAGGGTTCGGACCCCAGCCGCTCAAACAGCTCATCCAGCGGGTTGCCGGACCAGAATGCCCGGTCAAAGGCATCCGCTTCCCGGCGGGCAAGACGGTAGTTGATGGTTTTCTGGATGATGATGCCCCAGGACCAGATCGAGGCCCCGACCAGCATCAGCATCACCAGTTTCACGGTCACGGTGGCCCGCGCAAAAAGGCCCCACATGGAGAAATCAATCTCCTGCGCCAGCGCCAGAGTTTCTGCTTCCATTCGCCTGCTCTACGGTTTTTCCCAGCCGTTTATCCGGCCTTATTTGGCAAGACGCTAGCGCAGTTCAATGGCAAAGGCCATTAAAACAGGCACGCGGGCGCCAAATGTTACCGTAATGCGCGAATCTCTGCCGGAAGCCGGGCCGGTTTGCCGCCCGTGGTGATGCAGACAATGGTGACCTGGGCGCGGAACAGCGGCAGGCCCGCGCGCGTGACCTCCTGATTCAGGACCATCCGGGCGGGGGTCACATTGTGCAGGGAAGTGGTGACCAGAAGCTCCTCGTCGAACCTTGCAGGCGCCAGGTAATCCGCCTCGATCCGGCGCACCACATAGATCAGCCCGCCCTCGCGCATGGCGTTTTGATCAACGCCGATGCCGCGCACCCAGTCGCTGCGCGCCCGTTCGATGAACCGCAGATAATTGGCGTGATAGACAATCCCGCCCATGTCGGTGTCCTCGTAGTAGACCCGGACGGGGAAGTGGTGGTTCATTGCCTGCTCCTTGCATTTGCCCGCACCCTATGAGCCGCGCCAATCCGCTGCAAGCGGCTCACCCCTCCAGCGGATATTCCGCCAAGACGTCATAGCGCGCGCCCTCGGGCGCCAGCGTCGACTGGAACAGCGCGTAGCTGTCTGCTTCGCACTCCAGCTTGAAATCCGCTGCTGCGGCCAGAAAACGGGCAATCTTTTCGACCTGCCCGGCCTCCAAGTGCCGGGGAAAGCGCGCCAGAGTCACATGCGGGCGGAAGCGTTCGCGCGGCAGCTCGATCCCGTTGGTGCGGCAGGCACTACGGACGTTGTCGCGCAGGCGGGTCAGTTCCGGCGTTTTCTGCACCTCAGCTGCCAGCACCCGCGGCAGCTTGTCGCCAAAGGTGCCAAGCCCGCTGAAGGTAAGCAGCAAAGGCGGTGCACTGATGTCCGCCAGCATCTGATGCAGCGCCTTCAGCGCCGCCTCCGGCTGGTCATCAAGAAAAGCCAGCGTCAGGTGCATGTTCCCGGCCGGGACATGCCGCCCCACGGTTAACCCTTCCTGCACCCGTTCCAGTGCGTCCAGGGCTGCATCCGGCAGCGGCAGGCCGACAAAGGCGCGCATCAGCCCTGCGGCGGTCCCGCCGGTGCCTGCAGGCGGGCAAACAGGCGCAGGGCGTGGGATTTGTCCTCAGCCGCGACAGGCATCATCCGGTCGTAAGCCGCGGCAATCACGCCCGCGATCTCAGGCCGCAGGATGGTGGCGCCGGTCTCCGGCAGCACCGCCAGGGGCGAGGCCTCGGCAAAGGCCGCATCGCCCCACATCAGTGCCGCCTGCACTGCCTGGGTGAGCGCCAGCGTCTCCGCGGGCATCTGCGCCATTGGTCCTTTCATCCGCAGGAACACGAAACACGCCTTAATGCCGCCCTGATCATCAAAACGGAAGGCGCGGTACTGGCTGGCACCGCCCTCCTTCAGTTTCGCAACCAGCGGCTGCAAGCCCGGGATCAGGCGGTCCAGATCCGGCACCTCCAGCAGCTCGTCCCAGTCCCGGAAGAAGAAGAACATCAGGTTTGAGCCCAGCTCCGGATCGGTCTCGGCCATCTGGTGGCCCGCCAGCGTCATCACCGCCTCCAGCGCGCCCTTGGCGGTTTTCAGGGTCTCGTCCTGCACTCCAAACACAATCGGCGCGACAGGCCGGCCCCAGCGCGCAAAGGCATAGGAGCCGTCATGGCGGGTGAACAGGCCTTCGATCTGTTCCGGCGTCAGGTTTGGCAGTTGGGCGGTCATGGGCGTCTCCTTGGTCCTGCCCCGTCTATGCCGCCTGCGCCGCACGGCGGCAAGGGGGGCTCCCGCGCCTGCCCGGCCTCCTGGCTGCGCCAGGCAGCCGGAACCAGCCTTGGGCCCGGCGCCGCTGGCGCGGCGCCCGGCCCAACCGGCTGCGGCGGCATCCTTGATGCCTCTGCAGCGGGCGGGAGCCCTTCTTGCAACAGGAAAGACTGGTGCTGCCGAACAGCCGGCAGCATAACGGTGTTACCCGAACAGGTCGTTCTGGCTGCGCGGCGGTGCTATGCCAAGGTGGGTCCAGGCCTTTTGCGCCAGCATCCGCCCGCGCGGAGTGCGCTGGATCAGCCCCTGCTGCAGAAGGTAAGGCTCGATCACCTCCTCCAGCGCATCACGGCTTTCGCTGAGGGCGGCCGAGATCGTCTCGATCCCCACCGGGCCGCCGCCGTAGTTTTCGGCAATGAGCCGCAGGTAACGGCGGTCGGCGCCGTCGAGCCCTAGCTGATCCACCCCCAGCCGCGTCAGGGCGCCGTCGGCCAGCTCCCGGGTGATGGTGCCATCGCCCTCGACAACCGCGAAGTCCACCACGCGGCGCAGGAGCCGGCCGGCGATCCTGGGCGTGCCGCGGGCGCGCCGCGCGATTTCGCGGGCGCCGGCGTCATCGGCCGGTGCACCCAGCTTGCGGGCGTTGCGGCTGACAATCTCGAACAGCTCGTCGATGGTGTAGAACTGCAGCCGGGTCGGGATGCCGAAACGGTCGCGCAGCGGCGTGGTCAAGAGGCCCATGCGGGTGGTCGCTCCGACCAGGGTAAAGGGCTGCAGCTCAATCCGCACGGTGCGGGCCGCCGGGCCTTCGCCGATCACCAGGTCCAGCTCAAAATCCTCCATCGCCGGGTAAAGCACTTCCTCCACCGCCGGGTTCAGCCGGTGGATCTCGTCGATGAACAGCACGTCGCGGGATTCGAGGTTGGTGAGGATCGCCGCCAAGTCGCCCGCCTTGGCCAGCACCGGGCCTGAAGTCATGCGGAAGTTTACCCCCAGCTCGCGCGCGACGATCTGCGCCAAAGTGGTCTTGCCAAGACCGGGCGGCCCATGAAACAGCGTGTGGTCCATCGCCTCGCCCCGGCGGCGGGCGCTTTCAATGAAGACGCGCAGGTTGGCGCGGGCCTCGGCCTGGCCGATGAATTCGCCAAGACCCTGCGGCCGCAGGGCACGGTCGTTGTCCGCAGCACTGTCTTCCGGCAGCGGTTCGGGGCGCAGGGCGGGGTCGGCGTCAATCATTGGCAATACTCCGCTCCAGAATTTCATTCAGATGAACCGCTTGGACGGTAGGCTGGGCAGCACCCGTCCGCGCCGTCAAACCGAAGGTTTGCCTCCGGCAAAACGGGCGGACGCTTCGCTTTCCGCCCGCGGACGGGCACCGCCCTTGGTTTTTCAACAGCACCTTACATCATCCCTTCGGCGCCAGCAGGCGCAGCGCGGCGCGGATCAGCTCTGCTTCACCCGAATCCGGATAGGTCGCGGCGGCTTCGGCCACCGCGGCAGCAGCATCCGAGGGGCCATAGCCCAGATTGCCCAAAGCCGACAGCGCCCCGGCAGAGGCCGCGGCTGCCCCTGAGGGCTTCTTCGGCGGCGCCTTGCGGGCCGGTTTGGCTGCAGGCGCGGGATCTGCGTCCTCGACCAGCTCCAGCCCCGGGCCGTCCATGGCATCAACAACCGTGCCGCCCATCGCCATCACACCGGGCGCCTTGTCCTTGAGGTCCAGCACGATGCGCTGCGCGGTCTTGGGGCCGACCCCCTTGGCGGCCTTGACCGTGGCCCAGTCGCCAAGCGCAATCGCCCGGCTTACGCCGTCCGGCCCAAGTGCACCGAGGATGGCCAGCGAGACCTTGGCACCAACCCCCTGCACCGAGGTCAGCAGGCGGTGCCATTCCTTCTCAACCAGCGAGGTGAAGCCGTAAAGCTGCATCAGGTCCTCGCGCACCACCATGTCCGTATAAAGCGCAATGGCCTCCCCCACGCCCGGCAATGCTGCCATGGTGCGGTCGGAGCAATAGACGATATAGCCGACGCCGCGCACGTCGATCAGCACATGGTCCTGCGCCCGGTAGTCGAGGCGGCCTGTCAGTTTCCCAATCATGACTGTTTGCCGGTCATGCGCGTTTCTCCCTCAGCTGGCGCTGCTGCGTGCCGCGGTAGTAAGCGTGGCAGATGGCAATCGCCAGCGCATCCGCCGCGTCTGCGTTCTTGGGCAAACAACCCGGCAGCTGCAGCTTGACCATATGCATCACTTGTTCCTTCTCGGCGTGGCCCACCCCCACCACGGTTTTCTTGACCCGGTTGGGCGCATATTCTCCCACCGGCAGGCCCGCCTTGGCCAGCGTCAAAAGCGCCACGCCGCGGGCCTGGCCCAGCTTCAGCGTGCCGGCGCCATCCTTGTTCACAAAGGTCTGTTCAATTGCCGCCTGATCCGGAGCAAAGGCTTCGATGATCTCGGTGACCTGATTGTGCAGCGACAAGAGGCGTTCGCCCAGATCATCGCCGTCAGAGGTGCACACCCCGTTGGCGACATGGCTGAGACGGGTGCCGCGCGATTCGATCACACCCCATCCAAGGTTCCGCAACCCCGGATCAATTCCCAAAATCCGCATGATGTGCCTGCCCCTGCCCGCATGCCGGCCCGTTTGCCGGAAATTATTTTGACTCACGATTAGCACAAAAGGCGAACATGTCCAATTGCTTTCGCGCCGGATTGTTTTCGCCAGGCGCACAAGCGCGGCCTGGAAACGACCGTTCACCCCGGCGGAAACGACATTTCCGCAGCTGTTTGGCAGCGCACCGTAAACCCCTTATTTACAAGGCGAACAGCTATGCGCGCAGCGCATATGACACATGCATTTTCAGGTCTTGCTGCGCAAATATTTCGCCACTAGATGCCGGCCATCGCAATGACGCGACGGATGCAAACAGCTAATCAGAGGACACGGATATGGCCGCATTTGATACCACCCGCACCACCTATGGTTCCACCGGCCTGTTTGGCCGTTTCGGCACTTTGATTGCCGCCGCAACCGGCGCATTCGCCGCCTGGAACGACGCCCGCGTGACCCGCAACGCGCTGAACGGCCTGTCCGACCGCGAGCTGGCCGACATCGGCATGTGCCGCGGCGACATCGATGGCGTGGCCACCGGCAAGACCCTTTTCTAAGACACCCCTGATTTCGCCCCCCCTCCTCCCTTGGGGCGCACAGGGAAACGCCGCGGACCTGAACAGGCCGCGGCGTTTTTTGTTGCCTTATTTGCTGCCTTGCAGCTCTGGCGGCCGCAAAAAAGGCCGCGGCTCTGCCAGCGGCCTTTCACAATCGGTTTGCAGCCGGGTGATTTGCAGACGGGCGTTTGCCGGGCAGGCCGGCGCTTAGCGCAGCACCGGTCCGATCTTCTGAGCGATGTACATTGAGGCGGGCTCCGCCTGCATGAGGAAGGCGCCGACACGTTCAACGGCGCTGCCGCCTGCCAGTTTCACGACCCGGTCATCATAGCTGGCCGAACCAAGCGCAGCGATCAGGAACCCTTTGAACAGCAAAAAGGCGGCGGCGAAGAACACCACCGTGCGGGCGGAAATCCGGGACTGCACCCGGCGCGGCTGAATCACCAAAAGCCCGTCCGGCCGCATCCTGGCGGAAAACCCCTCGGACAAGGCCGCATGCTTGCGGTTGATATGCTTCAACCGCGACTGAAACTGATCACGATGTTCGACCATCACTAGTCTCCGAACTGGCCCCCACCAGCGGATGGCCCATGATTGGCTAAAAATGCGGCAACAATGGGGCAAGCCTCTCAAATTTGCCGCAAACTTAGTTCAATCAATCCGTTTTACGGAGAAGTAACGTTGTCCATTCACCAATTTCGTCCCGGCGCGCCAGATTGGCGCCGTTCTGTGCATAAACGCTGACCACGTCATCGGCCTGCTCGTTCAGGATTCCGGAGAGAATCGCATAGCCGCCGGGGCGCAGATTCGCTGTCAGGTCCGGCGCCAGGGCCACCAGCGGGCCTTTCAGGATGTTGGCGAAGATCAGATCATAGGGCGCCTGCGCCTGCAATTCCGGGTTGTCGAAACCCGCAGCCTCCAGACAGGTGACCTGACCTTCCATGCCATTGGCCTTGAGGTTGGCCTCAGCCACCTCGACCGCCACCTCATCAATGTCGCTGGCCAGGATGGCGCCGTCCCAGACCCGCGCAGCGGCCATCGCCAGCACCGCGGTGCCGCAGCCGATGTCAGCAACCTTTTCGCCGCTGAAGCCCTCATCCAGCAGATGGTCCAGCGCCTTGAGGCAGCCCAGCGTGGTGCCGTGGTGGCCGGTGCCAAAAGCCATCGCCGCCTCGATCAGCAGCGGGATCTTGTCCGCCGGCAGCTTGTCCGCGTCATGGGAGCCGTAGACAAAGAAACGGCCCGCCTCGACCGGCGCCAGCTCGCGGCGCACATGGGCGACCCAGTCGGTTTCCGGCACCTCGGAGACAACAAAGGGTTTGGCGTCATGCATCGCGGCCAGCAGCGCAAGGCCTGCCTCGTCGGGCGCTTCGGTGAAATAACCGCCAACCTCCCACAGGCCGGAGCCGTCCTCCATTTCAAAGACGCCGATGCCGGTGGGTTCCGGGATGAGCCGTTCCATGGCTTCGCCGAGCGCTTCGGCCTGGGCTTTTGCGGAGAGCGTGGTGAGGGCGGTGTATGTGGGCATGGCGTTGCTCCTGAAACTGTTGCCAAGCGCCTAGGCCGCCGCGCGCCCCGCGTCAAGCATCCGCCTGGCGGCAAGCCAGGCAGCGCCCGCGCTCACCCTGTGCGCGGGCGCTCCGCCCCTTGGCGGGGCGGAAGGGTCATTCGGCCGGCGCAGGCCGTGCGTATTTGCTGAAGATGGTCTCGTTGCCCGGTTCCGGGTGGCGCGGGATCAGCAGCGACAGAGACAGCGACACCAGCGCCATTGCGGCGGCCAGGGCAAAAACCAGGCCCGGTTCATAAACCCAGAGGAGGCCCAGCAGCACCGGCAGGAACACCGCGGCGATGTGGTTGATGGTGAAGGCCACGGCGGCGGTGGGGGCGATGTCGCCCGGGTCGGCGATCTTCTGAAAATAGGTCTTGAGCGCCAGCGCCAGGGCAAACAGCACATGGTCGACCACATAGAGCACAGCCGCAATCACCACGCCCCAGCCAAACCAGTAGATGCCGCCGTAGGCCGCAAAGACGATGGCGAGCCCTGCGTATTCGAAAATCAGCGTGCGGCGCTCGCCAAAGGCAGCCACGGCGCGGCCCAGCAGCGGCGCCACGGTCATGTTGATTACCAGGTTGATCAGGTAGAGGCCGGTGAGTTCATGCACCTCGAAGCCGAATTTCTCAACCATCATGAAGCCTGCGAAGACCACAAAGATCTGCCGCCGGGCGCCCGCCATGAACTGCAGCGCGTAGTAGAGCCAGTACCGCTTGCGCAGGATCAGCTTCTTGGTCTGCGGGTGCGGCGCGTCGAACTGCGGATAGGCAAAGAGCGCAAACAGCGCGATGGCGGCGGTCAGCCCGCCGGCGGCCAGGAACACGGTGTTATAGCTGAGGCCCAGGCTTTCCCAGGTCAGCACGATCAGCCCGTAAACCACCAGCGTGGCTGCCGATCCGGCCGCGACCAGCCAGCCCAGCGTCTGCGGCGCCCGGTCCTTGGGCAGCCATTGCAGCTGCAGCGACTGGTTCACCGTCTCGTAGTAGTGGAAACCGATCGAGCTGAGCAGCGTCACCATCAGGAGACCGCCGAGCGAGGGGAACCAGGCGGTGACGGCGGTGGCCACCCCCAGCAGCACCAGCGAGATCAGCCCCAGCATCTGCTCACGGACAAACAGGATCACCGCAATCACACCAACGGCCAGAAAGCCGGGGATCTCGCGCACGGTATGCAGCAGGCCAATGTCGGCGCCGTCGAAATTGGCGGCTTCGATCACGAAGTTGTTGAGCAGCGCGCTCCAGGTGTTGAAGGCAATGGGCATCGCCAGCGCCATCAGGAACAGAAGCGTCACAGGGCGGCGCCAGAACGGGAGGCTCTGGGCCTCGGAAAGGGGCATCGGTTTGAACATGCGCAAGGGTTTACGCCTGTTCAGCCGGTCTGGCGAGGGAGAAAACCCGCCTGCACATTAAGCTCCGCATCAGCGCGCAGAGACGGCCAATGCGAGGCTCTGCCTCGCGCTCCGGGATATTTGCGGCAAGATGAATGAAGGATCCCCTCTTCATCTGGCCGCAAAAATCCCGGGAGTGAGCGCCAGGAACGCGAGGGGGCAAGGGTGCAAGGGGGCAAAGCCCCCTGCCCCACATCAGAAAAAGCTCTGCGGATCGATGTCGATGCTGAGGCGCAGATCGCCCTTCAGGCGCAGCGGCGCGGTCCAGCGGGCCAACGCCTCCTGCAAAGGCACGCCTTTCGGTGCCTTGACCAGCAGCCGCACCCGGTGGCGGCCGCGGACCCGGGCAATGGGGGCGGGTGCCGGCCCGAACAACTGCGCGCCGATCTGGCGCAGCGGGCCGTCATTGCGGGCCATGGCGTTGCCGAGGTCAAAGACCGCTGCCAGATCCGGTCCCGACAGGATGATCCCGGCCATCCGGCCATAGGGCGGCACGCCTGCGGCCTGGCGTTCGGCAGCTTCGGCCTTCCAGAAGCTTTCCTCATCGCCTGACAGAATGGCGCGGATCACCGGGTGCTCCGGCTGGAAGGTCTGCATCAGCGCCTCGCCCGGGCGTTCGGCGCGGCCGGCCCGGCCCGCCACCTGGCGCATCAGCTGAAAGGTCCGCTCCGCCGCGCGCAGGTCGGACCCTTGCAGGCCGAGGTCGGCGTCGATCACCCCCACCAGCGTCAAGAGCGGAAAGTTATGGCCCTTGGCGACCAGCTGGGTACCGAGAATGATGTCGGCCTCGCCTGCCGCGATCTCCTCGATCCGTTGCTTCAGCGCGCGGGCGGAGCCGAACAGGTCGGAGCTGAGCACCGCAATGCGCGCCTCCGGGAACAGGGCGGTGGCTTCCTCCGCCAGCCGCTCGATGCCGGGACCGACCGGGGCCATCTTGCCCTCCACCTCGCAGGAGGGGCAGGTCTCTGGCACTGGCTTGGTCTCGCCGCACTGGTGGCACATCAGCCGTTTCATGAAACGGTGCTCCACCATCCGTGCGTCGCAGTGGTCGCACGCCACCTGCGCGCCGCAGGCGCGGCAGATGGTGACCGGGGCAAAGCCGCGGCGGTTCAGGAACAGGAGCGATTGCTCGCCGCGCTCCATCCTCAGGGTCATCGCCTTCTTCAGGGTGGGGGAAATCCAGGTGGAGGGCAGCAGATCCTCGGACCGCATATCCACCGCGCGCATGTCCGGCAGGACCGAGGCGCCGAAGCGGGAGGTGAGGTTCAGCCGGTTGTACTTGCCTGCCTCGGCATTGGCCCAGGTCTCAAGCGACGGCGTGGCAGAGGCCAGCACCACCTGCGCCGAACACATTGCCGCCCGCAGCACCGCCATGTCGCGGGCGTTGTAGAGCACCCCGTCCTCCTGCTTGTAGGAGGTGTCGTGTTCCTCATCGACGATGATCAGCCCCAGATCGCGGAACGGCAGGAACAGCGCGGAGCGGGCGCCGATCACCAGCTGAGCCGCGCCCTGCCCGACCATCTTCCAGACACGCCGGCGCTCGGTCATGGTGGCGCCGGAATGCCACTCAGCCGGTTTGGCCCCGAACCGGGCCTCGACGCGGGTCAGGAACTCAGCGGTCAGCGCGATTTCAGGCAGCAGCACCAACGCCTGCCGCCCGGCGCGCAGGGCGGCGGCGACGGCCTCCAGGTAGACCTCGGTCTTGCCGGAGCCGGTGACGCCCTTCAGCAGCGTGGTGCCGTAACGCCCGCTGTGGACGCCCTCGGCCAGGGCGGCGGCGGCCTTGGCCTGATCCTCGGTCAGCTGCTTGGAGGGCAGTTCCGGATCCAGATGCGGATAGGGTGTGTCGCGCGGTGCTTCCTCCTCGCGCAGGGCGCCTTGCTTGACCAGCCCTTTCACCACCGACGGCGTAACGTCCGCCATATCGGCCAATTCGCGCGGGGTGAAGGCGAGGCCGCCATACTCCTCCAGCACCTCCAGAACCCTTGTGCGGGCCTCCGTCATCCGGTCCGGCACACCGTCGCCCCGGCGCAGGATCTTGCGCATCGACGGCGGATCGGAAAGACCCGGTGCGCGGGTGGCCAGCCGCAGCATCGCGGGCATAGGCGTCAGGGTGTAATCGGCCGCCTTGCCGAGGAACTGGCGCATCTCGGTCCGCATCGGCGCCACGTCCAGCACCCGGATCACTGATCGCAGCTTGGCCGAATCGAAATCCCCCGCACCCGGCCCCCAGACCACGCCCAGCACCTTGCGCGGGCCCAGCGGCACCTCGACGTAGGCGCCGAGGTAACAGCCGCCCTCCGGCGCGCGGTAGTCGAGCAGCCGGTCAAGGGGCTGGGTGGTCAGAACCCCCACCCGCTCGCCTGCCTGAAAGAACTCCTGCCTGCTCATGCTGCTGCCCATGTTGCCGCCCGTAATCCCATGAGGTAAAGGCAGAAGCGACCGAGGCCAACCCATCCAAAGGACTGCCCCATGAAATTCTTCGTAGATACTGCCGAGATCGGCGCCATTGCCGAGCTGAACGATCTGGGCATGGTGGACGGTGTCACCACCAACCCGTCGCTGATCAAGAAATCCGGCCGCGACATCATCGAGGTCACCAAGGAGATCTGTGATCTGGTCGACGGGCCGGTGTCGGCAGAAGTCACCGCAACGGATGCGGAAACCATGATCGCCGAAGGCCGCAAGCTGGTGGAGATTGCCGAGAACATCGCCGTGAAGGTGCCGCTGACCTGGGACGGCCTGAAGGCGTGCAAGACCCTGACCGACGACGGCCACATGGTGAATGTGACCCTGTGCTTCTCCGCCAACCAGGCACTGCTGGCAGCCAAGGCGGGCGCGACCTTCATCTCCCCGTTCATCGGGCGTCTGGACGACATCAACCTGGATGGCATGGAGCTGATCGAGGACATCCGCACCATCTATGACAACTTCGGTTTCGAGACCCAGATCCTGGCGGCCTCGATCCGGTCGGTGAACCATGTGCTGGATTCGGCCCGCATCGGCGCTGACGTGATCACCGCACCGCCGGCCGTGATCAAGGCGATGGTGAACCACCCGCTGACCGACAAGGGCCTTGATGCCTTCCTGGCCGACATCAAGGCGGCGGATATCAAGATCCTCTGATCCGGCGGAACTGAACAGACACCCAAAGGGCGCCCGGAACCGGGCGCCTTTTTCTTTGCGGCAGGCTTCTTTCGGGCGGGGGCCTCCCGCGCCTCTCAGCAGCCCGGCGGCCGCCGGGCCGCATCGCAGCTTGGGCCCGGCAGCGCGCCTGGCGGCGCGCTGCGGCGGCGCTTCCCGCCGCCAGCGCCGGGCAGACGCCCGGCGCCATGCCCAACGGGCGCGGAGCATGTTTGTGCTCCGGCGGCGGGCGGGAGCCTGTCCTTTTGCAGCAATTTGCGCCCGTCCCGCATTTTTCGGCAGCATTGCCGGTTTCCCGTGTTATACACGTCAGCAAACCCGCCAGAGGTCCGGAGCCGCAAGAGTTCACATGAGCAGTTCAAGCAATACAGTCAGCCTGGAAGACCAGTTGCGCGAGGCGATTCTCGCCAAACCCGATGCGGTGCTGGAGGATCAGCACCTGATGAATGCCCTGGTCGCCGCCAATGAGCGGGCGATGGGCTCCAATGTCGTTGACCTGCGCGGCATCGCAATGGAGCGGATGGCGGCGCGGCTGGACCGGCTGGAAGACACCCACCGCTCGGTGATTGCAGCCGCCTATGACAATCTGGCCGGCACCAACCTGATCCACCGCGCCGTGCTGCGGCTGCTGGAGCCGCGCGACTTCACTGCCTTTCTGGCCTGCCTGGAGCACGACATGCCGGAGATCCTGCGCGTCAATGCGCTAGCGCTGGTGCTGGAGACCGCCCAGCCCGGCGGCGCCGAGGTGGAGCGCAAGTCCGGCGCGCTGAAGCTGGCCGGTCCCGGCTTCACCGAAAGCTATGCAGGGCAGGCAGGCCACGAACGCCCCGTCACCCTGCGCCAGACCCAGGGCGGCAGCCCGCGGGTTTACGGCATGAAGGCGGAGTGGATCCGTTCCGAGGCCTGCCTGATGCTGGACTTGGGCGAAGGCCGCCTGCCCGGCATGCTGGTGATGGGATCGGAAGACCCGCATCAGTTCTCGCCGATGCAAGGCACCGATCTCCTCACCTTCTTCGGCGGCGTCTTTGAACGCACGATGCGCTGCTGGCTGTCATGACGCTGATCTCTCCCGCCTGCCGGGATGCGCTGCAGCTGTGGCTGGAGCGCCTGGGCGGGCTGGAGGATGCCTCTGCCAACACGCTGACCGCCTACCGCGGAGACGTGACTGCTTTTCTGGCCTTCATGACCCGGCACAGCGGCGGGCCGCAGGGGCTGGGTGCGCTGGCGCGGATCACCACCGCGGACATGCGGGCCTGGATGGCCTCGGAACGCAATTCCGGCACCGGGGCGCGGTCGCTGGCGCGCAAGCTGTCGGCGGTCAAGAATTTCTACCGCTGGCTGGCGGAGCGCGAGGGATTTGAGCCGGCCGCGGTGCTGCTGGCGCGCTCCCCCAAGTTCCAGAAGAAACTGCCGCGCCCGCTGGCACCGGAGGCGGCCAAGGCCGTTCTCGAAACCGTGGAACTGCAGTCGCAAAAGGATTGGGTCGCTGCCCGCGACGTGGCGGTGGTGACGCTGCTGTACGGCTGCGGGCTGCGGATTTCCGAGGCGCTGGGGCTGACCGGCGCAGACGCGCCGCTGCCGCCGGTCCTGCGCATCCTGGGCAAGGGCCGGAAGGAGCGCGTGGTGCCGGTGCTGCCTGCGGCGCGTGACGCAGTGGAGCGTTATCTGTCGCTGTGTCCGCATCCGCAAGAGAATGGCGCGCCGCTGTTCCGCGGCGTCCGCGGCGGCGCGCTGAACCCGCGCCAGATCCAGGGGGTGATGGCCAGGACCCGTGCCCAGCTGGGCCTGCCTGCCACCGCCACCCCGCACGCGCTGCGCCACAGCTTTGCCACCCATCTGCTGGAGGCGGGCGGCGACCTGCGCGCCATTCAGGAGCTCTTGGGCCATGCGTCGCTGTCGACCACCCAGGCCTATACGGCGGTGGACACCACCCATCTGCTGGAAGTTTATAACAAGGCCCACCCGAAAGCGTGACTTGACCACACCCGCCGTGCCGGCCTTTGCTGTCAGCAGGAGGGCCTGCCCATGCCCGATGAACATTCCGCGCAGGTGGAACTGACCAGCATCCTGACTTGCCCGGCCTGCGGGCACGCAGCTGCTGAGGAGATGCCGCAGGACGCCTGCCAGTGGTTCCACGAGTGCCCCGCCTGCAAAGCCCTGTTGCGGCCAAAGCCCGGCGATTGCTGTGTTTTCTGCTCCTACGGGACCATACCCTGCCCGCCGGTGCAGGCTGGAGACAGCTGCTGCGGGTGACGCGCAAGCGGCCCGGTTTAATAAAATGCGCGATATTTTGCGCAACAGGCGGCAAGCCTCTGTTAAGCCGGCGCAGGCCAGATGGCAGAAACCGATCCAGAAAGGATTCTGCCATGACCAGTGCCGGCTTTGCCGTTTCGTTTTCCGATGGCGCCCCTGCGGCCCCTGCTCCGCCGCCCGGCGTCCAGCCTTGGGTGCGTGACCGGCCCGCTCACTCCCCATTCTCCTCGCCCGCGATCACCGACCCGGCTCCGCATGGCCGCCGCATGGCCCGCATTCTGCTGCCCGCAGGTACGGATTTCCGCCCAAATTTGCACTGAACGGTTGCGGCTCCGGGGCAAATTCGCCATCACGGTCGGATGACACCTCAGATCCGCGCCCTTTCCGTTCATCTGCTGACCGCCACCGGTGCTGTCTTTGCCATGCTGGCCATGCTGGCCGCAGCCGAAGGCAAATGGAGCCTGATGTTCCTGTGGCTGGTGGTGGCCTTTGCCGTCGATGGCATCGACGGGCCGCTGGCGCGGCACTATCACGTCAAGCGCTACTCGCCGGAGTTCGACGGGGTGCTGCTGGACCTGATCATCGATTACCTGACCTACGTCTTCATCCCTGCCTTTGCCCTGTTCCAGTCCGGGCTGATGGCGGGCTGGACCGGCTGGTTTGCGATCATCGTGATCACCTTCGGCAGCGCGATGTACTATGCCGACACCAGGATGAAGACCAAGGACAATTCCTTCTCCGGCTATCCCGGCGTGTGGAACATGCCGGTGCTGGTGATCTTTGCGCTGGAACCCAGCCATTGGACTAGCCTGGTGCTGGTGACGCTGCTGTCCATTGCCATGTTCCTGCCGCTGAAATTCATCCATCCGGTGCGCACGGTGCGCTGGCGCAAAGTGTCGCTGCCGATGGCGCTGGCCTGGACCTTCTTTGCCGGCTGGGCCGCCTGGGTGGACTTTCACCCGGCCAGCTGGGCCCATTGGGGGCTGGTGGTGACCTCGGTCTACCTTCTGTTTGTCGGCATCGCCCAGCAGATCGTCCCGGAAAGACGCCGCAGCTCCTCCGCTGCCTGACAGCCGCGGCCTGAATATGCCGGCCCCGGCCGCCGCCACCCGCCTCAGATCAGAAGGCTGGCAGCCCCTTCGTGTTTCAGCAGCGCCACCTTTGTCTCCACGCCGCCCTTGCCGGAAAACCCGCCCAGCCCGGAGGCGCCGAGCACCCGGTGGCAGGGGATGATCACCGGGATCGGGTTGCCGCCGCAGGCATTGCCGACCGGCTGCGGCGGGGCGCCCAGTTCCCGGGCAATCCCGCCGTAGGTGCGGGTTTCGCCAAAGGGGATTGCCAGCATCGCATCGCAGACCGCGCGCTGGAAGTCAGAGCCTTCGACCTGCAACGGCAGGTCAAAAACTGTCAGCTCCCCCGCAAAATAGGCGCGCAGCTGTTCCAAAGCCCGGGTCAGCAGCGCGGACTGCCCGCCGGCCTCAGCTGTCCAGTCCAGCCGCACGATGGCGCCGTCCCGCTCTGCCACGCTGAGCGGTCCAACCGGCGTCTCAAGGCTTGCTGAAATCATGTCTTTCCTCCGGCCTGCGGGCGGCTGCATTCTCCTGTGCCGCCGCCAGAACGGCAAGCCCGGGCCAGCGGCGCGTTAACGCTTCGTTAACCAGTGCTAAAGGTTTCTCACCAGGTTGTCTCAAATTCTACTAAAGTGAGTTTCAAGAACAGAGTAAAAGGCAAGTCCGATGTTTACAGCAACCTCCAGCACCGCCGGCCTCTACAACGGCATGAAGCAGCTTCAGGCGTTCCGCCAGAAGGTGCCGGCGGCTGCAACTGCGGACGGTGCCAATGCGGATGCCTCTCTCCATTATGCCGCGACCCAGAAGGCGGGGCGGGACGCCCAGAAGGCCGGCAGCCCTGCTGACGCCCTGACGTCCGGCTATATCGGCCCGGCCCTCGAAGCTTCGCGGAAAGAAGCGCTGGAGCCGCGCCCGGACCAGGGCTTCGACATGGATGCGTACTATCAGGATCTGATGAACGGCTGCCAGGCCGGCCCCAAGCCGATCAGTCATATGGCCGCGGAAGCGAACTATGCCAAGGTTCAGAAAATCATCGCCTGAGCGGCGGCGGTGGGGGCAAGTGCCCCGCTGTCTGCACCGCACCGGCCTCTGCCCGCAGCGGCTGTTAACCCGCTGTTAAGCCTGTTGTGTTAAAACCGTTTTAAGATCGGTTCAATGCCTCTGCGAAGGACCTTCTGTGATGTTTATACCAGTTTCTGGACGTGTAGATCCTATCAAGCCGAACCGCGGTTTCCTGACCGCCCGGCCCGTCGTGCGCTCTGACGACCCGGACAAGAGTGAATCCGCCGACAACAGGCCGCGCGGGCAGGAAGAGCACACCCAGGACAACCTGCATCCGGAGGGCGGCGCCCCCATCTGGGACACTCCCGGACAGGAAACGCCCGGTTCAGCCGAAGAGCTGTTTCATGAAAATGCCGTGCTGGCAGAGCACCTGCTGCTGCAGCGCGCCTGGCCTGCGAACCGGATCACCCCGGGTGAGGTAAAGGCCGCCTATCACGGCTATCAGGAGGCCAGGTCGCTGACGGCCTGACCTCGCTCCGCTGCTTGCCTTACTGCAGCTGCGCCCAGAAGAGTTCCAGGTGGCGCGACATGATTTCCTCAAACCGGCCGCTGTCGCGCAGCTTCTGCAGGCCCGCGTTGATCCGGTAAAGATGGGTGGTGCCGCGCCAGTGGCGCTTGGAAATCACCACATGCAGGCCTTCCTCAGACAGCGGCTTCTCCAGCGGCACCACAGTGTCGCGCAGGTTTTCCGCGACGATCGTGTTGGCACCCAGGAACAAGTTCACCGCCGCCGCATCCACCTGGCCGTCTGCCACCATGCGAAAACAATCCGCCGGGGTCGCGGGCTGAACCAGCCCGATCTTTTCCTCGGCCAGCCAGCGCCGGTCCGGGCGGTTCAGGTCATGGGTGAAATACCCCGCTGGCCGGCACAGGGTCTTGCCTTCGACGTCCGTGTCTGCGGTGTATTCAAACCCGCCGCCGGCCCGCACGAACAGCATGATCGGCATCGTCATGACCGGCTCGGAGAAATGGAATTTGACGCAGCGCTCGTTGCCCGGTTCCGCCGCGCAATCGGGCTTGAGCCAGGGGAAGCCCATGTCGAACTCCTTCTTGTCCAGCATCGGGAACAGATGTTTGGACCAGTCGTCCTCCCAGCTGACGGAATAACTGACCGGCGCGGGCGCCAGTTCCAGCGCGGCGTTGATCAGCTCCGTTACCATCCCCTGCCCGGGCAAGCCGCGGTCGGTGAAGGGGCCGTAGCCGCTGCCGGTGAGCAGCGTCAGCTCTGCCTTTTCCTGCCGCAGCGGCGTGGCATCCGGCGCGGTGGCGCCGGTGATGCAGGGAATGAACAGCTTGCGTCCCGGCAGCACAGTGGCACCGGCGAGCAGTTTCTGGTTTGCGTAGTAAACCATGGTCCAGCGGTTGCGGTCGCCATAGTGGGTCTCCGCGATTGTGAACAGCGAGTCGCCGGGCTGCGCCACGTAGTCCACGTCGCAAATCGCCCAGGCCGCGGCCGGCGCCAGGGTGAACAGGGCGGCCAGCTGGCAGAGGCGTGAGAAAAGACGTCTCATACAGGCATCCTCCCTCAGAACCCGGCCCAGATCCGGGCCATGTGGTCTTCGACGATGGTCTGGTAGCTGCCGTTCTCCTGGATCGAGCGCAGGCCCTTGTTGATCATCGCCAGCATTTCATCCGCGCGCGGATGGGTCTTGTGCACCACCACATAGATTCCCAGCACCGACAGCGGCTGCGGCAGCACGGTGAACTGATCAGCGATGCCCGCTTCCTTCATCACGCTGCGGCCGGTGAATTCATTGATCGCCACCGCATCCGCCTCGCCGGCGGCCACCATGTCAAAGCAGTCCTTCACCTTGTGCGGCTGTTTCAGGGTGATCTTCTTCTCCGCAATCCAGTTGCGGCCGCGCTCATCCAGGTCAAAGGTCAGGTAGCCGGCCGGGCGGCACAGGGTCTTGCCCTCGATGTCGCTGTCGCTGGTGAACACAAACGGCCGGTCCTTATGCGCAAACAGCAGCATCAGGGTTTCGAACATCGGTTCGGAGAAGTGGAAGTTCTGGCAGCGGTAACTGTCCGGCATGGTGCCGCAGTCGGGCTTGTACCAAGGGAAACCCAGATCCAGCAGCGCGTTGGACAGCAGCGGGTCGAAATGCGAGGACCAGTCGTTGACCCAGTGGATCGCATAGCCCTCAGCCGGGGCGGCCTGGGTCATGGCAGCATTCACCACCTCGGTGATCAGGCCGCCGTTGTGCGACGCCTTGGAGGTGAATGGCGCATAGTCGTCGCCGGTCAGCAAGTTGATTTTCTGGCGCACCGCCGCGTTGCCCGGCGCGACCTTGACCGGCACCGCAGATGCGGGGGCGGCGGCGGAGATGTCCTTGCCGCCTGGCAGGCCCAGCGGCAGGCCTTCGAGGCAGGCCAGCGAGAGCTTCATGCCGACCCGGATCGCGCCTGGCTTGGGGCCGATCTGGTCGATGTTACGGCTATGGATGGCGCTCCACTTGCCTGCGTCCTTGTAGAGCTTGTCGGCAATCACCGACAGGCTGTCGCCGGACTGCACGGTATAGATGCCGCCGCAGGTTTCAGCAGCGGCGGCGGTGGCGAACAGGCCGGACAGCCCGATAGCGGCGGCGGCAAATAAGGTTTTCATGGTTCCCCCCGGAAGTGTGCAGCGCTTGATCCGCTGATTTGGCGGGCAGCGCTTGCTGTTTTGTTGCTGATTGAGGTCCGCGGGCAATGCTGCGGCCCGCGTGGCGGCGCCTGTCCGGCGCCGCAGGTGATGGATCTTAGTTGCCGACGAACAGCGCCAGCAGCGTTGCGGTATCCACCCGTCCGCCGGCACCGATCAGGCTTGCCGGAACGGTGATCTCCTGCCGCTCATAGGCGCCGTTCACCAGCTGGTCGATATAGGCCGCGGACTGGCCCTGCGCGGCGGCGGTCGCCACCATCTTGTAAAGCGCCGACCCCTCGGCGGCCGCAACGGGCGTCTCCGGGACCGCCGCGGCTGGCTGGGCCTGCTTGCTGCGCAGGGCAGCCAGCGTGCCTTCGGTGATGCGGGCGACCAGTGCAACCTCGCCGCTGGACGCAGAGCCGTCGAGCCCCGCTGCCGCCGCGGCCCCTGCGGGCAGCTCAGCCGCGGCCTGCGCCGGCTGCAGCGATGCCGCCGGCTGATCCGCTGCTGGCGCACTGCCGCCGAACTGGAAGTAGAGCAGCATGGCAGAGGCAACCGCCAGCCCCGCGGCGGCGAGACCCAGCTTCGGCAGTGCAGAGGCGCCGTCTGCCCCCAAAGGCGCAAACGGCTGCGGATCCATGACCGGTTCGGGCTTTGCGGGGGCGGGTTTCACAGCGCAGACCGGGCTGGCCTCCTTGGCGGTGCCGGCAGCCGCAGCAGCCGCGGGCTTTGCCTTGACCGGCCCCGCGCTGGCGGCGACCAAACCGATTTTGATATTCTTTGGTGCCGACACCCCGTCAATCCGGATTGCCGCGCCGCGCGCTTTGCCAGGCTCGGCCGCCGGCTGCGCATCCGCTTTCAGCTTCAGCATTGAAATTTGCCCCCTGCCCCATGCCATTTTCTGAAATGACGTAAAAATCTACATGGAATTAACGAATTCTTAACCAATTGTGGAAAACCGGTCAACATCTAGAGGAATCCACCGCAGGCAAACACAAGGCATTTCTCGGATAGCGTGTGGAAAATGACGCAACAATAGCGCAAAAATGACAACGCCCAGCGGTCAGGCTGGGCGTTGCATGCAATTAAAGGGTGAGACGGGGTTTATCCCAGTGCGCTGTCGCAGCGGCCGCAGACGCCCTCGTGCCCGTGGCTGCCGACATCCGGCAGGATCTTCCAGCAGCGCTGGCATTTGCCGCCGTCTGCCTTTTCAAACACCACCGACACGCCGTCCACTTCCGGCATGCGGAAGGCTTCGGCGGGGGCCGGGTCGTTTGTCAGCTGGATATCCGAGGTGATGCAGACATCGGCAAAGTTCACCGATTGCAGCGCCGCCAGTGCCTCGCCGTCGCGCACATGCACAACCGGCGCGGCCTCCAGCGAGGCACCGATCACCTTGTCGGTCCGCTGCACTTCCAGTGCTGCGGTCACCACCCGGCGGGCCTGGCGGATCTTGGACCACTTGGCTGCCAGCGGCTCATTCAGCCAGTCGGCAGGCGTCACCGGGATGTCCTGCAAATGCACGGAGCTGCCCTCACCCGGGTACTTCTCCAGCCAGACCTCTTCCATGGTGAAGACCAGGATCGGCGCCAGCCAGGTGGTCAGGCGGTGGAACAGGATGTCCAGCACGGTGCGGGCCGCGCGGGCGTTCAGGGTGTCGCCATCGCAGTAGAGCGCGTCCTTGCGGATGTCGAAGTAGAAGGCAGACAGGTCCACGGTGGCAAAGTTGAACACTGCCGAGAACACGCCCTGGAAATCAAAGGTCTGATAGCCGGTGCGGACCTTGTGGTCGAGCTCGGCCAGGCGGTGCAGCACCCACTGTTCCAGCTCCGGCATATCCGCCGGGTCAACCCGTTGATCCTCGCTGAAGTCGCCCAGGGAGCCCAGCATGAAGCGCATGGTGTTGCGCAGGCGGCGGTAGCTGTCGGCGGTGCCTTTCAGGATCTCCGTCCCAATCCGCTGGTCGGCGGTGTAATCGGTCTGGGCCACCCACAGGCGCAGGATGTCGGCGCCGTACTGTTTGACGACCTCTTCCGGCACGATGGTGTTGCCCAGCGACTTGGACATCTTCATGCCCTTTTCGTCCAGCGTGAAGCCGTGGGTCACCACATTGCGGTAGGGCGCCCGGCCCTTGGTGCCGCAGGCCTGCAACAGCGAGGAGTGGAACCAGCCGCGGTGCTGGTCGGTGCCTTCCATGTAGACGTCGGCGATGCCGTCCTCGGTGCCGTCTTCGCGGTCGCGCAGCACAAAGGCATGGGTCGAGCCGCTGTCGAACCACACGTCCAGCACGTCGAACACCTGATCGTAGTCATCCGGGTCCACGGAGTTACCCAGCACCCGCGCTTTGAAACCATCCTCGTACCAGACGTCGGCGCCGTGCGCGTCGAACTCCGCAACGATGCGCTTGTTCACCTCTTCATTGCGCAAGAGGAAGTCAGCATCGGTCGGCAGCGCGCCTTTTTTGGTGAAGCAGGTGAGCGGCACGCCCCAGGCGCGCTGGCGGCTCAGCACCCAGTCGGGGCGGCTTTCGATCATCGAATGCAGGCGGTTGCGGCCGGTTTGCGGCCACCACTTGACCAGTTCGTCGATCGAGCGCAGGGCACGTTCGCGGATGGTATCGCCCATCTCATCCATGCCGTCGTCCATCTTACGGTCGACAGAGGCAAACCACTGCGGCGTGTTGCGGTAGATGATCGGCGCCTTGGAGCGCCAGGAATGCGGGTAGCTGTGCTTGATCTTGCCGCGCGCCAAGAGGCCGCCAACCTCAACCAGCTTGTCGATGATCTTCTTGTTGGCATCGCCCTCGCCGCCCTTGCGGTTCAGGATGTAGGTGCCGCCAAAGAAGGGCAGATCGGCGCGGAAACCGCCGTCGTCCATCACGTTATAGGTGATCATTTGCTCCAGCATGCCAAGGTCACGGTAGAGCTCGAATTCCTCCATCCCGTGGCTGGGTGCGCAGTGGACAAAGCCGGTGCCTTCGGTGTCGGTCACGAAAGGCGCGGCGCGGAAGTCGCGCGGTTCGTCCCATTCGCCATTTGAGCCTTCGGTGCCTGCCAGCGGGTGGGTGAGGCCAGAAATTGTCGAAGGGTCAACATCACGAACCCGCGTATATTGGTCTTCGCTCAGGCGCGCGCGCTTGAACACCTCAGCCGCCAGATTGTCGGCCAGGATGTACTTGTCACCCACGGCGGCCCAGCATTCATCCGGGGTGCCGGTGACTTCATAGAGGCCATAAGCGATGTCAGCACCATAAACCACAGCCTTGTTCGACGGGATGGTCCAGGGGGTGGTGGTCCAGATCACCACCTGGGCACCAACCAAATCGCGGTTCTGGAGCTCTGCCCCTTCGCCGCCTACGGGGTCCGCCACCTTGAACTTCACCCAAATGGTGAAGCTTTCCTTGTCGTGGTACTCCACCTCGGCCTCGGCGAGCGCAGTCTTCTCGACCGGCGACCACATCACGGGCTTGGAGCCTTGATAGAGCGTGCCGTTCATCAGGAATTTCATGAACTCGTCGGCAATGACCGCCTCGGCGTGGTAGTTCATGGTCAGATAAGGATCATCCCAGTTGCCGGTGATGCCCAGGCGCTTGAACTCTTCGCGCTGGATATCGACCCAGCTGTCGGCGAATGCGCGGCACTCCTGGCGGAATTCCACAACCGGCACCGCGTCCTTGTTCTTGCCCTTCTTGCGGTACTGCTCCTCGATCTTCCACTCAATGGGCAGGCCGTGGCAGTCCCAGCCCGGCACATAACGCGCATCAAACCCCATCATCTGATGGGAGCGGACGATCATATCCTTGATGGTCTTGTTCAGCGCGTGGCCGATGTGCAGGTGGCCGTTGGCGTAGGGCGGGCCGTCATGCAGAGTGAAGGGCTTGCGTTCCGCGTCGCCGCCCTTGGCCGCGGCGGCCTTGTCGCGGAGTTTGTCGTAGACGCCGATCTCGGCCCAGCGCTCCAACCAGGCAGGCTCGCGCTTGGGCAGGCCTGCGCGCATCGGGAAATCGGTTTTCGGCAGGTTCAGGGTGTCTTTGTAGTCAGGCGTCTGGGGCGTGTCGGCGCACATCGGGGGCGTCCTTTGGATGATCAAGGTCGGAAATGGGGATATTCGGTTCGGCGCGATGGCTCAAGCGCCTTTGCCCGGCGGCTCAATGGTTTCAGAGCGCCGGGGATATAATTCGAATAATGATGGCCGCGAATAGGGACATGAAGCGCCTTATAGGACGGGGCTGCGGCAGGGTAAAGCGGCAGATGCGCCGCATTGTGATGAGGGCAGTGCCCGTTCCGCACGGGGCGGGCGCTGCCCGGCCTGCGGCCAGGCAATAACTAAGAACTAACGTACCAGCCAGATACCCAGATCCGGACGCGCCAGCATCAGCCAGAGGATCATCAGCACCGCAGCAAAGGCGGGAATGCCGCAGGCAAACCAGACCGCGAACAGGCGGTGATAGCGCGCTGGCAATTCTTCACCTGCCTGTGCTGCCGCGCGCGCCAGATTGCGCAGCCGCAGCTGGATCCAGACCACCGGCAGCCAGAACGCTCCGGTCAGAACATAAAGCCCCAGCGACAGCGCCTGCCAGCCGGCGCTCAGCGGCCAGCCCAACCGCCAGGCCAGAAGCCCGCCGGTGATTGGCTGCGCTATCACCGCTGTGGCGGTGAACAGGAGGTCGGCCGCCACCACCACGCTGGCGGTGTGGGCAATCAGTGCGGCATCCCGTGTCCGGTGTGCCATCAGCATGAAAAAGGCGATGCCCGCACCGGTTCCCAGCAGCACGCAGGCGCCGATCACATGCAGCCAGCGCAAGGCAAGGTCCAGGTCCATCTCAGCGCTCCTGCAGCAGCTGATGGGTGATCAGCGCCAGCAGCAGCCCCGGCAGCACCTTGACCAGCGGCCCCAGCGGATCCGCCCACATCTGCGGAGTGACCGCCGTGGCTGCAGCCAGGTAGATCAGCGAAACCGCTGCCATCCCCAGGCAGGCCCGCGCCGCCCAGGGCCGCCACAGGATTGCCAGCCCCAGGGCGATGTCGGCCAGCGACCAGAAGGCGACGCTGGCTTTCGCCGGCAGGCTGCCCCAGCCTGCATCCGTCAGCACCTTGGCGGCAGCCTCCAGCTGCCAAAGGCCGATCAGGCCCGAGGCCAGCCAGAACAGGCTCAGTACCGCGACAGCGGCCGGCATCAGCAGCGCCATCCGCGCGTCCAGCCGCTGGGCGCGTCCCGAAGGCAGCGGCTGATAGATGGCCTTGAGCGAGGCAATCCCCTGCCCCATGACGGCCCGGTACGGTGCGGGATCGCCGCGCACACCGCTCCGGATTTCGGCCATTGCGGTGGATCGCAGCGGGGAACGCCAGCCCAGCCGCCCCAATGCGTCAGCACATCCCGCCACCGGCGGCAGCAGCCAGTCCGGCAAACGCAGCAGCCAGCCCGCCGGGGCAAACCCCAGCCACGCCCGGGTCTCTGCCAGCACCTCCGCCAGGGTTTGCGGCTGATCCTCCACCAGATCAAATGTGCCTTGCAGCAGCTCCCCCCGCAGCGCGGCAACCACCGCCGCGGCCAGATCGGCCATGCCGATGCATTGCACCGGCGCGCCTGCCAGCGCCACGGGCTGCACCAAGGGCACCGCCGCCAGCATCCGCAGCAGACCCGTGCCGCCATAGGCATTTTGCCCGATCACCAGCCCCGGCTTCAGGATCCGCAGCGGCACACCAGCGGCCCGCAAGGCGGCATCCCCGCGCGCCTTGCTGCGCATGAACTCTGTCCCGGCATCCGGACCTGCCCCGGCCGCTGAAATCTGCACCACGGCGATGTTCCGCTCTGCACAAGCCACCCCCAGGGCAGCAATGGCCGTGTGATGCACGGCCTCCAGCTCGCCCGGCGCCATATCCTGCAGAATGCCGACGCAGTTGACCACGGCGTCCGCGCCCTGCAGCAGCGGCACCCACTCTTCGGGCTGCAAAAGCTGCAGCAAGTCGCCCTGCACAAACGGCACACCCGGCAGCACCCGGGCAGCCTGCACGGCGCTGCGGCCCAGGCCGGTCACATGCATTCCAGCGGCCCGCAGGGCGCATACCACCTCAGCCCCGATAAACCCGCAGGCGCCCAGAACCAGCACGCGCTTTGCGCTCTCCGCCATCAATGAATACCTTTTTGCCAAATCTCCCGCTCACCATAACGGCAGCCGCAGCAGGCGCCAGCAGAGGCTTGAACAAGCGCTGCGTCAGAGACGCCCCCTTCCGTTGGTCTCTGCTTCAGCATATCTAGCGGCAGATGGCAGGCCGGAGCAGACAATGACAGACACCGGAACACAAAACCCGCTGGCGCGGTTCGAGATCACCGCAGAGGAGATTTCCCGCGTTGTTGCCGTGTTTTACATGCAGGTGCGTGCGGACGATGTGCTGGGTCCGGTGTTTGCCGCCCATGTCACCGACTGGCCGGAGCATGAGGAAAAGATCGCAGACTTCTGGCGCAATGCCATCCTGCGCGAGCGCAGCTACAGCGGCAATCCGATGCGGGTGCACGTCTCACGCCCCGATGTGAAGGCAGAGCATTTCCCGCTGTGGCTGGGGCTGTTCCACCAGGTGCTGCGGGCGGAGCTGCCCGAGCGCACCGCGCTGCAATGGGGAGCCCTGGCTGACCGCATCGGCGAGGGTTTCCGCACCGGCGTGGTGGCCATGCGCCAGCCCAAGAACCAGCCGCCGCAGCTGTTCTGATCCCCCGGACCGGGGCTCCCACGCCCGCAGGCGTTTGCACGCCCTGGCGGCCTTGGGCATGGCTCATGCTGCGCATGAGCTTGAGGCGCGCGTCACTTCTCCTTGAAAAACAATCCCGTCAGCGCCCGCTGCACCACCTTGCGGGTGCTGGGCTTGTGCTGCGGCGAGAACGGCATCGGGCGGCAGACCTCCATCGCGGCGATGCCGACGCGGGCGGACAGGGCGCCGTTGACCAGCCCCTCGCCGAAGCGGCGGGAGAGTTTGGACAGCACAGACCCGCCCAGCACCGGCTCCAGCAGGTCATCGCCAGCGGCCACCGCGCCGGTAGCGGCCAGATGCGCCAGCACCGCGCGGGTCAGCCGCCAGGAGCTGAAGAACCCGGGGCGGCCGCCATAGATGCCTGCGACCCGGCGGATCATCCTGAGCGAGGACACCAGTGCCGTCAGGATATCCGCCAGCGCCATTGGCACCAGCGCCGTCACCGTGGCGACCTGGCGGGCCGCAGCCTCCACCTCGCGCAGGGCCAAGGCATCGAGCGGCACCAGCAGTTCCTCCTCCGCCAGCAGGAGGAGCGCGTCGCCGTCCATCACTTCGGCCTGCCGCTCTGCCAGCCGGGCCTGATGCCAGGCGAGATCCTCGCGCCCGCTGTAGAAAGCCCCCAGCCGGGTGGTGAAGGCACGCGCAGCGGCCAGACCGGCGGCCTCAGCTGCCTGATGGCGCAGCGCATCGACGCGGCGCAGCCGGGAAAGTGCGGCCAGTTCGCGCAAGGCCATGGCCAGCGCCAGCAGCAGGAGCAGCGCCAGACCTGCGGTGACGGCCCAGCCCAGCAGCGGCACCCGCGCAATCAGCCCGGCGGCAAAATCCCAGGCCGCGACGGAGGCCATGGCGCCAATGACGGCAACCAGCAATGCCCAGAACCAGCGGGCCAGCCGCGAGGGGCGGCGCGCAGCAATGCGGGCGGCCTGCTCCATGGCCGTTGGCGGGGCTGCCAGCGGTGCGGGATCGGGCACCGGCGGCGCCTCGGCCACGGGCGGCGCGGCGCCCTCCTCCTCCAGATCAAACAGGACCGGTTTGCTGCTCATGCCGCGGCCTCCCGCAGGGCCCGCCATTCATAGGCGATGTCGGGCAGGCCCTCTTCATTGCCGGAGCCATCGCCGCGGGCAACCTCGGCAAACCCCTCCCTCAGATAAAACCGCTGCGCCCTTGTGTTGGCGGCAAAAGTGTTCAGCACCAGCCGTGGCGCGGCCGCCTTGGCCGCATCCAGCAGCCTCTTTCCCGCGCCCTGCCCACAAGCCCCGGATGCGAGATAGAGAGAGCAGACCTCCTGCTCCTTGCGGGCCAGGAAACCCAGTACCGTCCCCTCTCGCACAGCGACGGTGACCCAGCCCCGGTCGATCATCATGCCGCAGAACATGATCGTCTGGGCCGATGAATAGAGCTTGGGCATCCAGGCGGTATCCTGCTGGAAGCGGTAAAGAATATCACCGGTTGCCCCCGCATCGAGAGGCGTGGCTGGACGCAAGGCAAGGGTCACAGGGCATCTCCGATCAGGAAGTCTGCGGCGCGGTCCAGGCGGATATGCGGCGGGCCGCTGCCGTGTTTCAGCGTGAGCGGCGCGGGCGCGAAGGCCATCGCCTGATAATCGCCTTCCAGCCATCGTTCAGCGCCTTGCCGTGCGGGAGTGAGCAGCTGCGCCGGGTCCCGCGGCAGGTCGCCGGGGTAGAAGGCCGCCTGCTTGCCGCTCTCCAGCAAGGTGCCGCGCACACAGGGCAGCTCGGCGCCATTGTGCAGTCGTATTTCTTCCGTTGTGGTGCGCAGTGAAGCGATCGCCAGTGCAGCGGTCTCAGCACCGGCAAAGCGGGCCCGGTCCTGCGCCTCGCGCGTCAGCGCCTCAATGATGGCGGTCATCTGCGGGTGCTGGGCATGGTGCAGATGGTCAGCCTTGGTGGCGGCAAACAGGATCTTCTCCACCCGCTTGCCGCCCAGCAGCCGGGTCAGGAAATGGTTGCGGCCCGGTTTGAAGGCGCTGAGAATATCCGTCATCGCATGGCGCAGATCCTCTACCGCCTGCGGGCCGGAATGGATCGCCGAGAGCGCATCCACCAGAACCACCTGCCGGTCGATACGGGCGAAATGGTCGCGGAAGAACGGCTTCACGACCTTGGATTTATAGGCTTCGTAACGCCGCTCCATCTCGCGCCAGAGACTGCCGCGCGGGGCGCCGGCCTCCGGTGGCAGCGGGGCGCCGGCCTCCGGTGGCAGCGGGGCGAAGGTCAGCACCGGCGAGCCTTCCAGATCTCCGGGCAGCAGGAAACGGCCCGGTGTGCAGTCGTAGAACCCTGCCGCGCGGGCGGCGGTCAAGTAATCCGTGAAGGCCGCGGCAAGCGCCTGCGCCTGCAGCTCGTCATGCGTCCCTGCGGGGACAGCCTTGGATTGCTCTGCCAGGAAGCGGTCCGCCTGCGGACGGCTGGCAATGCGGGACAGCACATCTGCAGACCACTCGGCGTAGGTCTTGTCCAGCAAAGCCAGATCCAGCAGCCATTCGCCGGGATAGTCGACAATATCCAAATGCAGTGTGCGCGGCCCCTGCAGGCCCGCCAGGAGGCCTGCGGGCCGCACCTTCAGGCTGAGACGCAGCTCGGAAACCGCCCTTGTGCTGTCCGGCCAATGGGGTGACGGCCCGGTCAGCGCCGCGAGGTGGTTTTCATAGTCGAACCGCGGCACGGTGTCGTCGGGCTGGGGCTGCAGGAAGGCGGCCTCGATCCGGCCCTCGCGCGCTGCGCCGAGCTGCAGCATCCGGCCCCGGTCCATCAGGTTGGCGACCAGCGAGGTGATGAATACCGTCTTGCCGGAACGCGCCAGCCCGGTGACCCCCAGCCGGACCGGCCGGTCGAACAGCGCCGCGGAAAGGCCGCTGGCGGCGCTCTCCACCCCGCTCATCACCCCGTCTGCAAGGGAGGTTATCACCAAGGCCCTGATCCTGCTCTGTTCTTGCTGCTGACAAGATAGGCAGCATCCCGCCCGGATACCAGAGCGCACACGGGGCTTGCCCCGGCCCGGCCCTGTTGCTAGGTGCCCGTCCATGCCGCGTTTTGCTTTGAAAGTCGAATATCACGGGAAGCCTTTTGCCGGCTGGCAAAGGCAGAAGGACCTGCCGTCGGTGCAGGGTGCGATCGAGGCAGCGCTGGCGCGGCTGGAGCCTGGGGAGCACACCATCGCTGCGGCCGGGCGCACAGATACCGGCGTGCACGGGCTGGGACAGGTTGCCCATTGCGACATGGCCAAGGAGTGGGACCCGTTCCGCCTGTCGGAAGCGCTGAATTACCATCTGAAGCCCGATCCGGTCGCCATCGTGGACTGTGCCCGGGTGGAGGGGGACTGGCACGCACGGTTCTCAGCCGTGGAGCGGCAGTATCTGTTCCGCATCCTGATCCGCCGCGCACCGGCCACCCATGACGCGGGCCAGGTCTGGCAGATCAGCCATGATCTGGATGCGAACGCCATGCAGGAAGCCGCCAAGCACCTGATTGGAAAGCATGATTTCACCACCTTCCGTTCCTCGATCTGCCAGGCGGCCAGCCCGGTCAAGACGCTGGATGAACTGCGGGTGGAGCGGGTGCAGGGCTTCTCCGGGCCGGAAATCCATTTCCATGTCCGCGCCCGCAGCTTCCTGCACAACCAGGTCCGCAGCTTTGTGGGCACGCTGGAACGGGTGGGCGCCGGGGCCTGGGAACCGGCGGATGTGAAGGCCGCGCTGGAGGCCTGCGACCGCGCAGCCTGCGGACCGGTGTGCCCGGGCCATGGCCTGTATCTTGCCCGGGTGGGCTACCCGGACGATCCCTTTGCCTGACCTCCGAAGCGGGGTGGCATCCGTACACCCCCTGTGCACCTCCTGTGCACCACCTTGTGCATCGGGCGGTTTCCTGACCGGGCCGCCATTGAATCGCCACAAGGGTATTTCATACTTTCCCGGCAAACACCGGACCGGCAGCTGCCTGGAAGCGCACCTCTCCCCGCGCTGCAAGCCTGCCCAATAACATGAGGCAAGACCCCTGAATGCCAGCTGCAACCAAACCGCCGCTCTTGGCCGTGCTGATCGACGCCGACAATATTTCCGCAAAATACGCCGAGGCGATGTTCGAGGAGATCGCCTCCTTTGGCGAGGCCAGCATCCGGCGCATCTACGGCGACTTTGCCGGCGGGGGCCCTCAGGGCTGGAACAAAGAGAAGCTGGCGGCGCTGGCGATCGTGCCGCATCAGCAGTTTGCCAATACCACCGGCAAGAACGCCTCTGACATTGCGCTGGTGATCGACGCAATGGACATCCTGCATTCCGGCCGCTTTGACGGGTTCGTGCTGATCTCTTCGGACAGCGATTTCACCCGGCTGGCCAGCCGCATCCGCGAACAGGGGGTGGATGTGTTCGGCATGGGCATGCGCAAGACGCCTGCCGCCTTTGTGCAGGCCTGCAAGCGCTTCATCTATGTGGAGAACCTGCTGGAGGAGCCGGCCAAGGCGAAGGCCAAGCCAAAGAAAGAAGAGGGCAACGGCAACGCGCCATCGGAGCTCGCGGACCCTACCAAGCTGGTGCTGCGGGCAATGGACGCGATCGGTCAGGAGGACGAATGGTTCACCCTGGGCCAGATCGGCCAGTATGTCACCGCTGCGTTTCCAGACTTCGACACCCGCAGCTATGGCCAGCGCAAGCTGAGCGACCTGATTGCCACGCTGAAACTGTTTGAGACCAAGCGCGGCGAAGGCAATCAGATCCTGGTGCGGCGGCTGGACTGAGGCCGCGATTACCACCTTCCGTTTGCGGGCAAACCGTGGCTTAGTCCCGCAATGGGACGCGGCGGCGGGGAGGAACGCATATGGCAATGCTGATCAGCATCGGCCACGACGGCTGGTACACCGAGGAACAGCTGGCGGAGGAACTGCGGGCGATGGCGCCCGGTGCCGATATCCGGCCGGTCTCTGCCCCCGGCAATCTGGACGACATCACGGTGCTGGCGGTCTCTGCCCTGAAGGGCGATCTGCCGGCGCATTTGCCGAACCTGAAGCTGGTGCAGAAACTGGGTGCCGGGGTAGACACCATCGTGGCGCACCCCAGCCTGGCACCGCATGTGCGCGTGGCCCGGCTGCGCCCGCTGGAACCTGCGCATGAGATCGCGGAGTTCTGCCTGGCCTATGTGCTGCGCGATCAGCGCAATATGCTGGCCCATGCCGCCTCGCAGTCCCGCAGCGCCTGGGAACCGCTGGCGCCAAAACGCCCGCAGGAGAGCACCGTGGGTGTTCTGGGACTGGGCCATATCGGCGGCATGACGGCGCGGCTGATGCGCAGCCTCCGGTTCCGGGTTCTGGGCTGGAGCCGCTCGCCCAAGGAGATCGAGGGCGTGGACTGCCGCCATGGCGCAGCGGCGCTGCCGCAGATGCTGGGCGAATGCGATTATGTCTGTGCGATCCTGCCCTCCACCCCCGCCACCCGGCAGCTGATGAACGCGGAGAGGCTTGCAGCGATGAAGCCCGGCGCGGTGCTGATCAATGCAGGCCGCGGCGATCTGGTGGATGAACCGGCCTTGCTCGCGGCGCTGGACACGGGCACGCCCGGCCATGCGGTACTGGATGTGGTGAGCAAGGAACCCCTGCCCGCGGACAGCCCGCTGTGGGCGCATCCGCAGGTCACCATTACCCCGCATGTGTCGGGCTGGCACCTGGGTGATGCGCTGAAGGACGTGGTGGAAAACCTGCGGCGGCTGGAAGCGGGCGAAGACCTGCTGCACGAAGTGGACCGTGAGCGGGGGTACTGAGCAGGCGCGGCAGCGCGCCTCTGCTTCTTTCTGACCTGAATTACCCCGGCGGAGGCACCGCCTTGTTTCCCGCAGGAAACAAGGCGGATTTCGACAGGGCAGCCGGATCAGCCGATGAAATCCTTGTAGCCGGCCTCATCCATGTAATCGTCCATCGGCGACAGGTCCGCAGGCTTCATCTTGAAGAACCAGGCACCGCCCTCGGGGTCGTCGTTCACCTTGCCGGGATCGTCGGCCAGCGCCTCGTTCACCTCGACGATCTCGCCGTCCAGCGGGGCGAGGATGTCGGAGGCGGCCTTGACCGACTCAATCACCACGATCTCGTCATCCTTGGACACCTCGGTGCCCGGCTCGGGCAGCTCGACATAGACAACCTCGCCCAGCTGCTCGGCGGCGTGGGCGGTGATGCCGACGGTGATCAGGTCGCCCTCGGGCAGCAGCCACTCGTGTTCCTCGGTGTATTTCATTGGGGTGTTTTCCTTCGAAGAGGCGTGGGTTTCAATGTCTCTGGCCGCCGGAAATGGCGCCGCACATGGCAAGGGAGCCCCCTCGCATACGCGGGTATACGGTATCAACGGGCGGGGCTGCCGATCAAGACGGCAAATCACCCGGAGGCTGAGATTTTGCAGCCCTCCGGGGCTTCAGAACAGGTTGAAATACTCCGCCTGCTCCCATTCGCTGACGGTATCGAGGTAGCGTTCCCACTCAAAGGTCTTGAGCTGCAGCAGGTAGTCTGCGGTCTCCGCGCCCAGCGCCTCGCGGCACAGGGTTGAGCCTGCGAACCCTTCCAGCGCCTGGCCCAGCGAGCGCGGCAGGCGGTCGGCGTCTTCGCTGTAAGGCGACAGGGTGGGTTTCGGGGCCTCCAGACCTTCGCGGATGCCCGCCGCGCCCGCGATGATCTGGGCGGCCAGCGCGTAATAGGGGTTGGCGGAACTGTCCGGGGCGCGGTTCTCAATCCGGCTGGCGGGGTCATGGGGCTGCATCAGCGCGCGCAGCATGGCGCCGCGGTTGTCCTCGCCCCAGCCGATGCGGCTGGGGGCCAGCTGGAACGGCAGGTAACGTTTGTAGCTGTTCACCGTGGGCGCGATCAGCAAGGAGGTCTCGGACGCGTATTTCAGCAGACCAGCCATCCAGGCGCTAGCAGGCGGGCTGAGCATTCCGGCGGTTTCCGGCATGAACAGGTTGCGTCCGGTGGCCAGTTCCTGCAGCGACTGGTGGACGTGCCAGCCGTTGGCCATGGCGTTGTCCAGCCGCGGCTTGGCCATGAAGCTGGCGTGCAGGCCATTGCGGGCGCAGACCTCCTTGACCATGGTGCGGAACATCACCATCGCATCCGCCTGCGCCATGGCACTGTCGGGGGCAAATGTGAACTCGACCTGGCTGGGGCCCATTTCGATTTCCACCGAGCGCACGGGCAGGCCCAGTTTCTGAGCGTTGCGGCGCAGCAGGTCCAGGATCCCCTCAACCTCGCCATAGCGGGTTTCGGTCAGATACTGGTAGCCCTGCGTCAGGTTGCGGGTCTGCACCGGGGCGCCGGGGCGGGAGGCTTGCGTATGGGCAGCGGATTTATCGGCAAGTTCGAACAGGTGAAATTCCACCTCCAGCCCGAAGGTGGCAGCCATGCCCTGCGCGGCCAGCATCTCCACCTGCCGCTGCAGCACCGCACAGGGCGCAAACGGGATGGGCTGGCCATCCGGGTAGACCGGGGTGCAGAAAATCCAGGCGGAATGGCCGGACCAGGGCAGCGCCCGCCAGGTGTCCGGGCGCGGCACCAGCAGCACATCGCCCGCCCCCTGCATCGGCCCGGCCAGGTCCGCGCCCTCCTCCCACACCGGGAAGGCGGTGCGGTGCGAGGTATCCTTGAGCAGCAGGGTTGCGGGCACGTTGAGGCCGCGATCGAAAACGCCGGCGAAGGCGTCCGCCATCACCGTCTTGCCGCGCAGCAGGCCGTGCTGGTCGGGGAACAGCACCCGCACCGTCTCGATCCCGTCGAACTGGGCGCGCGACGCGATCTCCGCCGCCTTGCGGCAGTCCTCGGGGGTCAGCAGCCCCAGACGGGCCAGTTTGCCGGATGTGAAATCTTCTGCCATGGGCGGCCTCTCGGGTGTGGAGCCACTTGAAATTGCACCGGAAATGCCCTGCCGTCCAGCCAGCAGCCATTTTTGCCGCAACCCGTTGCGCAATCTGGATATTGCGGGGCCTTTGCGCCTTGACAGCGTTCGCAAAGCGAACATTGTTGCCAGCATCCGCACAATGCCCGGCCGGGCAGCGGCATGACGGGAACAGAACGGGACGGCCAGGTAATGACAGCGGCAGATCAGGACAGGAATATTTCGTCAAGCTTTGCCAAGGGGCTGGCGGTACTGGCGGTGTTTGACGCCGAGACCCCCAGCATGACGCTGGCAGAGATTGCCCGGCGCAGCGGCCAGGACCGCGCCACCGCCCGCAGGGGCGCGCTGACGCTGGTGCAGGCGGGCTATCTGCGCCAGGACGGGCGGATGCTGTCGCTGACGCCGCGGGTGCTGGCACTGGCGGGCGGGTTCCTGCAGGCCAACCAGTTCGGCCGCCGGGTGCAGCCGGTTCTGAACCGCCACGCCCGGCAGATGGAAATCGAGGTGACGCTGGCGATGCTGGATCAGGGCCGGGTGCTGCTGCTGGCGCAATCCACTGTCGAGCACGGTCACATCACCTATGGCTTCACCGCCGGTTCGCATATTCCGCTGGCGCACACCAGCCTGGGGCGGATGCTGCTGGCCGGGCTGCCGGAGGACGAGGCTGCCCAGCTGCTGGCAGAAACGGACCTTCCGCGCCACACAGAGGCCTCGCTGACCGATCCCGCCGCCATTCTCGAGCGCGTGGCAGGCGCCCGCGCGCAGGGGTATTGCCTGACGGACAGCGAATTCGAGTCCGGGATCACCGGCTATGCGGTGCCGGTGTCGCGGCCCGGCCAGACGCCAATCGTGGCCGGCTGTTCTGCGCCGCGGGGCCAGCAGCCGGAGGCGGATGCCGAGCGGCTGCTGCGCGGGCTGCAGCTGTGCGCGGCAGAGCTGCGCCAGGCGGAAGCGGTGGATCACCTTTAGGGTCAGGACCCTAAGCAGCACCTTGCAAAGCCCCTGCCCTGCGCTAGGCTGAGGCCAGTGATTTCCGCAGGAGCATTTCGATGATGAAACAGACTGCATTGGCAGCGGCACTTTGCGCTGCGCTGGCCCCGGCTGCCGGGGCCAAGGGCGTAGAAGGCAAGCAGGTTACCGTGCTGGGCCGCGATTGGGTGGTGGCCCCGGTGGAGGACGACCCGGGCCGCTACAGCGCCACCCGGATGAACCTGGAGCATTTGGCCTTCCGCCCGCCCGCGGTGCTGACCGCGCGCCAGGCGGTCAGGGCCATTCGCACCGCTACCGGCTGCAGCGTCAACCTGGACACGATGGTGCGCAACATCACCGGCACCTACTATGCCCGGGTGATCTGCCGCAAATAGGAACATGCCTGTCGCTTGCGCGGTTTGGCAGGGTTTTTCTGAAACATCCTCTTGGGAAATGTGATCATTTTCCGGAGGACAGCGGATTGAGCGGCGCCAATGCGCCTGCCATAGATTGCCCATGAAACTTGCTATCAACGGATTCGGCCGCATCGGCCGCGCCATCCTGCGCCAGATTCTGACCACCGCGCGCGGAGACGGCATCGAAGTGGTGCGGATCAATGATATCGCACCCTTGGACATGTGTGCCTATCTGTTTCAGTACGACAGCACCTTTGGCCCTTTTGCCCATCCGGTGGAGCATGGCGGCGATGCGCTGCAGGTGATGGGCCGGTCCATCCCTGTCAGCCATGAACCGGATCTGACCAAGGTGGACCTGAGCGGCGTCGATCTGGTGCTGGAATGCACTGGCATTGCGCGGACGTCCGATGTGGCGGAGCGCGGTCTGAAGGCGGGCGCTGCCAAGGTGCTGATCTCCGGCCCCTCCCCGGCGGCTGAGCTGACCGTGGTGCTGGGCGCCAACGAGGAGACCCTGGGCGATGCGCGGATCGTCTCCAATGCCTCTTGCACCACCAACGGGCTGACGCCGCTGGTCAAACTGCTGGACAGCATCGCAGGTATCGACACCGCGCATATGACCACCATCCACTGCTACACCAACTCGCAGCCGATGGTGGACGCGCCGCGCGGCGATTTCGCGCGCTCGCGCGGTGGCGCGCAGTCGATGGTGCCGACCACCACCTCCGCCATGCATCTGATCGACGAGGTGCTGCCGCATCTGAAAGGCCGGGTCAGCGGCGCCGCGGTGCGGGTGCCGACGGCCAGTGTTTCAGCGGTGGACCTTGTGGCGCAGCTGAAAACCCCGATGAAGGCAGCGGAGTTCGACGCCGCCCTGCGCGAGGGTGTTGCCGCGTCCAAGGTGCTGGGCTGGACCGACATGCCGCTGGTCTCCTCCGACCTGCGGGCGCGGCCTGAATCGCTGGTGATTGCCGGGCCGGAAACCCGCATGGCCGGAGAAAGCCAAGTGCGGGTCTTCGGCTGGTATGACAACGAATGGGGGTTCTCCGCCAGGATGCTGGATGTGGCGCGGCTGATGGCCGGGTAATCCCTTGTCCACCGCCCCGGCTGCAAGCCCGCCTTTGGCGGGCTTTGCTATTCCTGCGGGCAGCGCCGCTTGCCGGCCAGGCGCAGCCAGCGGAAGATCAGCGTCAGCGCCAGCATGCAGACAGCAAGGCCGATCAGATCGCCCGCGGCATAGACCGCCATGACCGGCATCTGATCGCCGGGAAAGATGAGGCCCGAAAACACCACCGACTGCCCCGCCGAGTTGATCAGCGAGGCAAGCGCGCCAATAGCAAGCAGGCTGGTCCAGGAAATCCGCCGCGACTGGCCGGCATAAAGGGTCCAGCCGAACATCCCCGCGATTTCAAAGGCCGCAAAGGCTGAAACCGCGCTCACGGCAATGGATTGCAGAAGCACCGGCTCCATCACCTGCCGCACGCCGTCGTCGGTGAAAATCAGTTCCGACAGGAACGCGCCGGCGGCCAGCGGCAGCACCGCACGCCATCCCAGCAGCCAGACCGCCAGCACCCGCACCCCGTGGGGCAGGTAGACCAGGCTGGCAAAGACCGTGATTTCCGGCAGGAACACCCCCTGCACGGGGGTCACAACCCAGGCAGTGAGGCCGTGGCAGATGATATAAGCGGCGGTGATCACCGCAAAACTTTGAAGGCCAGCAAACAGCTGCAAAACTCGTCTCATGCCGCTCCCTTTAGACGGGAGCGGGAAAACCTGCAATCCGCGGAATGCAGGACCGGTGCGGCGCCGTCACTTTGCCGCAGGATTGAAACTCACCACGTAATGCTTGGCCTTGCTGCCGCCGGCCCGCTTGATCAGCCCCAGCTCCAGCAGCGACTTGAGCGTGCGGTGGAAGGTGGCCTGGGCGAGCCCCTTGACCAGCCGGTGATTGCGGATCTGTTCGGATTGCACCGCCTCGCCCGGCGTCTTTGTCAGCGCATTGGCCGCCAGCAGCACATCCCGCTCTGACCGGCTCAGGCGGTCCAGGCCAAGATCACGCTCCATCTGGTGAAGCATGTCGCGAAGTTCGAAAATTGGTCTCAACCGGTCCAAAACCGCTCTCCCGGATCCTCATAAACCGCGCCCCGGCAGGGCCAGGGTGAAATGATACCACACAACTTTATCAAACTGACAATTATATGGACAGTAAAATCATGCGTGGTATCATTCCAGTCAGGCTGGCTGCGTTGTGAGTGGTGGCTGCGCCTGACGTTGCTCTTGTTCTTTGTTAAACAGTGACAGCTCCGGCGGGATACCCGCTGGAGCTGGTTTAACTTATCACATACCCCGTTCCGCTTTCCAATGCTGATTGGCTGCCGCCGCAGCCCCGCCGCCCATGCGCGGCAATCCGCCGTTGCCGGACGCCGGCGGATTGCCGCCGCTTTGCCGGTTCCATCCCTCAATTTTCCCGTGCTAGGCTTGCTTTGGAACGCCTGGGCCTCAGCCGGGGTCAGGCGGCAATTTTACGCCCGCTGCCGGAGCAGACATGAATTTTCCCTTTCGCCCGCGCCCCTTGGCGTGCGCTCTCGCCTTCAGTCTCCTGACCCTGCCGGCGCTGCCGGGCAACGCGGCCGAAGCAACCTTGCAAGCCCCCGGTGCGGACGCGGCCCTTGCGGAAAAGCTGCGCGGCGCGTCGGCTTCGGTTGCGGCCAGCGGCGAGACCAGCGTGCAGGAACTGCTGGCAGCCGCGCTGTCGGATTACCGGACGCTGGTCCAGGTGCTTTATGATGCCGGGCATTTCTCGCCGGTGGTGAACATCCGCCTGGACGGGCGCGAGGCCGCGCAGATTCAACCGCTGAACCCGCCGAAGACCGTAAATAAAGTTGAAATCACCGTAAAACCCGGCCCGCGGTTCGCCTTTGGCCGGGCCGAACTGGCACCGTTCCCGCAAGACAGCGATGTGGAGATCCCCGAGGGATTCGCCCCCGGCAAGCCTGCCGGAACCGGGGTGATCCGCGATGCTGCCATTGCCGGTGTCCGCGCCTGGCGCCGCAGCGGCCATGCCAAGGCGGAGGTTTCGGAGCAGAACATCACCGCCAATCACCTGCAGGCGCGGCTGGATGCCCGGCTGCACCTGGCACCGGGGCCGAAACTGCGCTTCGGGCAGATGCGGATCACTGGCGATACGGCCGTGACCGAAGACGCCATCCGCCGCATCGCCGGGTTCCCGGCGGGAGAAGACTTCCACCCCGACCTGATTTCGAAGTCTGCCACAAGGCTGCGGCGCACCGGCACGTTCTCCAGCGTTGTCCTGCGCGAGGCGGAACAGCCGAACCCGGACGGCACCCTCGATTTCGTGGCCCAGGTTGAGGACCTGCCGCCCCGCCGCCTGACCTTTGGCGCTGAGGTCAGCTCCTCCGACGGGCTGGAGCTGTCGGGCAGCTGGATGCACCGCAACCTGTTCGGCAATGCCGAGAAGCTGCGGATTGAGGCGCGGGTCAGCGGCATCGGCAGCAGCAACGACATCGATGGCCGCATCGCGGTGCGGCTGGACCGGCCCGCAAAACTGGGCCCCGATGACAGCATCTTCTACCTGGCAGAGGCCGAGCGGCTGGATGAAGAGCATTACACCGCCACCCGTGTCTATGGCGCCATCGGGGCGCGGCGGACCTTTTCGGAAACCTTCTATGCCGAGGCCGCCCTTGGCGTCTCCTCCACACTGGCGGAGGACGTGTTCGGCAAGCGCCGGTTCAAATACGTGGCAGGCAGGTTCCGCGCCGAATATGACGCCCGCGACAGCCGGGTGAACCCGGCCAGCGGCTACTTCCTGCAAGGCGCCGCCACGCCCTTCATCGGAATTGACGGCAGCAAGTCGGGCCTGCAGGTGAAAGCCGACGGGCGCGCCTATTACGGGCTGGGCGCGGAGGACCGGATCGTGCTGGCGGGCCGCATGCAGCTGGGCTCAGTCGTGGGGCCGTCGCTCAGCGAAATCTCCCCAACTCTTCTGTTCTTCTCCGGCGGTGCGGGCACCGTGCGCGGGCATGAATACCAGTCGCTGGGGGTGCCGGCCAACGGCGGCACTGCGGGCGGGCGCAGCTTTGCCGCCCTGTCCGCCGAAGTGCGCGGCAAGGTCACCGACAAGATCTCTCTGGTCGGCTTTTACGACCTCGGCTTTGTCGACGCGGACAGTTTCGTCTCCGGCTCTTCCGCGCGCCATGCGGGCGCGGGCATCGGCGTGCGCTATGACGTTGCTGGCATCGGCCCGATCCGGCTCGACCTTGCCTATCCGGTGGACGGCGGCTCCGAGGACGGGCTGCAATTCTATATCGGGATAGGACAGGCGTTTTGAGACAGCTTCTTGGCTATACGCTCGCACTGGGCCTGACCGTAGCACCGGTTGCGGCGCAGGAAACCACCGAAGAGGATGCCGGCGGGCTGCTGGTTGATTTCCTTGAGGACACCCTGTCCGGCGACAGCCGCTATATCAGCGTGAGCGGCCTGGAGGGCGCGTTTTCCTCTGAGGCCAAGATCAAGAAGATCACCGTGGCTGACGAGGACGGCATCTGGCTGACCGTCGAGGGCGCGGTGCTGGACTGGAACCGGCTGGATTTGCTGCGCGGACGGTTCTCGGTCAATGAACTGTCAGCCGAGCGCATCGAGGTGGCGCGCGCGCCGGAGCCGCTGCCGCCGGACCCGGAGCTGCCGGAGGCCGAAACCACACCCTTTGCCCTGCCGGAGCTGCCGGTGGCCATCGAACTGGGGCAGATCAAGGCAGCGCGGATCGAACTGGGCGCGGAACTGGCCGGCACCGCGGCAAGCCTGCGGGTCGAGGGGTCGCTGAAACTGGCGGATGGCACGCTGGACACCAAGCTGGAGGCCGCGCGGCTGGACAAGCCCGGCGACCACATCCGGCTGCAGGCCGCCTATGCCAATGAAACCCAGCAGATCACCCTGGATCTGTCGGTGGATGAGGCTGCAGGCGGACTGATTTCGCGCGGGCTGGACCTGCCCGGAAACCCCGACTTGCAATTGACCGCCAAGGGCAGCGGCCCGGTCACGGATTTCACCGCCGATATCGCCTTCAGCACCAATGGCACCGAGCGGCTGGGCGGCCAGGTGGTGCTGGCAGCCCGTCCCCTGCCTGCAGATTCCGCGCCGGAAACGCCGCGCGACATCGGGTTTTCCGCCGATCTGGGCGGCAACATCGACGTGCTGCTGCCGCCGGTGCACCGGCCGTTCTTTGGCCCCGGCCTGCGCCTGAACGTCAAAGGCCTGCGCGAAGGCAGCGGCGCTGTGACGCTGGATACGCTGGTCCTGCGCACCAACGCCCTGCGGATCACCGGCGCCGCAGCGCTGGATGCGGGCGGCAAGCTGGCCACCGCCAACCTGAAGACCGCGATCTCCCCGCCCGCAGGCCAAGCAGCGGTCACGCTGCCGACCAGCGACGGCCAGACCACACTGGCCAAGGCCGACCTGCAGTTGCAGAAAACTCTCGAAGGCCGCTGGGTGCTGGACGGGGTTCTGAACCAGCTGAGCCACCCCGGCGCACTGGTGGATACGGCTGAAATCGCCGGCCGCGGCACCCTGGACCAGACCAGCGGCTTTGCGCTGGAGGGCCGGCTGAGCGCCGGCCTCAGCGGGTTCCAGCCGCGCGACCCGGCACTGGCCAAGGCCACCGGAAATGAGATCCGGTTTGAAGGCACGCTCAGCACCGACGGCCCCGGCGCGCTGCATATCACGGATATGGAGCTGCGCGGCAGCGACTATCAGGCCGCGGGCGATGTCGCCTTTGACGGTCTGGAAGAAGGGCTGAAAGTGACCGCGGACCTGACGGCGGGCGCTGCGGATCTTGGCCGTTTTTCCGATCTGGCAGGCCGCCCGCTGGGCGGCGCCGTGCAGGCGGAGGTCACGGGATCCTTCATCCCGCTGACCGGCGGGTTCGACACCGATCTTTCACTGCAGGCGCAGGACCTGTCCGCGGGCATTGCCCAGGCGGACGAACTGCTGGCAGGCGCCACCACGCTGGACCTGAAGGCCGCACGGGATGAAAACGGCGTCAGCATCGACCAGTTTAACCTGGCCGGCAGCGCGCTCGCGGCCACCGCCAAGGGCACGCTGAACAACCAGGCCGGCCAGCTGGACATCACGGCCAGGCTGAACCGGCTGGAAGTGCTGGTGCCGCAGGCGCCCGGCACGCTGGAGCTGGCCACCACCCTCAGCCGTTCCGGCGATACCTTCAGCGGTGTGGCGGAACTGAAGGGGCCGCATACCTCCAGCGCTAAACTGGACGGCTCTGTGACGCTTCAGGGCGACGCGGATTTCACCTTTGCCGCAGCCTGGAACGAGCTGGAACGCTTTGTGCCGCAACTGGCAGGCAAGCTGAGCGCTGAGGGTGTGGCGGAACGGCGCAATGGCGAATGGCAGGTGACTGTTCAAGCCAAAGGGCCTGCGGGGATTGCGGTGGAGACCGAGGCCCGTTTCACGGAGAGCAACGGCAGCACCGATCTGAAGTTCGACGCGGTGATGGCAGAGCTGCAGCGGCTGGTGCCGGACCTGCCCGGCCGGCTGGCAGCCGCCGGCACCGCCACCCGGCGCGACGGCACCTGGACGGTGGACAGCACCGCCAGCGGCCCGGCAGGCATCGACAGCCGCATCGCAGGCAGCTGGAACGAAGCCAAAGGCACCGCTGATGTGACCGCCAAGGGCACTCTGCGGCTGGAGGGGCTTAATCCGTTTCTCTCGCCCAACCTGATCCAGGGGCCCGCGAATTTCGACATGGCCCTGCGCGGTGTTCCGGCGCTCGATGGGGTCAGCGGCACTATCTCCATCCCCGGCGCCTCGCTGGCCGTCCCGGCCGCAGCGCAGCGGGTGGATGATATCAATGCGACGGTCTCCATCGCCCGGTCAAATGCACAGGTGCAAGTCTCTGCCCGCCCCCGCGACGGCGGCACGGTGCGGATCAGCGGTCCGGTCGGGCTGCTGCCGCCGTTCAACGGCAGCCTGCAGATTGCCATCGGCGACGTGGTGGTGACAGATCATCTGTCCTATGAAACCCTGCTGAATGGCAGCCTGGCAATGTCCGGCGCCATGGCGGGCAACAACCGGATTGCCGGCCAGATCAATGTGGGTGAAACCAATATCAACCTGAACACAGCAGGCGGTTCGGTCTCCTCTGCGCCGATTCCGCCGATCCGCCATGTGGGCGCACCGCGCGAGGTGCGCCGGACACTGGCCCGTGCCGGGCTGACCGGCAGCAGCAGCGGCAGCGCAGGCGGCTCCGGCAGGACCGACCTGGACATCATGATCAGCGCACCGTCGCGGATCTTTGCCCGCGGCCGCGGGTTGCGCTCAGAACTGGGCGGCCAGATCCACCTGCGCGGCACCACCGCGCGGCCCTCGCCTTCCGGCCAGATCAGCCTGATCCGCGGCACCTTTGATATCCTCGGCCGGCGGCTGGAGCTGGATGAGGGCCGGATCACCCTCTTGGGCGACCTGAAACCCTACCTGGAGTTCAAATCCACCGCGGCCACGGAACAAGGCACCGCGACGCTGGAAATCTCCGGCCGGGTCGATGCGCCGGAGATCAAGGTGACCTCGGACCCGCCGCGGCCCAGCGAAGAGGCGCTGGCCTTGCTGCTGTTCGGCGACAATATCGGGGATATTTCACCGCTGGCGCTGGCGCGGCTGGCGGGCTCTGCCCTGACCCTCAGCGGCCGCGGCGGCGGCGCCCAGAGCAAGGTGCGCGACGCCACGGGCGCGTCGGATGTTGATATCGGCACCGACAACCTGGGAACCGGGCAGCTGGGGCTGGGAGGGTATGTGGCAGAGAACGTCTATACCGATTTCAACATCAACACCCAAGGCGACAGCGAACTGAGCATCAATCTGGACGTTACCAAAAGCCTGACCGTTCAGGGCACTGTCGACAGCGAGGGGGAAACCGGCGTCGGCCTGTTCTTCAAGCGGGACTATTGACCATGCTGCCTGAGCGGGGCTTGCAGAGGACGGAATAAGCCGGCAAGCTGCCAGCGGTATTCCGGGCAACCGCAGATTGGGGACGCTGTGGGCAGAACACTCACCCAGAAGCTGGCAGGCCGCGCCAGCCGTATCGCGCACCGCGCCAGGTTCCGCGCCTCGCTGCGCCATCTGCACGGGCCGGCGCGCCGCTTTGCAGCGCCCGGTCAGGTGGTGCTGATCGCCCTGGTGCGCGACGGGTCCTATTATCTGGATGTGTTCTTCGGCCATTACCGGCAGCTGGGTGTCTCTGCCTTTGTGTTCTTTGACAATGGCTCCGCTGACGGCACCATCGAGCGTATCCGGCAGGAGCCGGACACTGCGGTGCTGCAGTCCTCCCTGCCCTGGCTGCAATACGAAAACACCTTTCGCGCCTATGCGGCGGACCGCTACGGCCGGGACCGATGGTGCCTGTTTGCCGACATGGATGAGCTGTTCGACTTTGAGGGCGGCGAAACCGCCGGGCTGACCGGGCTGACACGCTACCTGACGCAGCGAGGATACACTGCCCTGCAAGCCGAAATGCTGGAAATGTTCCCCCAAGGCCCGCTGTCCGCGGCCCGCGGGCTGTCTTACGGCGAAGCGGTGCAGAGATTCCGGTTTTCTGACATCAGCGCTGTGAGGCAAGTGGATTACGCTGCCGAGGACACCGGCTTTGCCTATTACCTGCGCCAGAACGCCCTGCCGCCGGGCGGCGCAAGGATGCTGTTCGGCGGGGTGCGCGGCAAGGTGTTCGGCGAGACCTGCTGCCTCAGCAAGCACCCGCTGGTGTTCAACGGGCCGGGCGTCCAGGCAGCGGTGCATCCGCACGCCTCTGCAGGCGTGCGGGTCGCTGATACTGAAGGGCTGATCCGCCACTACAAATTCGCCGGTGACAGCCTGGCGCGGGATCTGAAGATCCAGGCTGAGGCCGTGTCTGCCCACGGCGAGGACCGCCAGCGCAGCGGCGTGATGCAGGCGCAGCCGGATCTTGGCCTGTGGTCCTCAGACGCAATCGAGGACCCGGAAATTGCGGATCTGCAGCGCCTGGGCTTCCTGCGCGGCTCGTCCGCATACAGCGAATTTCTTGCCGGAGAGGCCGCATGAGCGCGGCTGCCATCGCCGCGGTGGTCATCGGCCGCAACGAGGGCGCGCGGCTGATCCGCTGCCTGCGCGCCCTGCAGGGCCAGGTGCAGCAGCTGATCTATGTCGACAGCGGTTCCACGGATGGTTCGGCGGAGGCAGCCCGGAAACTGGGCGCCGAAGTGGTCGCGCTGGACCTCAGCCGGCCGTTCACTGCCGCCCGCGCCCGCAACGCCGGACTGGCGGCGCTGGCATCCGGGACTGAATTTGTGCAGTTCGTGGATGGCGACTGCGAGGCGGATCCGGACTGGATCGCCACTGCCGCGGATTTCATGCAGGCACATCCCAGGGCAGCAGTGGCTTGCGGGCGGCGGCGGGAGCGGTTCCCCGAGGTGTCCGTCTACAACCGGCTGTGTGATGCGGAATGGGACACGCCCGCTGGCGAGGCCAAGGCCTGCGGCGGCGACGCGCTGATGCGGGTGGCGGCGGTCTATACCGCGGGCGGCTACCGTGAGGGGCTGATCGCGGGTGAGGAGCCGGAATTGTGCCTGCGCCTGCGCCGGGCGGGCTGGCAGGTCTGGCGGCTGGAGGCTGAAATGACCCTGCATGACGCGCAGATGCTGCGCTTCACCCAATGGTGGAACCGCAGCCGCCGCGCAGGCCACGCCTTTGCCGAAGGCGCCGCCTTGCACGGCACCGGGCCGGAGCGCCACTGGGTGGCCGAGACCCGCCGCGCGCTCCTGTGGGGCGCCGCGCTGCCTGCCGGCATCCTGATGGCCGGGCTGCTCAGCCCCTCTTTGGCGCTGGCGGCATTGATCTACCCCGCCCAGGTGCTGCGCCTGTCCCGCCGCATGGGGTTTGAACAGGCGCTGTTCACGGTGCTTGGGAAGTTCGCCGAGGCCGCAGGCGCGCTGGAATTCTACTGGCGCCGCTGGCGCGGCAGCGCGCGCGGCATACTGGAGTACAAGTAGCCCGCCGTCAGCGCGCCCGGATGCGCCAGGCTGCGAGGGTAAGCCCGGGCAGGATCGCCAGGCATTTGACATAGCGCGGCAGCAGCCGGACAGGGCTGGACAGCGCCCGCCACAGCCATTCCATCGCAATCGCGCGGACCCAGGCGGGGGCGCGTTTCTGGTGACCGCCGAGGAAATCCAGGCCGGCCCCGACCGAGGCAAAACCGGCTGCAGGCGCCAGCTTGCGGCCGCGCTGGGCAAACTGCTCCTGTTTCGGCGCGCCCAGCGCCAGGAAACACAGGCAGGGGCCTGTGGCGTCCAGCCGGTGAAGGATCTGATCCGCCTCCTGCCCTTCCGGATCAAAGCGGCCGGAGGGCGCATGGGTCCAGGCAATCTCCAGCCCTGGCACCGCATCGGTCAGCGCGTCCCCGGCATCCTGCAGCGCCTCCTCCGTGCTGCCCGCCAGCACCACCGGCACCTTGGCCTCCGCCGCCAGGCGGCACAGCGGCAGCACCATGTCCGACCCCGGCATCAGCTCCACCGGGCGGCGGGCAAGATGTGACAGCCAGACAATCGGGCGCCCGTCCGCCACCACCAGGTCCTGCGCCTGATAGGCAGACAGGAACTCCGCCGACGCAGCCATCTTGACCAGGTGATCCAGGTTCAGCGTCGCCAGCGCAAAGCCCTGCCCCGCCTTGAAACGGGCCCGGATTTCGGCTTCCAGCCCGGTCCGCGTGGCTGTGTTCACCGCTACCCTGCGGCCTTGGCATTCAAAAAACATGGGCGTCCCCGGGTCTGCTTTGCCCCGTGATACAGCCGCCGCTGCCGCCCGGCCAGTGCCCGGGGCACAGCACCGCAGCCAGCGTGGCAAAGCTGCACACCGTTAACCCGTTGTTGCAAATCCGCGCGACAGCGCCGCGCGCAACAGCTAAACTTTGATGCAAATACCGGGGAACTGAGGGAGCACGGGGCTTTGCCCAACGCTTTGGCCTATCTGATGCTGCTGGCCTGGCCGCTGGCCAGCCTGATCCTGTTCCGGCGCCTGCCGCTGGAGCGGGCCATCCTGTGGTGCATCATCGCAGGCTACCTGCTGCTGCCGCCGCTGGCAGAGTTCGACCTGCCGCTGGTGCCGGACATGGACAAGTTCGCCATCCCCTCAGTGATGGCCTTTTTGCTGTGCGTTTTTCTGCTGCGCAATCCGGTGCCGCTGCTGCCGCGGCACCCTGTCGTGCGGATGCTGGTGCTGCTGTTCGTGTTCGGGGTCATCCCCACCGTTCTGACCAACGGCGAGCCGATCCTGTTCCGCAAGATTGCCAACTCCGACCCGATCATCTTTCTGACCGATCAGCTGCCGGGGCTGCGCTGGCGCGATCTGGGCTCGGTGATCATCAACCAGGTGATTGTGCTGATCCCCTTCCTGCTGGCCCGCCGGTATCTGTCCACGCCGGAAGCCCAGCGGGAACTGCTGCTGGCGCTGATGGCCGGCGGCCTCGCCTATACACTCCCGTCGCTGATCGAAATCCGCTTCAGCCCGCAGATCAACGTCTGGATCTACGGCTTCTTCCAGCACGACTTCAGCCAGATGATGCGTCAGGGCGGCTTCCGTCCCATCGTGTTCCTGCCGCATGCGCTGTGGCTGGCGTTCTTCATGCTGTCGGCGCTGCTGGCAGCCACCGCGCTGGCCCGCACCGCAGCAGGCGGAGACCGCATCCGGCTGGCACTGGCCGCAGGTTACCTGTTTGCGGTGCTGGTGCTGTGCAAAAGCCTCGCCTCGCTGGCCTATGCGCTGGCCTTTGTGCCTGTTGTTGCCCTGGCGCCGCTGCGCTGGCAGCTGCGTACGGCCCTGCTGCTGGCTTTGATTGCCGTGGTCTACCCGATGCTGCGCAACGCCGGGCTGGTGCCAACCGAGGAACTGGTGGCCCAGGCCGGCACCATCAGCGCCGAACGGGCGCATTCGCTGAACTACCGGTTCGAGAACGAGGCGCAGATGCTGGCCCGCGCCGCCGAAAAACCCTGGTTCGGCTGGGGCGGATGGGGCCGCAACCTGGTCCGGCACGAAGAAACCGGCCAGATCCTGTCGATCCCGGATGGGCGCTGGATCATCGTCTTCGGCACCTTCGGCTGGCTTGGCTACATCGCCGAGATGGGGCTGCTGGCGGCACCGCTGGTGCTGCTGGCCGCGGCGGCGGCCCGCGCGCCGCGGGGCAGCGTGTCGCCCTATGCGGCTCCGATCGCGCTGATCCTGGCAGCCACCATGGTGGACATGCTGCTGAATGCGACGCTCATTCCAATCACTTGGATGTGCGCAGGAGCCGTGCTGGGCTATGCTGAGAGGCTGCTCTACCCCGGCTTGTTCCAGAAGAAACCCGCGCTATTTGGCGGAGCGCAGGCGATGATGCCTGACACCGCCGGGCCGGAACGGCGCAGCATCCTGTGATGCCGCAATGTTTCCGCTTTTCCGGCCGGAATTGACACAATGCGTCCACAGGACAGCCGCATGGATTGACGAAAGTAAATTTGAGTTCACCCGGCCCCGCGGAACAGATGGGGATCCAAGCCGCCAGGCCGGGCCAGCAGCCGGGGAGAACTCCGGCACCCGAAAATAAACCCGTCCGGCGGGCCCTGCCATCTTCGCAAAGCGGATTGGCTGCGGCGTGCCGGGTTGTTTGCGAAGGGCTAGTGGGGTCAGGTATTGACGATGCAGGATGGGACATCCGCAGCGGGGGGCGCTGCAAAACAGACAAGGCCCGGTGACATTGCCATTGTCGGGCTGTCGGTAACGGTGCCGGGCGCGGCGTCTGCCGAAGCGTTCTGGCAAAACCTGCGCGCAGGCATCGAATCGATTGAGGTTCTGGACCGCGAAACGCTGCTGGAAAACGGCGAGCGTGCTTCAGCCATGGCCGACCCGAACTATGTGCCTGCCGCGGCCCGGCTGCAGGGGTTTGACGAATTTGATGCAGAATTCTTCGGCTTCAGCCCCAAGGAAGCGGCGATCCTCGATCCGCAGCACCGCAAGTTCCTGGAGGTGGCCTGGGGCGCGATGGAAAACGCAGGCCACCCGCCCGAAAGCATCAACGGCCCCATCGGTGTTTACGCGGGCTGCGGCATGGGCAGCTATTTCTACTTCAACATCTGCTCCAACCCGGGCCTCGTCGATGACGTGGGCATGTTCCTGCTGCGTCACACCGGCAACGACAAGGACTTCCTGTCGACCCGCGTCAGCCATGTCTTTGACCTCCATGGCCCTTCGGTCAACGTGCAGACTGCTTGCTCCACATCGCTGGTGGCGGTGCATTACGCCTGCAAGGCCCTGCGCGAAGGCGAGTGCGATATGGCGCTGGCGGGCGGTGTCACCATCGAGCTGCCGCAGGGACGCGGCTACCTCTACAAGGAAAACGAGATCCTGTCGCCCGACGGCCACTGCCACGCCTTCGACCACCGGGCGCAAGGCACTGTCTTCGGCTCCGGCGCCGGCGCTGTGGCGCTGAGGCGGCTGGAAGACGCCATTGCCGATGGCGATCACATCTGGGCGGTCATCAAGGGGTCCGCCATCAACAACGACGGCGCGGACAAGGCGGGCTATCTGGCGCCTTCGGTCGGCGGCCAGTCGGCAGCGATCCAGCAGGCGCTGAAGGCAGCAGACACCCCGGCAGAAACCATCGACTATGTGGAATGCCACGGCACCGGCACCTATCTGGGCGACCCGATTGAGGTCTCGGCCCTGACCGACGCCTACCGGACCACCACGCAGGACAGCGGCTATTGCCGCATCGGCTCGGTCAAGACCAACATCGGCCACCTGGATACTGCCGCCGGCGTCGCCAGCCTCACCAAGACGGCGCTGGCACTGCATCACAAGGAAATCCCGCCCTCGCTGGGGTACGAGGCGCCGAACCCGGCAATTGATTTTGAAACTTCACCGTTCCGCGTGAACGCCGCCCTCACCCCCTGGACCCCGCACAAGGGGCCGCGGCGCGCCGGCATCAACTCGCTGGGGGTAGGCGGCACCAATGCCCATGTGATCCTGGAGGAAGCCCCGGCGCGCGCGCCCTCGGAGGAAAGCGACTTCCCGTTCCAGATCCTTTGTGTGTCGGGCCAGTGCAAGGCGGCACTGGACGCCAATACCCAGGCCCTTGCAGACTACCTGAAAGCCAACCCCGCCACCGATCTGGCCGATGTGGCTTTTACCCTCAAGGAAGGCCGCCGCGGCTTTGCCAAACGGCGGGTTCTGGTGGCGGAAACCGCCGACGAAGCCATTGACCTGATTGAGGAAAACGACCCCCGCAGGGTCTTTGCCCATGACCGGCTGGGCGACGCGCCTGAGGTGGTTTTCATGTTCCCCGGCGGCGGTGCGCAATATGCGGGCATGGCACGGGACCTTTATGAAACCGAACCGGTCTTTGCCGAGTGGATGGACCGCGGGCTGGATCACCTTCAGCGGAGCCTCGACTACGATATCCGCGCCCTCTGGCTGCCGGAAGAGGGCGAGGAGGACGTGGCCAACACCAAGCTGCAGCAGCCCTCGGTGCAGCTGCCGCTGATCATGATCGTCGAATACGCGCTGGCGCAGCTGTGGATCAGCTGGGGCGTGAAGCCTGCCGCGCTGGTCGGCCACTCGATGGGCGAAAACACCGCCGCCTGCTTGGCCGGCGTCATGTCCTTTGAGGACTGCATTGATCTGGTGCTGCTGCGCGGGCGGCTGTTTGACACCGTGCCTGCAGGCGGCATGCTGTCGGTTGCCCTGCCGCTGGCCGAGGTTGAGGCCATCATCGGCGGGGATCTGGATATCGCCAGCGTCAACGCCCCCTCCCTCACCGCCGTCTCCGGCCCGCAGGAGGCGCTGGACAGGCTGTCGGCAGAACTGACCGCCCGCGAAGTGGAGCATCAGCGCATCCCCATCGACATTGCCGCCCACTCGCGGATGCTGGACGGCATCCTGCAGGAATACGGCGATTTCATCCGCAAGCTGACCCTGTCTGCGCCCGGCCTGCCGGTGATTTCGAACCGCACCGGCGCTGCCCTGACCGCGGAGCAGGCCACCAGCGCCGATTACTGGACCGGACAGCTGCGCAACACCGTGCGCTATGCCGACTGCATCGAAACCCTTGCCAAGACCACCGGCCGGGTGTTCCTGGAGGTCGGCCCCGGCAAGGCCCTCAGCGCCTTGGCGCAGATGTCGCCTGCGGTGAAACAGGGCCAGGTGCTCAGCACGCTGCGCCATCCCGATCAGCAGGTCATGGACGACAGCTATTTCTTCGGCGTCATCGGCCGGCTCTGGGCCTGCGGGGTGGAGGCCGACTGGCCGCAGATCTGGGGCGACGCGCGCCGCAACCGCCTGCCTTTGCCGGGCTATGCCTTCCAGCGCAGCCGCTATTTCATCGAGCCCGGCAAACCGGCAATCGAAGAAGAGGCCCAGACCCCGGCCCGCCATGACGATCTGAGCAAATGGGGCTACCGCCCGGCCTGGCGCCCGCGGCTGGCAGATTGCGCGCTGGATGTAACGCAAGAGCTGGCGCAGGAGCCGCACAACTGGCTGATTTTCGAGGACGAGGCAGGCCACGCGGCCCGCACTGCCGAAAGGCTGAAGGCAGCGGGCCACAGCGTTGTGCGTGTCCGCGCAGGCGACACCTACGCGCAGCTTACGCCGAAATCCTACATTCTGCCGCCCGAACAGGGCCGCGCCGCCTATGGCGCGCTGCTGGCGGATCTGGCAGAGGCCGGTCTGCTGCCGGACCGTATCGCCCATTTCTGGCTGGTGACGGAACAGGAGAGCTTCCGCCCCGGCTCCTCCTTCTTTGACCGCAACCTTGAGATGGGCTTCCATTCCCTGACCGCGCTGGCGCAGGAACTCGGCAATGCCGATCTGCCCGGCCCGGCGCATCTGACGGTCTTTACCACTGGTGCCGCGCAGGTCCGGGATGAGGCGCTGCCCTACCCGGAAAAGGCTATGATCGCAGGCCCGCTGGGGGTGATCCCGCGCGAGCTGCCGGGGCTGACCTGCGCCGCGGTGGACATTGAACTGCCGCAGGCGCCGCGAGGCACATTCGCGCGCCGCAATCCGGCGCAGTCTGATATCACCCCCCGCCTGCTGGAAGAGCTGATGGCGGAGCCGGCCAGCAGCACCGCCGCCTGGCGCGGCGAAAAACGCTATGAGCTGAACTGGCGCCCGCAGCCGCTGCCCGAGCCGGAAACACCGCCTTTCAAACAGGGCGGCCATTACCTGATCACCGGCGGCTATGGCGGCATCGGCCTGACCATCGCGGGCCACCTGATGCGCGGCTATGGCGCCAAGGTCTCGCTGATCTCCCGCGACGGGCTGCCGCCGCGCGAAACATGGGAGCGGTATCTGGCCAGCCACAGCCCGGCCAACCGCACCGCCCAGCGCATCCGCGCGGTGATGGCGCTGGAGGCAGATGGCAAAGGCGCAGTACTGCCGCTGGCCGCTGACGTGTGCAACAGCGGCGACCTGCGCGCAGCACGGAAGCAGGCTGAGGAGGCCTTTGGCCCGGTCACCGGCGTGATTCACGGGGCCGGCGTCATCAATGACGGCCCGCTGCTAGCCAAGGATGAGGACAAGATCGCCGAGGTTCTGGCCCCCAAGGTCAGCGGGCTGCGGGCGCTCGATACCGTGTTCCCGGACGGCAGCCTGGAGCTGATGGTGCTGTTCTCCTCCTCCTCCACCGTGACCCGTCCCGCGGGCCAGGTGGATTACATCGCTGCCAACGAATACCTCAACGCCTGGGCCAAGCACCGCGCGGGCGGCCGGACCCGCGTGATTGCCGTGGACTGGGGCGTCTGGGCCGACACTGGCATGGCCGCCGACGCCATGGCAGGGCGCAATGGAGACGCCGGCGCCAGCACGCCCTTGCCCTGCCCGCAGCCGCTGCTGCAGCAGCAGGCGTTTGATGCCGCGGGCAACCGCATCTTCACCCCCCGGTTCAGCACGGAAAACTGGCTGCTGGATGAGCACCGCACCAAGGACGGCACCGCGCTGGTGCCCGGCACCGGCTATATCGAAATGGCCGCCGAGGCGCTGGCGGCCATTGGCGTGCAAGATCCCTTCGAGATCCGCGACCTCTACTTCCTGCGCCCGCTGATTGCGGAAGCAGGCAGCCCGCGCGAGGCGCTGGTAAAGTTAGAAGCTAATGAAAATGGTTATGAACTGTTTGTTTACTCGGAATTTACAAATGGTTACCGTTTGAATTGTCAGGCAATGCTGGCCTTAACGGCGGCGGCAGAACGCCCCGCCCCCCTCCCCCTCCAGACGATTTTCACCCGATGCCCGGAGGAGCAGGCGCCTGTGCGCGGGCGCCTGCGTTCCCCGCAGGAGGCGCATCTGAATTTCGGCCCGCGCTGGCATGTGCTGGACCGCGCAGCCCTGGGCGACGGCGAAGGGATTGCCGCCCTGTCGCTGCCAGCCGCGGCGGCTGCGGACGGCTGCCTGCTGCACCCCGGCCTGCTGGATCTGGCCACCGGCTGGGCGATGCCGCTGGTTCCCGGTTACGAAGGCACCGCGCTGTGGGTGCCGGTCTCCTACAGCGCCATCCGGGTCTTTGCGCCGCTGACTCCGCAGGTCTTCAGCCACATGCGCCTCTTGGGCAGCGATGCAAGCGGATCGGCAGCATTTGACGTGACCCTGACCGGCCCTGATGGCACCGTTCTGGTGGAAATCGAGGGCTTCCGGATGCAGCGTCTGGCAAGCGGCTTTGACGCGGCCGCAGAACAGGGCGATGCGGATGCGACCGCTGCCCAGCTGGGTCTGGAACCCGCAAGCAGCCCGCAGCCGCTGTCCCCCGAAGAACGCCGCCTGCAGCTCAACATCTCAAACGGCATCAAGGCAGAGGACGGCGGCGAGGCCCTGGCCCGCGCCCTGGCCTCCGGCCTGCCACAGGTGGTGGTGTCCTCGCTCGACCTGCCAGCCCTGATCGCCCAGGCGGAGCAAAGCACACCGGCCCGGGCGGAGGCGCAGACCTTCGACCGCCCGCAGCTCGACACCGACTACGTCGCGCCGCGCAACCCGGTGGAGGAGCAGCTGGCCAAACTGTTTGCCTCACTTCTGGGGGTCAGCCAGGTCGGGGTCGAGGACAGTTTCTTTGACCTTGGCGGCCATTCCCTGATTGCGGTGCGGCTGTTTGCGCAGGTGAAACGCGCCTTTGATGTGGAATTCCCGCTGTCGGTGCTGTTCGAGGCGCCCAGCACCGCCGCCCTGGCGGAGCGGATCATCGAACGCACCGGCGGCGGCATTGCCGTGGAGCCTGGCGGCGAAGCGCAAGCTGCGGAAGAGAAACCGCAATTCACCCACCTGGTGCAGCTGCATCCCGGTGACGGCACCGGGCGGCGGCCCTTCTTCCTGGTTGCGGGCATGTTCGGCAACGTGCTGAACCTGCGGCACCTGGCGCTGCTGGTGGGCAAGGACCGCCCGGTCTACGGACTTCAGGCCAAGGGGCTGGTGGGTTCGGACGCACCGCACGACCGGATCGAAGACGCCGCCCGCAGTTGCCTGGACGAGATCCGCCGGATTCAGCCCGAAGGCCCCTATCTGCTGGGCGGCTTCTCCGGCGGCGGCATCACCGCCTATGAGATGGCACAGCAGCTGAAGGAGCAGGACCAAGAAACCGCGGCGCTGATCCTGCTGGATACGCCGCTGCCGGTGCGCCCGGCCCTGTCCCGGCAGGACAAGGCGCGGATCAAGCTGGCGGAACTGCGCGGCAAGGGCCTGGGCTACCTTGGCGAATGGGCCAGGAACCGCATTGCCTGGGAGTTTGAAAAACGCCGCGCCAGACCGGCGGAGACCGGCGCCTTGCCCGAATTCAACAACCGCAAGATCGAACTGGCCTTCCGCGCCGCGGTGGAGACGTATGATCTCAAACCCTGGCACGGCCCGTTGACGCTGTTCCGCCCGCCCTTGGACCGCAAGTGGCAGGTCTCGGGCGGCAATTGGGTCAGCAACGAACGCGAGTATGTGTTCCCGGACAACGACTGGACCCGCTGGGCGCCTGCCGTCGAGGTGGCCGAGGTGCCGGGCGACCATGACAGCATGGTGCTGGTGCCCAACGTCAGCGTGCTGGCCGCCGGCGTCAAAACGCGGCTTGACGCAGCGGCCTCAGGCCCGCCCCGCGCCATCCGGGCGGCGGAGTGACCGGCATGGCCCAGCAGCGCATCCTCATCATCCTTCTGAACTTCCGCACCCCGGAAATGACAGTGCAGGCCGCCGAAGCGGCCCTGCAGGAGCTGGAGGACCTGCCGGGCGAGCTGCTGATCATCGACAACGGCTCCGGCGACAGCTCCTTTGACCAGCTCCAGGCGGCTGCCCGGGCGCGCGGCTGGCTGGACAGCAACCGGGTGCGGGTGATCGCCTCGCCGGTGAACGGCGGCTTTGGCGCGGGCATGAACATCGGCCTCAGCACAGGCCTCGCGGACGGCAGCGCGCCGGAGTTCTGCTATCTCCTGAACTCCGACGCCTTTGTGCAGGGGGACACCATCCGCACCCTGCGCGATTTCCTGCTGGAGCGTCCGGGTGCCGGCCTTGCAGGATCTTATGTGCGCGGCACCGACGGGGCGCCGCACCGCACCGCCTTCCGCTTTCCCTCCATCGCGGGCGAATTTGAGGCCAGCGCGCGCACCGGAATCTTCACCCGGCTGCTGAAACCCTGGGTGGTCGCCATGGAGATGCCGCAGGCAGAGGTGCAGGTCGACTGGACCGCCGGCGCCAGCCTGATGATCCGCCGCGAGGCGATTGAGGCCGCTGGCGGTTTCGACGAGACATTCTTCCTTTATTTTGAGGAGACGGACCTCTGCCGCCGGGCCGCCCGGGCGGGCTGGCGCACCCACTATGTGCCCGCCAGCGAAGTGGCGCATATCGGCTCCGCCTCGACCGGAATGAAGGGCTGGCAGCGCACGCCGAGCTACTGGTTCGACTCGCGCCTCCATTACTTCGTCAAGAACCACGGCCGCATCTATGCCGCCGCGGCCACGCTGGCCCGCATCAGCGGCAGCCTGATCTATGGCCTGCGCCGCCTGATCCAGAACAAGCCGCAGGCCGATCCGCCGCATTTCCTGCGCGATCTCTGCCTGCACAGCCTGCGTGCGCTCTTTGCGCCGCGCCACCGCCCGTCTTCGGAAACGCGCCTCCCTTCTCCGCTTGCAAAGGAGCAGAAATGACCGCATTCACCTGTGCCCTGATTGGCAATGAATCCCTTCTCATCGGCTGCGCCGACGCGCTGCTGGCCCGCGGCCACCAGATCCGGGCGGTGGTATCGCAGCATGCGGACATCCGCGCCTGGGCCGCGGACAAGGGGCTGGCGCTGCTGGACAAACCCGCGGACCTCAGCGGCGGCTTCGACTGGCTGCTGTCGATTGCCAACCTGACGGTGATCCCTGATGCGGTGCTGGCGCAGGCCGCCAGGGGCGCCGTCAATTTTCACGACGGGCCGCTGCCCCGCTATGCGGGCCTCAACACCCCGAACTGGGCGCTGATCAACGGCGAGCCGCAGCACGGTATCACCTGGCACCTGATCGAGGGCGGCGTGGATGAGGGCGATATCCTTGCCCAGCGGCTGTTTGATGTGGCCGGGGATGAGACCGCTTTCAGCCTCAACTCCAAATGCTATGCCGCCGCAATGGACAGTTTTGGCGAGGTCGTCTCCCAGCTGGAAACCGGGGAGCTGAACCGGCGGCCGCAGGACCTGAGCCAGCGCCGCCTGTTCAAGAAGTCAGACCGGCCTGCCGCAGGCGGGATGCTGGATTTCACCCGGCCGGCGGCGGAACTGGCCCGGCTGGTGCGGGCGCTGGACACCGGCGGCTACTGGAACCCGCTGTGCGCCGCCAAGCTGCGTCTTGGCCGGACCGTTGTGGTGGCCGGTGCTGCGGATGCAGCTGAGGGCAGCGGCGCGCCGGGCATCGTGCTGGAAGTCAGCAAGTCCACCATAAAAATCGCAACCGGCAGCGGCGCCCTCACACTGTCCCGCCTGACCACACCCGCAGGCCAGGCGCTGGACGTTTCAAAACTGACCGCAACCGGAGACCAGGTTCCCTCCCTGACCGCAGCAGAGACCGGGGCACTCACCGCCCGTCTTGCTGCGGTCCAAGGGGGCGAAAGCCACTGGCGCCAGCGGCTCGCCGCGATGCAGCCGATGCAGGTGCCGCTGGCCTCAGGCAGCTGCAGCGGTGAATACAGCCGCCGGGACATCGCCCTGCCCGGCGGCCTCAGCCAAGAGCAAGCCGCCGCAGCCGTCCTCGCCTTTGCCCTGCTCAGCTGCGGCGCGGACACCGGCGATATTGCGCTTTCCGCTGAAGGCGCGGAGGGCCTGCCCGGCCTGATCTCTGCTTGGGTGCCACTGCAGGCGCAGCGGCAGGATAGTGTTGCCGCCCTGTTGGAGCGCACCGCACAAAGCATTGAGACAGCCAGGAAATATGGCGGTTTTGCAGAGGATCTGGTGGCCCGCGCACCGGAGGTATCCGCACAGGCCCAGCCTGCCATCGGCCTGATGCTGGGCGATGATGCGGCGGTTGCGGGCTGTGCCGTCACGGTCTCCCTGAACGCTGGCGCCCTTGCACTGCACTGCGACGCGGCCGCCCTGACGCCAGCCGCTGCAGACCTGCTCGCCGCACGGCTGGAACTGGTTCTGAGCGCCCTTGCAGAGGACAGCAGCAGAACCGTGGCAGAGCTGCCAATCCTGCCCGGGGCCGAGCGCAAGATGCTGCTGGAGGACTGGAACCAGACCGCAGCGGACGTCCCGGCCGGCCTGACCATCCACGCAGCGTTCGAGGCACAGGCTGCAAAGACCCCGGATGCCACCGCGCTGGTGTTCGAGGACCAGAGCTTCACCTACGCTGAGGTCAACATCCGCGCCAATGCGGTGGCCGGCCGCTTGCGTGAAATGAACGTGAAACCGGGCGTGCATGTGGGCCTCCACATCCGCCGCGCGCCAGAGCTGGTGTTTGCCGCGCTTGGGGTGATGAAGGCCGGCGGCGCCTATGTGCCGCTGGACCCGGCCTACCCGGCCGACCGCATCGCGCATTACATCACCGACAGCCAGGCGCAGGTGATCGTGACCCAGGGCGCGCTGGCCGCCAGCCTGCCGCCATCGGATGCGCAGGTGCTGAAAACAGAGGACGTCCCTGCGGGGACAGAGGGGGAAAACACCGATGGCGGCGCCACCGGCAGCGATCTGGCCTATCTGATCTACACCTCAGGCTCCACCGGCCTGCCCAAGGGGGTGATGGTCACCCACGACAATGTTGCGAACTTCTTTGCCGGTATGGACCAGCGCGTCCCGCACCAGCCCGGCGATGCGTGGCTGGCGGTGACCAGCCTCAGCTTTGACATCTCGGTGCTTGAGCTGTTCTGGACCCTCTCGCGCGGGCTGAAGCTGGTGCTGTCCAGCGACGAAAGCCGGCTGGAGCTGTCCAAGGGGCCGGTGGCCCTCAGCAGGCGCAAGATGGACTTCAACCTGTTCTACTGGGGCAATGACGACGGGCCGGGGCCGCAGAAATACCATTTGCTGCTGGAAGGCGCCAAATTCGCCGACCGGCACGGGTTCAACGCAGTCTGGACGCCGGAGCGGCACTTTCATGCGTTTGGCGGGCCTTACCCGAACCCGTCCGTCACCGGCGCCGCGGTTGCGGCTGTAACGCAGAACATCGGGGTGCGCTCCGGCTCCTGCGTGGCGCCGCTGCACCACCCGGCGCGGATTGCCGAGGAATGGGCGGTGATCGACAATCTGACCGCGGGACGGGCCGGCATCGGCTTTGCTTCCGGCTGGCAGCCGGATGATTTCATCCTGCGCCCCGAAAACACCCCGCCCGCCAACAAGCCCGCGCTGTTTGAAACCATCGAAACCGTGCGCAAGCTGTGGCGCGGCGAGGAAGTGGCCTTTCCCCGCGGGGACGGCGGACAGCACAGCGTCCTGACCCAGCCCCGCCCGGTGTCCAAGGAACTGCCGGTCTGGGTGACGACCGCGGGCAACCCGGAAACCTGGCGCGAGGCCGGGTCAATCGGGGCCAATGTGCTGACCCACCTCCTGGGCCAGAGCATCGAGGAGGTCGCGGGCAAGATCCGCATCTACCACGACGCCCTGCGCGCGGCCGGCCATGACCCTGCGGATTTCAAGGTCACGCTGATGCTGCACAGCTATTTGGCACAGACCCGCGAGGAAGCCCGCCGGGTGGCGCGGGAGCCGATGAAGGACTACCTCCGCTCTGCCGCCGGGCTGATCAAGCAATACGCCTGGGCCTTCCCCGCCTTCAAGAAACCCGAAGGCGTGAAGAACCCGTTTGAAATGGACCTGGGCTCGCTGTCGGAGGAAGAGCTGGAAGCCATCCTCGACTTCGCCTTTGAGCGCTATTTCGAGGACTCCGGGCTGTTCGGCACCATCCAGGATGCCTGCCAAAGGGTGGAGCAGCTGAAGCGCATTGGCGTTGATGAGATCGCCTGCCTGATCGACTACGGCATCGCGCCGGATGTGGTGCTGGAGGGGCTGAAACCGCTGGCTGAGGTTCTGCGCCTGTCAAACGCGCCGCAGGAACTGGCGGCGGATGACTTTTCGCTGGCGGCACAGATCGTGCGCCATGGCGTCAGCCACCTGCAATGCACGCCCTCGATGGCGCGGATGATTGCCGCGGACGGGGATGCCAGCGCCTGCCTGGGCCAGCTGCAGCATCTGCTGGTGGGCGGCGAGGCGCTGCCGGGGGATCTGGTACAGGCCTTGCAGGACGCCACAAACGCGGAGCTGCACAACATGTACGGGCCGACCGAGACAACGATCTGGTCGACGGTGGAGAAAATCAGCGCCGTCCCTGCGGGGACAGCCGGCATTGGCACGCCAATTGCCAATACGCAGGTCTATGTGCTGGATGAAAAACAAATGCCTGTCCCCGCGGGGACTCCCGGTGAATTGTATATCGGCGGCGCGGGTGTCACGGCGGGCTATTGGCAGCGGGAGGAGCTGACCTCTGAACGCTTCGTAAAGGCACCGTTCGCTGCAACACCCCTTTACCGCACCGGCGATCTGGTGCGCTGGACAGCGGGGGGCAGCCTCGCTTTCCTGGGCCGTACCGACCACCAGGTGAAAATCCGCGGCCAGCGGATCGAACTGGGCGAGATCGAGGCCGTGCTGGCGGCGCAGGCGGGTGTGACGGGCGCCGTTGTGGTGCCGCGCGGCGAAACTGGCACAGAGCAGCTGGTGGCCTATGTCACTGCCTCCGCACCGGTATCCGGAGAGGCCCTGAAACAGGCGCTGGCGGCGCGACTGGCGGAGGTCATGGTGCCTGCGCATTTCGTCACCCTGGACGCTTTCCCGCTGACCCCGAACAAGAAAATCGACCGCAAAGCGTTGCCGGATCCGCAGCCCGCGCAGGCCAAGGCCGCCCCGGCAGTGGCACTGGACGCAGGCGCGCAGGCCCGGATTGCCACGGTCTGGAGCCGCATTCTGGGGGTCAGCGGCATCGGCGCGCAGGACAATTTCTTTGCTCTTGGCGGCCACTCCCTGCTGGCGGTGCAGGCGCACCGGGAACTGCGCGAAGAACTGGGCACCGCGAAGCTGTCGATCACCGATATTTTCCGCTTCCCGACCCTGGCCGGGCTGGCGGCGCATATCGAAGGGCTTGCAGGCACCCCGGCAAATACGGAACAACAGCCTGAGGCAGCCGCAGCCCCGGACCGCAGCGACATGATGTCGAAACGGCGGGCAATGCGGGCAAACCGCAGGACAAGGACCGGATGACGGACAGCAACAGCAAACTCGCAGAGCGGCTGGCCCTGGTCCGGCCGCTTTTTGCCGCGGATGTGGCGCTGGCCGGGACGGACCCGCTGGGTATGCCTCCGGCGCCGCTGGCAGAGGAGGCCGCCGGGCTGTCCCCCAACGCGGTTGAAAAAAGACGCAAGGAGTTCGCCGCAGGCCGCGACGCCGTGCATCAGGCGATGCGGCAGCTGGGCGTGCCCCCCGCCCCGGTTCAAATCGGCAGCGACCGGGCGCCGGTCTGGCCTGCGGGGGTGGTGGGCTCCATCACCCATACCAAGAGCTGCGCCATGGCGGTGCTGGCACGGTCCGGCGCGGTGCAGGGGCTGGGCATCGACGTAGAGGAAGACACCCCGCTGAAGAATGAGCTGCTGCCCGCCATCTGCTCTGACCGGGAGCAGGCCTGGCTGAGGCGGCAGGACAATCCCGGCCAGATGGCCAAGGTGATCTTTTCCGCCAAGGAAGCGGCTTACAAGGCGCAGTACACAATAAGCCGGGCGTTTTACGGCTTTGACGGGATGGAGCTGGAGTTTGATCTGGCCGCAAGCGCCTATCAGGCGTTTTTCACCGCCGGCCGCGCGCCTTTCAAGCGCGGCGAGGCGGTGGGCGGGCGCTTTGCCATTGGTGCGGGGCTGATCATGACCACTGCGGAAATCCGGGGGCGCGGATGATGGGGCGGCGCGGGCTTCTGGCCGCGGGCGCCGCCATCGCCACACTGGGACTGATGGCGTTTGCAACCCGCAGCCGTTCCGTGCCGGTGCCGCCGCCCCTGGCCCCGCCGCAAGGGCCGCTGAAGGTGTTTCACCTCGGACATTCACTGGTCGGGCCGGACATGCCGCATATGCTGACGCAGCTTGCGCCTGACGGGCACGCCTACAATAGCCAGCTGGGGTCGGGCACTTCGCTGCGGGGGCATTGGGAGCCGGACGAGGCGATCCTCGATTTTGAGACCGCCAATCAGGCGCCCGCTTACCGGGATGCGGGTGAGGCCATCGGATCGGGTGAATACGGCGCGGTGGTGCTGACCGAAATGGTCGAACTGCGCGATGCGCTGAAATATTTCGATGCCGCCAAGTATCTGGGAAAATGGGCAGACCTGGCGCGGCAGGCCTCGCCGCAGGCGCGGCTGTATCTCTACGAGACCTGGCACCGCCTGGATGATCCGGATGGCTGGCTGCGGCGGATTGACGGGGATCTGGAAACACTTTGGACACGTCAGCTGCTGGGCACGGACAGCCGCCGAAACCCGGAGCAGCCGGTCTATCTGATCCCCGGCGGTCAGGTGCTGGCGGCGGTTGCGCGTGCTGCGGAGGCTGGGGAGATCCCGGGGCTGGTGTCACGTGAATCGCTGTTTGCCCGGACACCCGAGGGAGACCTGGACACGATCCACATCAATGATTTGGGTGCCTATGTCGTGGCTCTGACACACTATGCGGTGCTGTATCAGCACACCCCCTGGGGCCTGCCGCATCAGCTGAGCCGCGCGGATGGCAGCCCGGCGCAGGCCTTCAGCGCTGACGCCGCGGCCAGGGTGCAGCAGATCGTCTGGGAGACCGTGCGCACCCTGCCCCGCACCGGCATTGCCGCCGCCGGAGCACCGGCATGAATCTGGAGGCGCTGATCACCTCGGTTGTGATGATCGGCCACTCGCTGTTCGGGCCGGACAATCCGCAGATGCTGGAGCAGCTGCTGGACACCCAGGCAGAGGCCCGGGTCGAGGCGCAGATCATCAATGGCGCGCCTCTCAGCTACAACTGGCAGCACAGCAGCAGTGCCGAAGGCGTTGATTCACGTGAAAGGCTGCAGATGCCTGCCGATGCGGTGATCGTGACAGAGGCGATCCCGCTGGCCAATCACCTGGAATGGAGCGGCACGGAACAGGCGGTGGCGCAGTTTTATGAACTCGCGCGCGCCGCCAATCCGGATGTGCGCTTCTATCTGCAGGAGACCTGGCACAGCCTGAACAGCGGCTCCGGCACCGATGTGCCCTTTGACAAGGGCGCCGGAGTGCCCTGGCGGATTCGGCTGGAGCAGGATCTGCCGCGCTGGCAGGCGGTGGTGGCAGAGGTGAACACGGCCACCGGCGGCACGGTGAAGCTGTTGCCCGCAGGCCAGGCGATGGCGCGGCTGGATGATGCGATTCAGGCGGGGACCATGCCGGGGCTGTCCAGTATCCGCGATGTCTTTGCCGATGATATCCACCCCAATGCAACCGGCTTCTACTTTCTGGCGCTGCTGCAATATGCGGTGCTGACGGGCAAGGACCCCGCCGGGCTGCCGCACCGGCTGACGGACCGCTGGGGGGAACCCTATCCTGCGCCGCCCCGCGAATTGGCAGCCCGTCTGCAAGCCGTCGCCTGGGAGGCCGCGCAGGCACGCGGCGCGCGCGTTCCGGCCTTGCCTGCCGACCCGCCGCCGCTGCCGCAGGATCCGCCTGTGCCTGTGCTGAACGCGTCTGTACTGGAGGCTGTTTCCTCTGCCGCGCCGCCCCAGTCCGCAACCCGCCAGCCCATCGCCATCAACCTTGCGGGCATTGCCGACTGGAGCACCCAGGCACCGTTCCTGGATCATTTCAAGACCGCCCGCCCCTGGATCGGCCATCTGCCCGGGCAATGGGGCGGTGTGGATCATGCCAGCCTGATGGCGGCCGGCTACCTGGATCCGGCGGGCTGGCCCACCGCAATCCCGCCGGAGCTCAGCTCGATCGGCACGGTGATCCTGACCGACCTGCCCGGGCAAGCGGTATCGCTGGCGGGCCGCTATGTGCTGCGCTTCGAGGGAGAGGGGATTGTCGAAGTTCTCGGCAGGGCAGAGAACGTCCGCTATGGCAAAGGAGAGGTGCGTTTCGATTTCACCCCCGGCCCGGGCCCCGTGGAAATCCGCATCCAGCGGATGGGCCGCAGCGGCGGGTATGTGCGCAATATCACGGTGGTAAAGGAAGAGCATCTGGACGCCTATGATGGCGGCGCGCTGTTCAATCCGCTGTGGCTGGAGCGGCTGGATGGTTTTGCCGCGCTGCGGTTCATGGATTGGATGGCCACCAATGGATCCGGGCAGACCGGGTGGGAAGAGCGGCCGCTGGTGTCGGACTATACATGGGCGCTGAAGGGGGTCCCGGCGGAAGTGATGCTGGCACTGGCCAACGAGCTGGATGCCGATCCCTGGTTCAACATGCCCCATATGGCAGATGACACCTATGTGCGGCGCTTCGCACAGCTGGCAGAGCAAAGATTGAACACTGCCCTGCGTGCCTATGTGGAATACTCCAACGAGGTCTGGAACTGGCAGTTTCAGCAGGCCGCCTGGGCCGATGCCCAGGCCCGGGCGCGCTGGGGCGGCGAGGGATTGTGGATGCAGTTCTATGGCGGCCGCGCGGCGGAAGTGGCACAGATCTGGACCGCTGTGTTCGGCGACGGCAGCGCACGGCTGGTGCGGGTGATTTCGTCTCAAACCGGCTGGCTGGGGCTGGAAGAACAGGTGCTGACAGCCCCTTTGTGGCAGGCGGAGAATTCCGGACGGCGGGCACCCGCCGCCTATTTTGATGCCTATGCGGTTACCGGGTATTTCGGCGGAGTGCTGGGCCTGGAGGAGCGTTCCGGGCAGCTGCGTGCCTGGATCGAAGACAGCCGTGCGCAGGCCCACGCGCGCGCGGCAGAGCGCGGGCTGACAGGCGCGGCAGCCGCGGAGTTTGCAAAACGGCACCAATACGCCGCCGCCAGTGCCCAGGCCGCGGCTGAGCTGCGCGACGGTCTGATCTCCGGCGATCCAGCCGACACGCTGGCGGATCTGCTCGGCCGCGTGCTGCCCTACCACGCGGATGCCGCGCAAAAGCACGGGCTGGATCTGATCATGTATGAGGGCGGCAGCCATGTGGTGGGTATTGGCCCGATGACAGAAGACGCGGAGCTGACCGGCTTTTTCACCCATTTCAATTACACGGATGAGATGGGCGGGCTGTACCGCGACCTGCTGGCAGGCTGGCAGGCGCTTGGCGGCAGCCTGTTCACCGCCTATGCGGACGTCGGCGCACCCGGAAAATGGGGCAGCTGGGGGGCATTGCGCACCCTAAGCGACCGCAACCCGCGCTGGAATGCACTGGAGGCGGTGAAATGACCCCGCACGTCTCCGTTCTGATTCCGGCCCATAATGAGGCGGACTATATCGGAAGCTGCCTGCAGGCAGTCTTTGCGTCAGATCCGCTGCCCGCGGGCATGACGGCAGAGGTGCTGGTGCTGGCCAATGGCTGCACCGACGCCACTGCAGAACTGGCCCGTGCTGCTGTTCCGCCCGAAGGCTGGGAGCTGCAGGTTCTGGAGCTGCCGGAAGGCGGCAAGCTGGGCGCGCTGAATGCCGGTGACGCCGCCGCGCGCGGAGATCTCCTGATCTATCTGGATGCCGATGTGCAGGTCTCCCCGGAGCTGATCGCGCAGATTGCGGCAGCCTTGGACGGCCGCGCACCGTGCTATGCCAGCGGCTGCCCGCAAGTGCCCCCGGCCCGCAGCCTGGTGACCCGCGCCTATGCACGGTTCTGGATGCGGCTGCCGTTCTTTTCGGGCGGTGTGCCGGGGTTTGGCGTCTTTGCCATGAACCGTACCGGGCGGCAGCGCTGGGGCGTCTGGCCGGACATCATTGCCGACGACATCTTTGCGCGGCTGCACTTCACCCCGCAGGAGCGGGTGCAGGTAACGGCTTCCTACAGCTGGCCGATGGTGGAAGGGTTCCGCAATCTGGTGAAAGTGCGGCGGCGGCAGAATGCCGGTGTGGCGGAAGTCGCAGAGAGCTGGCCGCAATTGATGCAGAACGAGGACACGCCGCGGGTTGGTCCCGGCAGGGCTCTGCGCCTGCTGCTGCGCGATCCGGCCGGGTTCCTGGCCTATGCCGCGGTTGCGCTGGCGGTGAAAACGCCGCTGTTCGCCTCCCGCAGCCGCTGGACCCGCGGCCGCTGACAGCCCTTCCGCCGACAGCCCCCGCTGCTGACGGGAGGTCCTCCCGCGCCCGCAGGATGCCCTGGCTGCGCCAGAACACCCTTGGCGGCCTTGGGCGTGGCCCGGCGCAAGGCGCCGGGCCACGCCCAACGGGAGCGGTGCATCTGCAGATGCGCCGGCGACGGGCGGGAGGGCAGCGCGGCTATGTCCCTATGGTTTGGCGGAAATGCCCGGCCAGGCGGGCGGCTTCCCTGGCGCTGTCATGCCGCTCAAGCACCCTGGTGCGGCCGGCCTGGCCCAATTCGGCACGCCGCTCCTTCGGTGTTTCCGACAGCTCCAGAAGAGCCTCTGCCAGCGCCGTTTCATCGCCCGCAGGGATCAGCCAGCCCGTTTTGCCCGGCTGCACCAGCTCCGGTGTGCCTGCAACATAGGTGGCAATGACCGGCCGGGCGGCGGCCATTGCCTCCATTACCACCATCGGCAGCCCCTCGGCAAAGGAAGGCATCACCAGCGCATGGGCGCGGCCCAGCTCCTGCCGCACGCCGTCTTCTGCCAGCCAGCCGGTCAGCGTGATATTCCGCTGCAGCCCGAGTTCGGCAATGGCCGCCTCCAGGTCCGGGCGCATTTCCCCGTCGCCGATCAAAGCCAGCTGCGCATCCGGGACCTGCGCCACCAGCTGAGCCATGGCCCGGACCAGCACCATTTGCCCCTTCTGCTCGACAAACCGTCCGATGGCGGCAAGCCGCAGCGGTCCGCCGGGCAGCGGCACCGGGCCGGCAAAGCGCTCTGGTTCGATGCCGCAATGCACCACTTTCAGGCTGTCCCATTTGGCAAACGGCGCCCAGCGGCTGAGCTGGCTCTTGCCGAAACTGCTGACACCCGCTGTGAAGGCCGCGCGGCTGATCTTCTCGCCCAGCGACAGCGCATGGGGGGCATCGAATTCCTCCGGCCCATGCACGGTGAAACTGTAGGCGGGGCCGCCCAGCACATGCGCCAGCATCGCCACCGCCGCAGAATTGGTGCCGAAATGCGCATGCATGTGCTGCACGCCTTCCGCCGCGCAGCGCTGTTTCACATGGGCCGCTTCAGCCAGATAGATGAGGTGGCGCAGCCCCCCCTTGTCCGAGGCGCGTGCCAGTTGAAGCGCCAGCGCCAGCGCCTTCGGAAAACGGCGCGGCGCCGCCAATGCCTGCCGCACCAGCGCCGCCAGAAGGCGGACCGGGCCAGCCTGCAGCACATATTCCGTGCGCGCGGCCTCTGCCTGATCGCCGGGGTCGGCCAGCGCGCTGTCAGAGGGCCGCATCGCCAGGCGCAGGACCTCCGCGCCCTGCTGCTCCAGCGCCTGCAGCTCGCGGCGGATAAAGCTGTGCGAGGGCTGCGGATAGGTGTTCAGGACATAGGCGATTTTCAACGCGGCGGCTTCCCGGCAAATGCATGTATCCGCGGCAGGTTAGCGGTGGTTTGGCGGCTTGCCCAGCACCCTGTGCCGCTTGTCCAGCGGGCGTGGAGAATGCAGCACAGGCGCCGGGATTGTCGCTGAATTTCAGCCGCTTGCGCATCGCTCAGCCGCCATTGCCGCCGCAAGATTGACGCCCCTGCCCCGCCCGCCTAGCCTGCAGCATACAGGTTTAGGGGATTTGCGCCGGAATGCAGCGGGTTGCTTCGCTTTTTGCCGGTCAGGGGATGATGGCGCGGGTGCTGCGCTCGGCCTCCTGGCTGATGATCGGGTATGGCGGCAGCCAGGCCTTGCGGCTGGCCTCCAACCTGATCCTGACGCGCATCCTGTTTCCCGAGGCCTTTGGCCTGATGGCACTGGTCACGGTGGTGACGGTGGGTCTGTCGCTGTTTTCGGACGTGGGCATCGGGCCGTCGATTGCCCAGAACACGCGCGGCGACGATCCGGCGTTTCTGGACACCGCCTGGACCATTCAGGTGATCCGCGGATTTGCCCTGTGGGCGCTGACGGCGCTCCTGGCCTGGCCTGCGGCCGCATTCTATGGCACGCCGGAGCTGCTGATCTACCTCCCCATCGCGGGGGCTGGCCTGGCCATTGCCGGCTTCAACCCGACCCGGATCGAAACCGCGCACCGGCATCTGCTGGCGGGGCGGGTCACGGCGCTGGATCTGGCGGGCCAGGCCATTGGGCTGGCGGCGATGGTGCTGCTGGCACTGGCCACGCAATCGGTGATCGCACTTGTGCTGGGCGGGGTCATTCAGGCCGCGGCCAAGCTGGTGCTGTGCCACTTCGGCCTGCCGGGGGCGGCCAACCGGTTCCGCTGGGAGCAAGCGGCAGCGCGGGAGCTCATCCATTTCGGCAAGTGGATCTTCCTGTCCACCGCCTTCTGGTTCCTGACCTCGCAGGGGGACCGGGCGATCCTGGGCAAGTTCGTGCCGCTGGAAGTGCTGGGGATCTACAACATCGGCTATTTCCTGGCGAGCTTTCCGATGCTTCTGGGCCATGCGGTGAACCAGCGGCTGATGATCCCGGTTTACCGCGACAAGCCTGCGCGGGAGGCGCCTGAGAACCTGCGGCGGCAGCGGCAGCTGCGCTGCGGGCTGACGGGCGCCATCCTGGGATTGCTGCTGCTGATGGCCTGGGCCGGGCCGTGGCTGGTCCAGTTCCTTTATGATGACCGCTATGTGCAGGCCGGGCCGATGATCGTGCTGATCGCCCTGGCGCTGGCGCCTGCGGTGATCACCATGACCTATGACCAGGCGGCGCTGGCGGCGGGCGACAGCCGCGGGTTCTTTGTGTTTTCAGCCGCCCGCGCCTGCCTCCAGACAGGTCTGTTTCTGGGCGGTGTGGCCTGGTTCGGGCTGGCAGGCGGAATTGCTGCACTGGGGCTGGCGATGCTGGCGGCCTATCCGGTGCTGGTGCGGCTGGCGCGCAGGCATCACGTCTGGGACCCGCTGCATGATGCCGGTTATGTGCTGCTGAGCGGCGCGGCAGGCGGCGCTGCCCTCAGCTGGCATTGGGCGGAAATCACGGAGATGGCATCAGCTCTGGGAACGCCTTAAACACAGCCTGCAAACCAGGTTAAACTGCAACCGGAAGACGAAAGACAGCCGCGGGTGGAAGCGGCGCTCATTGCTTGCCCGCCGCAAGGGCAGAAACCCAATACCGTCTAGGACTTGCGCCGGAACAGCCCGCGGCGCGGCGGGCGGGTGTCCAGCACCGGGATGGAAACCACCGGCACCAGGCCGGTTTCCCGCTCCATCTGTGCGGCGGTGCGCAGCACCGGGTGGCGCAGTTCCTGCAGGAAGGCGGCCAGCAAGGCCAGGATGACGCTGGCCGCGGCCCCCATCAGCGCCTTGGTTTTGCGGGCGCCGGTCACCGGGTAGTCGGGCAGCGGCGCGGGTTCGATCACCGTCAGCCGCTCTGCCTGATGGCTGGTCTCCAGCCGGAAGCCAACCTCGGCCTCGTTGCGGCGGGCGGTCATCTGTGCCAGCTCGCCCTGCAACTGCTCCAGCCGGCGGTCATATGCGCCGAGCTGGCGCTCAACTTCCGGAGTGGTCTGCAAGGAGGCCTCCAGCCCGGTCTTGCGCTGGGTCAGCAGCGCCTCCTGCGCGTCCAGCGTCGCCAGCTGCTGTTCGGCCTCCTCCTGCAGGCGGCGGGCGGTGGCGGCGCGTTCTGTCGACTGGGCGCGGTCGGCAGCGCGGCGGATTTCGATCCGCTCGCGGGCAATTTCCAGAAGGCCCTCGTTCATCGCGGCGATTTCAGCCCTGCGGAATTCGATGGTTCCGGGCAGGGTCACGTCGTTTGCGTTGCGGTAGGCGGCGATCTCATCCTCCAGCGCTGCAACCTGATCCGCCAGGGCCGCTTCCTTCTGAACAAAGAAGCTGAGGGTTTCCCGGGCCTGGTCAATACGGGTCGCCATGCTGAGTTCAATCGTGCGGCGTCCGAACTCGCTGGCGACCTGCTGCGCCTGCTCTGCTGTGGGCATCCGGGCGGTGATGGTCAGCACCGAAATTGTGCCGTCATCGGCAAACCCCTCGCGGGCGGCCGCAACGCCAGTGATCTGCACCGATGTCCGCAGCTGCACCACTTTCTGCAATTCGGTCAGGGAGTCCTGGTCCGCATAGAGGCCGAATTTCCCGATAATTTCGAGCAATGTCCCACGGGCCATCAGCCGCTGCTCTATCAGCTGCATGCGCCGCGCCGAGGAGCCTTCGACCGTGGATTTGGCAAGTTCGCCTGCAATCTGCGGCTGGGTGATCTGAAGCACCTCTGCCGTTTCATATTCATGCTGCTGGCTGGCGGCGAACCACAGGGACACAAGACAGCCGAAGACAAACACGCAAGCGATGGTGAACAGCCTGCGCCGCACCATGTCGAGAAAATCGCCCAGTGAGTAGATCGGCCCCATCTGTCTGCTCTCATGCCGCCGGGGTCCCCGGCCGTTCCAATCCGTTCAAGCCGCACACAAGGCCGCCGTTCCCGGTTTTACACCATAGCAACCGGGCGAAACTATGGCGCATCAGCGCTCAGTTCAGCGGGCTGTCCGACCTGCGCGCGCGGTTCAGAACCACCCCCAGCAGCTCCGTTTGGCCTGCAAGCATCTTCTCGCAGGCGGCCAGTTGCGCCGCGGTGGTGCTGGTGCCGTCAGATATCAGCAGCACGCCGTCCACCTGCGGCAGGAAGGCGGCGGTGTCGTCATGTTCCAGCACCGGAGGCAGATCGAACAGCACGGTGTCCGCGCCGCTGCGCAGCATCAAGTCGTCCACGGCTGCGCTGCAGCTCCGGCTATGAAGGATCTCGGCGGCGTCCTGGTCCAGCGCGCTGTTCAGCCCGACCGCCAGCGATGGCAGCGGGCGCAGCAGCTGGTCTTCCATTTGAACTGCGCCGGACAGGAAAGCCGCCATATCAGCAGTTTCCTCAATCCCCATCGCCCGTGCAATTCCCGGGCGGCGGAAGTTCATGTCCATCAGCACGGTGCGGCTGCCGGGCACCCGGGCCAGGCTCAGCGCGAGGTTGACCGCTGAGAAGGTGCTGCCGCAGCATGCGGCCGGGGCAGTCACGGCAACCCGTTTCCAGCCGCGCGCCCTGAGAGTGTGCGACAGCCGGGTGCGGAGCAGATCGAAGGATTTGGCGGCGGGCGCAGCGCGGAACCGGCTGACCAGCGGCAGCCGCGTCTTATGCTCCGCTGTTCCCGGGAAGGGAACCTGCCGGATCCGCTCCCAGGGTTCCGGCAAAGCGGCGGGCAGTTGAATGGAACCAGCCGAAGAGGGCGCGTCCAGGGGACGCTGCCGCGGCGCGCCGGATGCCGCGGGTGCAGCCTCCGCCGGAGCACGGCGGCGGCGGAACCGCTTGAACCCTTGCTCGCTCATGCCGACCTCGTCATCCTTCTCCAACATCCGGGTGCCGCGCACCGGGCTGGCAGTGGCGGCCCCTGATACAGCAAAATGCTTCACAACCGTGCTCCTTGCAATGGCCGAACAGTCTGATGCCGGCGCGCAGGACGCAGGCAGAGCATACTGGAAACGCGTTAATATCCTGTCCCCTTCAGCACCACGCCGGCTGTGCGCCAGATCAGCGCCAGGTCCCCGGCCAGCGACAGCCCGCGCCGGTAATCCGCATCCGCCCGGGCGCGGCTTGCAAAACTGCCCTCGTTGCGGACGGAGACCTGCCAGACGCCGGTTAGTCCCGGCCGCAGGGCAAAATAGGCCCGCGCATCGCCGTAGAGCGGCAGCTGCTGCGGCATCATCGGGCGCGGACCGACCAGGCTCATCTCCCCCTTCGCAACGTTCCACAATTGCGGCAGTTCATCCAATGAGGTGGCACGCAGGAACCGGCCGACGCGGGTGATCCGGGGATCATTCTTGAGTTTCTGGGTCTTGTCCCATTCCCGGCGCAAGGCCGGATCGGTGGCCAGGTAATGCTGCAGCAGCCGGTCCGCATCGCGCACCATGGTGCGCAGCTTCAGGATGCGGAACCGCTTACCGCCGCGGCCCAGCCGGGCCTGGGTGTAAAAGGGCTGCCCGCCCTCAAGCCAGAGCGCTGCTGCACAAACCGCAATCAAGGGAAGGACGACCGGCAGGCTCAGCAGCACCAGCAGCAGATCGAGGATCCGCTTGCCGCTTGCCGGATAGCCGCTTCTAAGGCGGCCGCCCGTGCCCGCCTCTGCGTTCCAGCCGGCCTGTCCCGCCGCCGCAAAACTGTTCAAAGCAGAGTTCACATTGGCCGGTTGCATCTGCAGCGGACGGAGGAAAGCAACGGCCTTGGACGCCAGCCTTCCCTCAACCTCAACCCGCGCAAAGGACAGCCCCGCCCCTCCGGAAGCCGCATCTCTCATTCCATATCCCCTCACTCCAGCCAGTCCCCACGGCCGGGCCGCCGCCTGAAACGGCGGGCGTTCACAACTCACCCAGACAGTCCGCAAACCTGAGGCCGCAGAATGCCGTTACTGATTTTCTGGTTCGAAACGGGGCGCGCCCCCACGCGCCCGCGTCATTTTCATGCGGCCGCCCAAAATAAACGGCGGCGGTGCAATCCTGCACTCTGCCCTAATTAGGACATATTTAGACAATTGCGCGTAAAATTTACATTTCACCGCAAAATGCACCAGAAAGACGGGTTTCACCCGGAAAATGCGGAAACGATAGGGGAAAAATTCGCACATTGTTTCCCGAACGGGCGCTGCATCCCGGGATTAAGGCGCCGGTCTTGCAAGCTTGCACCGCGAAACTGCGCCGCACCCCCGGGCAATTGGCAAAGCTATGCAGCTGAATGCTCCGCGAATGGGTTTTCTATTTTATATGCAATTGCCCCTGCGGCCGGCAACTCGCCGGAAATGGGGACCTGCAAAAGCCGTTCACAGCCGTACTTAAAGTCTTCGCGGAGCCGGGCGCCTTGGATGTTACGCGCCTCCCGCGGGCTTTTGCATCTCTGCAGCCCGTTTCTGCCTGGCGGCAGACTTGCCGGATCCCGGATTCACGGCCATAACCCGCGGCACGGAATGAGAAGAGGACGTATGGGTATGACGCAGCCCTCCGGCAGCAGCGCCAGCTGGCTGGCCGCCAATCTGGACGGAACAACACTGACCGCTTGGCCTGTAACCGGTGGAACCGCAGGTCCGGCCCAGGTTCAGAGGCTGCAGGACCGCAGCCCTGCCTCGCTGGCCGCCGGACTCCGGCGGGTCCGGTCCAGCGGGGCGCACCCCCTGGTTCTCGGCGGCAGCTCCCTGGTGCCGCCGCAAAAGGTGCCGGCGGAACCTGCCGCACTGCACTTGGCAGCGGTAGAACTGGAAGAGCTGACCGTCCATGCCCTGCCGGGACTGAGCCAGCCCGCGCCGTGCGGTCTGATACAAGGCGCTGCAGCCCGGCTGCGCGGATTTTTGCAGCTGAACCCGGATTGGGACGGGGTGGTCTGCCTGCCCGGCGGCACTGTCACCCACTGGGTTCAGGTCAGTGCCAGGGAGGCCGTCAGCTTCCAAAGCGCGCTGACCGGCCAGCTCGCGGCAGCGGTGATGCAGCCATTGGCACTGGACGCCGAAGCCGGTTGCGGCAGCGCAGAGCTTGCTGCAGCGGCGGCGGATGGAATCGCCAGGCCCGAACTGCTGGCGGCACGGCTGGCTGCCCTCCAGGCAGAGGCCAGGCTGGGGCATCTGCCGGCAGAGGACGCATGCGGCAGGCTCTGGGGACTGCTGCTTGGGGCCGAGCTGGCAGCGTCCCGGCCCTATTGGCTGGGCCAGAATGTGGCTCTGCTTGCCGATGCGCCGCTTCAGGCGGTCTATTCCGCCGCGCTGGACGCCCAGGGACTGCCCGTAACCGTGGCGGACCCGCAGCGCATGACGCTGGAAGGGCTGACCAGGGCCTGGGCCGCGGCGTAAGCCAGGCCCGTACCTCCCGCTGCTGCAGCACAGCGTTACCGGGAGGTCCAGCGGCGCACTCCCGCGCCTGCGGGCCCACCGGCTGCGCCGGGCGGCCTTGGCAGCCTTGGGCGCCGCGCCCAACGGGCTGAAGCCTTCCGTCAGGAAGGGAAAGCCGGGCGGGAGCCCCCTGCCAGAGGTGCCGCTGCCCCTTCCGGCCTAAGGTTTTGCCGGGCCGGCCCTGTACCGTGTTCCCTTCAGCGGCGGAGTCTCTGGCGGGCCTGCAAAACACTGGGCGATTTGCAGCCAGCATTCGGCAGCAGTGCCGGAGACCAGCAAACCAGTGTCCTCAAAGCTGCGCACCTGGGTGACAACCTGGGCAAACTCCACCGCAGAGCCTTTGACAAAATTCTCATCCTGCGGAGCATTCCAGTCCCAAACCGCCCCCGACGGCCCGGTCAGCTGGACAAAGGGCGCAGGCTCCGGCACGTCCAGCCCGCGGTTGCGGAAGCTCCAGCCGTAGGTCGCCACCCCCAGATGCGCGATGTTGCGGATGCGGTCCTGCTCCTGCCGCTCATGCCCCAGGAGGTCGAACACCTCCTGCCCGTGCGCCCAGGTCTCCATCTGCCGGGCAGTCACGGAACTGAGCGCGCTCATGTCCGGACCGATCCATTTCAGCCGCGCCTTGGGATCAGCGGCGGCGAAAGCACCGGCACAGCGCTCTGCCCCGTCCTGCCAGGCCGCAAACAGGGCCCGGCCGCTGAGACCATCCAGCCAGGGAAACTGGCATTCGAGGATGGAGCGGCCCGCCTGCATGTCCCGCAGAACCGGCGCGATGAAGGCGGTAAAGGCGGCCTCGCCCTGCAAAGACGCCTCCGCCGCTGCGTTGAACAGATGCAGGTGCCCCAGCACATGATCGATGGTCCAGCCCTTGAACTGGGTTTCGCGGTGGAACTCGGCCTCTGGCAGATCTTCAAGAATGGCTGCCAGGGCGCGGCTCTCTGCGCGGAAATCTTCGGCCTGCTGCATGGCTCTCCCCTTATGCTCCGCCCCGCAGGATAGCCGGGCCGGCCGCTTGACTGAAACAGGGACGAAGCGTCACGAATTGGGGCGCCGGGACGGGTTCAGGGCAGCGGACCGGTCCTGAACAGGCGGATCTTCAGACCGCCGTGTGCGACTGGCGCACCAAACGGCAGGAATGGCAGATTGGTTGCCTTGGCCAAGCTGGTTTCCGAGGTAACGATACCCACGCGCCAGCCGGAGAACCGCTCCGTCAGCACCTGTCCCAACGCGCCGTAAAGGGCATAAAGCAGTTTCTTGTTGCCGATCCGGGCGCCATAGGGCGGGTTGACGATGACCAGGCCCGGCGGGCCGTCCGGGCGCTGCAGGTCGCTGACCGCAGCCTGGGTAAAACGGGTGCAATCGGCCACGCCCGCCCGGTCCGCGTTGGCAGCGGCCATCTCCACGGCGCCCGCGTTGCGGTCAGAGCCATGAAACAGCAGGTCCGTTTCCCGCGCCTCGCCCTGCTGCTTCAGCGCAGCCCAGGCGTCCGCATCAAAGGTTGCCAGCTGCTCAAAGGCAAAGCTGCGGCTGCGGCCAGGCAGCAGGCCCTTGGCGATCTCTGCCGCCTCGATCACGAAGGTGCCGGAGCCGCACATCGGATCGACCACAGGCTCAGCCCCGTCATAGCCGCATTCGCGCAGGAACAGAGCGGCGAGGTTTTCCCGCATCGGCGCCTTGCCGACAGCGGATTTGTGGCCGCGCTTGTGCAGCCCCTCACCCGAGGTGTCGACGCTGAAGACGCAGAGGTTGTCCTCGATCCTGAGCTTGACGGTCAGCTCCGCGTCTTTGGTCACAGGGGCGCCGAGGGTCTCAGTAATCGCCTTTTCCACCCGCTGGGCGGCAGCACCAGCATGGTAGATCTTGGATTTCTTGTTGGTGGAGACCTCTACCTTCAGCGGCACATCCGGGCGCAGCACATCGCCCCACGGGAACTTGCGCGACCGTTTGTCGAGCTGAGCCAGGTGGAAGGCACGGAATTCGCCGATCCGCGCCAGCACCCGCGCCGCGCCGCGCACCGACAGGTTGGCGCGCCAGACCTCCGCCCAGTTGCCCTGCACCGTGACCCCGCCCGGTACCGCCTTGGGCGCGGCAAAGCCCAGCTCCCTGGCCTCGGCCAGCAGCGCCTGTTCCAGCCCTGGCGCTGCGGTCAGGAAGATCTCGAATGTGGTGTCTTGCGTCATGCTGCCCTCCTTAGACGCAAAGCCCAGCCGCGGCGACTGTTTTTTCTGATCCCGCCTTTGGAGAAACTGCCGGTGCGTTACAACCGCAGATGCCGCAATGCGGCATCGCCCACCCGCACTGCGGCATCAGAAATTACACTTTAAATTCAAGTTCTTACTTATTACTAAAAAATTAGTTTGACAACATAATCCAACCTATGAAAGCTCTATGCCAGTCAGGTGCAGCCAACGCGCAGCTGGCCTCAAGAGACTTTCAGGGAGGAAGAGATGCGTAAGTATCTTCTCTCCGCAGCAGCCGTTTGTGCGGTGGTTGCGGGATCAATTGGCTATGCCGACGAAATGGCGGCCAAAAAATGGATTGATGAAGAATTCCAGCCGTCGGCTTTGACCAAGGATGAACAGCTGTCAGAGATGCAGTGGTTCATCAAGGCCGCGGAACCTTACAAAGGCATGGAGATCAACGTGCTGTCGGAAGGCATTCCGACGCATAGCTATGAATCCGAAGTGCTGACCAAAGCGTTTGAGGAAATCACCGGCATCAAGGTGAACCACCAGATCCTGGGTGAAGGCGAGGTCGTTCAGGCCGTGCAGACCCAGATGCAGACCAAGCGGAACCTCTATGACGGCTACGTCAATGACTCCGACCTGATCGGCACCCACTCGCGCCTGCAGCTGGCGTACAACCTGACCGACATGATGGCAGGCGAGTTCAAGGACGTGACCAACCCCGGCCTCGACCTGGATGACTTCATGGGCACCCAGTTCACCACCGGCCCGGACGGCGACCTGTACCAGCTGCCCGACCAGCAGTTCGCGAACCTCTACTGGTTCCGCAAGGACTGGTTCGACCGCGAAGACCTGCAGGCCGCGTTCAAGGAAAAGTACGGCTATGACCTGGGCGTCCCGGTCAACTGGTCCGCATATGAGGACATCGCCGAATTCTTCAGCGAGCAGGTCAAGGAAATCGACGGCACCGCGATCTATGGCCACATGGATTACGGCAAGCGCGCGCCGGACCTTGGCTGGCGGATGACCGATGCCTGGCTGTCGATGGCCGGTGCCGGCTCGAAAGGTGAGCCGAACGGCGTGCCGATCGACGAATGGGGCATCCGCATGGAAGAAGGCTCCTGCAACCCGGCTGGTGCCAGCGTGACCCGCGGCGGCGCGGCAAACGGCCCGGCGGCGGTCTATGCGATCCGCAAGTGGGACGAATGGCTGCGCAAATACGCGCCTCCGGGTGCCGCGTCCTATGACTTCTACCAGTCGCTGCCGGCACTGGCCCAGGGCAACGTGGCGCAGCAGATCTTCTGGTACACCGCCTTCACCGCCGACATGGTGAAGCCGCAGTCCGAAGGCAACAACACGGTTGACGCCGAAGGCAACCCGCTGTGGCGGATGGCGCCCAGCCCGCACGGCCCCTACTGGGAAGAAGGCCAGAAGGTCGGTTATCAGGACGTGGGCTCCTGGACCTTCCTCAAGTCCACCCCGCTGGACCGCGCCCAGGCTGCCTGGCTTTACGCCCAGTTCGTGGTGTCCAAGACCGTGGACGTGAAGAAATCGCACGTTGGCCTGACCTTCATCCGCGACTCTTCCGTCAGCCACGAGAGCTTCACCGAGCGCGCACCCAAGCTGGGCGGTCTGGTCGAGTTCTACCGCTCGCCTGACCGCGTGGCATGGTCGCCGACCGGCATCAACGTTCCGGATTACCCGAAGCTGGCCCAGATCTGGTGGCAGCAGATTGGTGACGTGAACTCCGGCGCCTTCACGCCGCAGGAAGCGATGGACCGTCTGGCCGAGGAAATGGACATCACCATGGGCCGTATGCAGCGTGCAGACGAGCAGGCGAATGTCTATGGCGGCTGCGGCCCGCGCCTGAACGAAGAGAAAGACGCGGAGTGGTGGTACGCCAATGGCGGCGCCAAAGCCCCGCTGGAGAACGAGAAGCCGCAGGGCCAGACCGTCAACTATGACGAGCTGGTGGCCCGCTGGGCAACCAACTAAGGCCTCCTCCCGGTCCGGCCAGCGATCCCCATCATCTGGCCGGGCTGCATCAGGCCCCGGAAGACCCTTTCCCGTCATCCGGGGCCGTTTCCCCTAAGATACCGCGCGCGCAAGCCTGACCCGGCAACTGCGCGCAAACAGGCCGCCTGCCGGAAAGTCAAAGCAAGATGGCACTCGAACTCAAGGGTGTGACCAAGCGCGTCGGCGCCATTCAGCACATCAAGGAAACCTCCCTGCTGCTGGGACCCGGTCACTTCAACGTCCTTCTCGGCGCCACCGGCTCCGGAAAGACCTCACTCATTAAACTGATGGCGGGCCTTGACCCGATGGCCAGCGGCCAGGTGCTGATGGATGGCGAGGATGTCAGCCGTCTCAGCACCCAGAAGCGCAACATCAGCCTGGTGCATCAGTTCTTCATCAACTACCCGCATATGACGGTGTTCGAAAACATCGCCTCGCCGCTGAAGGTGGCCGGAATGGCGAAGTCGGAAATCGAGGCCCGTGTCGAGGAAGCCGCGGCGATCCTGCAGCTGAAGCCGATGCTGCACCGCCGCCCGCATGAGCTGTCCGGCGGCCAGCAGCAGCGCTGCGCCCTGGCCCGGGCAATTGCCAAGGAAAGCCGCGCGGTGTTCCTGGACGAGCCGCTGGCCAACCTCGACTACAAGCTGCGCGAGGAATTGCGCGACCAGTTGCCCGAACTGTTTGCCGGCCGCGGCGCGGTGGTGGTCTATGCCACCTCGGAACCCGAAGAGGCGCTGCTTCTGGGCGGCAAGACCGCGCTGATGCGCGACGGCCGGGTGACCCAGTTCGGCCCCACCGCCGAGATCTACCGCAATCCAGGCAATGTCGATGCGGCGCGGGTGTTCTCCGATCCGCCGATCAACACCGCCGAGATCACCAAGCAGGGCACCATGGCGCGCCTTGGCGCCGGCGTCACCTGGGAGCTGGCCGGCGCCGCCGCCGGGCTGGCCGATGGCACCTACACCATCGCAATCCGGCCGCACCACGTGCTGCCGCAGCCCCGCAACGGCGCCGATGTGCAGCTGTCGGGCCAGGTGCAGGTGACCGAACTTTCCGGCTCAGAAAGCTCTGCCCATTTCGACATGGGCACAGGATCGGCTACGGGCAGCTGGGTCTCGCTGGCCCACGGCGTCCACCCTTACCAGGTGGGTGAGCAGCACGACTTCTACATGGACCCCGCGCAGGCATATTTCTTTGCCCCCGACGGCAGCCGCGCGGCGTGAGGCATCAATGGCTAAAATAACTCTCTCCAAACTGCGCCACAGCTATCTTTCAACGCCGAAGTCCGACTCGGATTACGCGCTGAAGGAAATCGACCTCGACTGGACCGACGGCGGCGCCTATGCGCTGCTCGGCCCCTCAGGCTGCGGTAAATCCACCCTGTTGAACATCATCTCGGGCCTGCTGGTGCCGTCCGAGGGCAAGATCCTGTTCGACGGCCAGGACGTCACCTCCCTGCCCCCGGACCAGCGCAACATCGCCCAGGTGTTCCAGTTCCCGGTGATCTACGACACCATGACGGTTTACGATAACCTGGCCTTCCCCCTGCGCAACCGCGGCCGGGACGAGGCCACCGTGCACAAGCGGGTGATGGCGATTGCCGAGATGCTCGAAGTCACCGAGATGCTGGAGCAGAAGGCAGCGGGCCTCAGCCCCGACAACAAGCAGAAGATCTCCATGGGCCGCGGCCTGGTGCGCGAGGACGTCAACGTGGTGATGTTCGACGAGCCGCTGACCGTGATCGACCCGCACCTGAAGTGGAAGCTGCGCTCCAAGCTGAAGGAGCTGCACCAGCGGGTGAAAGCGACCATGATCTATGTCACCCACGACCAGACCGAGGCGCTGACATTCGCCGACCAGGTGGTGGTGATGCAACTGGGTGAAGTGGTGCAGATCGGCACCCCGGTGGAACTGTTCGAGCGCCCCGCGCATACCTTTGTCGGCCATTTCATCGGCTCGCCGGGCATGAACATCCTGCCTTGCGCGCTGCGGCACGGCACTGCTGTGTTTGCAGGCCAGCAGATCATGCTGGAGGGTCCCATTCAAGGCGCGGCGGAAGGCCAGACCGAAATTGGCATCCGCCCGGAGTTCGTCTCGCTGGCGGACCACGGCCTGCCTGCCACGGTCACCAAGGTCTCTGACATCGGCCGCCACACGGTGGTGGAATGCGAGGCCGGCGGCTGCCGCATCAACGCCGTGACCGAAGGCGCCGCGCCGGGAAAAGGCAGCGCCGTGCATCTGGCCTTCCGCCAGGACATGACCCGGCTTTACGTGGACGGCTGGCTTGCCACCGCCCCGGCCCATGCCACCGGCGAACAAGGAGCAGCCTGATGAAAACCGAAAACCAGAAAGCCTGGTTCTTTGTCCTGCCGGTGCTGGCGCTGGTCGCCTTCAACGCGCTCATTCCGATGATGACAGTGGTCAACTATTCGGTGCAGGAGACCTTTGGCGACAACGTGTTCTTCTGGCAGGGCCTGGACTGGTTCCAGCAGATCCTGCGCTCCGACCGGTTCCACGCGGCGCTTGGCCGCCAGTTCCTGTTCACCTTCCTGATCCTGATCATCGAGGTGCCGCTGGGCATCGCGATTGCGCTGTCGATGCCGCGCAAGGGGTTCTGGGTGCCGGTGTGCCTGGTGCTGATGGCGCTGCCGATGCTGATCCCGTGGAACGTGGTCGGCGCGATGTGGAACATCTTTACCCTGCCCGACATCGGCCTCTTGGGATACTTCCTGAACCACGTGCTGGGCATCAACTATGACATGACGCAGGATCCGGTTGCGGCCTGGGTGACCATCGTCACCATGGACGTCTGGCACTGGACCTCGCTGGTGGTGCTGCTTGCCTATGCCGGCCTGGTGTCGATCCCCGACGCCTATTACCAGGCGGCCAAGATCGACGGCGCCTCCAACTGGGCGGTGTTCCGGTTCATCCAGCTGCCGAAGATGAAGACGGTGCTGACCATCGCCATCCTGCTGCGCTTCATGGACAGTTTCAACATCTACACCGAACCGTTCGTGCTGACCGGCGGCGGTCCCGGCAACTCCACCACGCTGCTGTCGATCGACCTGGTGAAAATCGCGCTTGGCCAGTTCGACCTCGGCCCCGCTGCTGCCATGTCGCTCATCTATTTCGCAATCACGCTCCTGGTCTCCTGGCTGTTCTACACGCTGATGACCAAGGACGATCTGAACTAAGGGAGGGATCCAGATGCAGAAACGATCCATCGTCCCCATCGTCTATATCCTGTTCCTGATGCTGCCGATCTACTGGCTGGTGGCGATGAGCTTCAAGACGACCAATGAAATCTTGTCGGGCTTCTCGCTGTTCCCGCAGACCTTCACGCTGGACAACTACAAGACCATCTTCACCGATCCCAGCTGGTACTGGGGCTACATCAACTCGATCCTTTACGTGTCGATCAACACGGTGATCTCCATCGCGGTGGCGCTGCCGGCGGCCTATGCCTTCAGCCGCTACCGGTTCCTGGGCGACAAGCAGCTGTTCTTCTGGCTGCTGACCAACCGGATGGCGCCTGCCGCGGTGTTCGCGCTGCCGTTCTTCCAGCTTTATTCCGCGGTGGAACTGTTCGACACCCACCTGGCCGTGGCCCTGGCGCACTGCCTGTTCAACATTCCGCTGGCGGTGTGGATCCTCGAGGGCTTCATGGGCGGCGTGCCCAAGGAGCTGGACGAGACCGCATTCGTTGACGGTTATTCCTTCCCGCGCTTCTTTGCGACGATCTTTGTGCCGTCGATCAAGGCGGGCGTGGGTGTGGCGGCCTTCTTCTGCTTCATGTTCTCCTGGGTAGAACTGCTGCTGGCCAAGACCCTGACCGCGGTTGCCGCCAAGCCGATTGCCGCCACCATGACCAAGACCGCCTCCAGCGCGGGCTATGAACTGGGGCTGCTGGCAGCTGCGGGAACACTGACAATCATTCCGGGCGCCATCGTGATCTGGTTCGTCCGCAACTACATCGCGAAGGGTTTCGCGATGGGGAGGGTGTAATGCTTTCATGGATGGCCTGGACCTGGCCCACTGCCCTGCTGTTCATCGGTATTTTCAGCGCCATCGGCGTGCTGATCATCGCTGAAGTCCGCCACCCCGGCGGCGCGGCCCGCAAGGGCGTGCTCGGCCTCACCACCACCCGCGGCGACCGGCTGTTCATCAGCCTGCTGGGAACCTCCTATATCTTCCTGGCCTGGCTGGGACTGGTGGGGATGCCGCTGTGGTGGCCGCTGGGGCTGTCGATTGCCTGGGGCATCTTCTGCTTCTGGAAGGTCTGACCCGCGACCTCAAACCAAATCGGGACAGGCCTTGAAGGCAAACGCGTCCTTCAAGGCCGTCTCAGCCAAGACCCCGAACGGATGCGCCAGGCACCATCGCGAAGACTGGCCATCACCCCGCAACCTGCTGAGAAGACTCGCGCGGCAGCGCATATTTTGACAACAAAAGCCCCGCTGCAGCGCATCTTCTAAAAAAATAGTTTTCACGGAAGCCTGCTTCCCCTAGCATGACTGGAACGATCACATGAGCCGGACTGCCGAGGCGATGCGCAAGAAACACGACACCTCCCTGCTGACCGAGGTTGAGCTGGAATTCATGACCGTGGTCTGGGACATGGGCGGCGGCACCGTGCGCGATATCCTGGCCGAGCTGAACAAGATGCAGGAACGCGCCTACACCTCGGTGGCCACAGTTCTCAAGATTATGGAACAGAAGGGCTTCCTGACCAGCGAGCGCAAGGACCGCTCCCTGGTGTACCGCCCCGCCGTTCCCAAGGCAGAGTATCAGAAAACATCTCTGAAAAACCTTTCGAGCAAGCTTTTCAACGGCGCGCCCGCCGCATTGGTGGCGCGGCTGGTCGATGATGAGGATGTGACCGACGAGATGCTCGAGGAGATGCGGGCGCTCTTGGAGGAAAGGCTGGGGGATAATGAACGCTGATGTTCTGCTGAATGCCTATATTGATCTGAATATCCTGCTGCTGGCGGGCACCCTCTTGTGGTTCGCCGCCCGCAGGGCGCTGGCGCGCAGCCCGCTGGGGCGCGCCTACCGGCCGCAATTGCGGCTGTTGAACGGGATGACGGTGCTGCTGGCGGCCTCGCCGCTGCTGATCCTGGCCTTTACGCGCTTTGTCATCGCCCACCCGCCGAATTTCTCCGACATGCTGGTTTCCCAGTATCTGCAGGGCAATGTCAGCATGAGCGCCGGCACTTTTGAGGCGACCCTGGGCCTGCGCGAGGATGCGGTGCGCGGCCTCACCAGCCTGCAGCCGGCCTGGGCGCAGATGATTGCCGCGGGTTTTGCCGCCGGGGCGCTGATCTGCCTGGCGCATGTGGCGGTTTCCATCTTCCGGCTGCGCCAGAATCTGGCGGGCGCCTTTGTCTGGAAACGCATCGGCCGCGTGCAGCTGATGGTGTCTGACGACATCCGCGTGGCCTATTCCACCCGCGGGCTGCTGCTCCGCTATGTGGTGCTGCCCTCATCGCTTCTGAACGACACGTGCGACCTGCGCCTGACCATCGCACACGAGCTGCAGCATTTCCGCCAGCGCGACATCGAATGCGAGTTTCTGCTGGAGATGCTGCGCCCGCTGCTGTTCTGGAACCCCGCCTTTTACCTGTGGCGGCGCGAAGTGCGGCTGCTGCGTGAATTTGCCTGCGATCAGGCGCTGATGGCGCGGTCTTCTTTCGATGTGCGCGCCTATTGCGAATGCCTGATCCGCGCCTGCGCCCACGCAGCCCGCGGCCCGGCCCTGTTCATGCGCCGCAGCCCTGCGGTGGCGCTGGTCGACCGCCGCGAAACCCGCCGCGGCGCGTCGCTGCAACGGCGCATCATCGCAGTGACCGCGGTTCAGCCGCAGGGGCCGAACTCGCTCGGCTGGGGCGTCGTTTCACTGGCGATGGCCGGGGTGGTGCTGGCCACCGCGATGCTGCTGCAGCGCCCCAGCGACTGGAGCCACGACCGCATCATGCTGTCGACCATCGTCAACCTGGAGCGTATGGCAACCCGCAACAGCGCACCGGAGCTGGCTGTCAGCGCCTTGAACGGCGGCTTTGCAGTCCCTTCGCAATAGGCTCTGAGCCAGCAGCTCACTTACAGTCTGCCACAGCGTTGGCCCGGCTTGCCCGCGGCACCCCAGCCCCGGGGCTCCAGTTGCAGCTGATTGGCCTGCGTTCGACTCACCAGGTATTCACACCATTTGGCCTCCGCTGATTTCAGCGGAACCTGTCATGGCGGGGCGCTCCCGCATGGAGACGCCGGAACGGGCGAAAACCTGCAGGGCGGGCCCAGCGGCATGAGCGGAGAAAGGACCAGCGGAATTTCAAGGCGGCAATGCGCCGGGCAAACGGGGCCGTTCCGGCAGCCAGGTGCCTGAAACACCCAGCCTTCATCGACAGCATGGAAGCCGGCTCCGGCCCGGCCTAGCACTAGGCCACGGCACGCGGAACACCGCGGCCGCAGGAAGACCCGAACCTTTAACTGGAGTGTCTCACATGAAAACCTTCGCACTGACCGCTGCCGCTTTTGCGGCTTTGACCGCGTCACCGCTGGCGGCAATGGACGCCATCACCGAGGCCGATTCCGACGGCAATGGCACCTATTCGCTGGAAGAGCTGCAGGCGGCGTTTCCCGACCTGACAGAGGAAACCTTTGCAACCATCGACGCCAATGCCGACGGCGAGGCGGATCTGGCTGAGGTGAAGGCAGCGGAGGAAGCCGGTCTGCTGCCAACAGCCGGCTGATGCCGCGGCAAGGCGGCTCCCCCCCTTAAACCAGCCGCCTTGCCACTTGTGTTTCCCCCTGATGCCGAACGGTTCAAGGCCCTGCGCTGCAGGGCCTTGCTGCATGAAGACAAGCGGTCAGCCGCCGTCCGCCTGCCGCTTCAGCCGCTCGATATGGCGGGCAAAGACGAAGGTCAGGGGCAAGCCCAGCAACAGCCCACAGGCCACCGATTCATAAGGGGTCAGCACCCGCCAGCCGATCCAGCTGGCAATCAGCGAGGCAAAGAAGATGTTGACCGCAGCGGCCCCCGCCCCGAACGGGTAAAGCGCCGCCAGCAGCCGCCAGGAAGGCCGCGGTGTCATCGCCGGCTCACCAGGTATTGGACAAACCCCAGGCTGACGATCAGGGCGATGGAGCCGATCAGGAACCAGAACTCCGCGGTTTCGGTCTGCGGCTGCGGGATGGGCCGCTCGAAGGCGGCGGCAAAGGCGCTGGAGGGGGCCAGCAGGGGCAGGCACAAGGGAAGAGTATGAGAGAGGATGCGTTTCATCTCAGTGCTCCATAGTCAGGGATTGATAGATTTCCGGCAGCGCGCGCGGCAGCCGGTCCGGGTCGGGCAGCAGGGTGAAGCCGGCGCGCCCGAAGATGCGGGCAAACCAGTCCTGCCCGTCGGCGTCGATCACCACGCCATGCACCGACTGGCCCAGGGCACGCGCCTCGCGCACCGCCATGCGGCTGTCCTCGATGCCGTGGACGCCTTCATAGTGGTCCAGATCGTTGGGCTTGCCATCGGTCAGCACCAGGAGCAGGCGGCGTTCGGACCCCTCCTCGGCCAGCTGGGCAGAGGCATGGCGGATTGCCGCGCCAAGGCGGGTGTAGTGGCCGGGTTTGAAGCCGCCGATGCGGGCGGTGACCGCCTCGGACATCGGATCCTCGAAGCCTTTGGCGCGGGTCAGGAACACCCGGTCGCGGCGCAGGGAGGAGAACCCCCAGATGCCCAGCCGGTCGCCCGCGGTGGCAATGCCGCCTGCCAGTGCCGCAAGGGACTCGCGGGCGGTCTCGATCACCGGGCGGTCGCCGACCGTGGCCTCAGTCGAGCGGGAGCAGTCCATCAGCACCGCCACGCTCAGGTCGCGGGCCATCGGGCGGCTGGCCTGCCAGACCCGGTCGCTGCCCTGCTGGCCGCAGGCCAGATCGACATGGGATTTCACCACCGCTTCCAGATCCAGCTCATCGCCGTCCAGCTGCCGCGGCAGCATCACCCGGCGCGGGTGCAGCGGCGCGAACTGGCGGCGCACGCGGGACACCAGCCGCGGGTCGGGCTGGAAGCTGTCCGCGGGCTTGCCTTCGGCTTCCAGCACGCAGGTGTGGGCAGGCATGTGCCTGCCCAGCCGGTGATTCCATTCGGGATAGGTGAACTGCCCCGCCAGCCGTTCATGCTCGGCATCCTGCGGCGACAGATCCAACGAGATCCGCAGCTTTGACGCCGCGCGCTTCATGTGCTGCGAGAGGGTGAGGTTGTCCTGATCCTCCGCCGCTTTCTGGGCGTTCTCGTTGTCGTCGTCATCCACCATCCGGTTGATGTTCAGGCTTTCGGCCCAGGACAGGATGGATTCGAACCGGTGGACGATGAAGCTGTCCTTGCGGGTGGTCTGATCCTGGTCCTGCCGGTTGGCCGTCTTGCGGGTGGAGACGGCCAGGCCAGGGGATTTCATTTCCTCATCCGCTGCGGGGGCTGCACCCCTACCCGCCTGCGGTGCAGCCAAGCGCAGCCAGAATGGCACCGGCTGAAACGTCCGGTAGCCGCGCGGCGCGGTGCAAGTGCACGACTCGGCAACCCGGCAGTCAGTGCCGATCTGATCCAGCACCATCCGCTCGATCCGTGCCTCGAACCGCGGCAGGCCGTTGCGTTTGCGGGTCACCGCGGTATGGGCACAGAAGGCGCCATAGGCAGACCGCAGCCCGGGACAGGCGGCAAACACCCTGTCCGCGGCGCGGGCATTGGCGGCGATTTCCAGCTGATCAGCCTGATAGCGGTCCTCGTTGTGACCCGGCAATTCGACCGAGGCAGCCATCGCGGCCAGCCACAGGTAGGCCTTGCGGTTCAGCCCGGGGCTGGGAAAGACAGCCATTTCCGGCGGCAGGCGCAGGCGCTCGCCGTCGAAACTGGCGGTATACACCATTTCCCGAGGGGTGCCGATACGGCGCAGCCGGTCCGGGCGATGGTCCGACAGCACCGCGGGCGCCGCCTGAATCTCCACGCCCCCGGCCCCGCCCAGCGCCCGGAACAAGGCCGCCACGCTGGCGCGCATGTCCTCGAACCGGACGGTGTGTTCGGCCCCGTCCTCTGCGGCGCCGATCCGTGTGGCCATGCCATGCCACAGGTTGCCAACCGTTTCTTCGGGTTCCAGAAGGTCGAGAGCGTGGATCATGGCATCACCCGTAGACGCTTGCGGCAAGGTCGCGCAGCGCCTGCTGCACATCACTCTCGTCGCTGAGGGGTTCGATGATGGCGGCCTCAACCGCGCGCTCCACGCCCATGCCCTTGGCAATCAAGGTGGCGGCATAGATCAGAAGGCGGGTGGAGACACCTTCCTCCAGGTCCATGCCCGAAAGCTTGCGGATATGGCCCGCCAGCCGCACCAGCGCGGCAGAGCGGTCCTCATCCAGCCCGCTCTCAGACGCGACAACCGCGGTTTCGGCGGACGCTTCCGGGAAATCAAAGCCGATCGACAGGAAGCGCTGCCGGGTCGAGGGTTTCAGCTTCTTCAGGATGTTCTGGTAGCCGGGGTTGTAGCTCGCGACCAGCATGAAGGGCTTGGGGGCTGCCAGCTCCTCGCCGGTGCGGTCGATGACCAGGCGGCGGCGGTCGTCGGTCAAGGGGTGCAGCACCACGGCCACGTCCTTCCTCGCCTCTACCACCTCGTCGAGGTAGCAGATGCCGCCCTCGCGCACCGCGCGGGTCAGCGGACCATCGACCCAGACCGTTTCGCCGCCCTTCAGCAGGTAGCGCCCGATCAGGTCGGCAGCTGACAGGTCGTCATGGCAGGCAACGGTGTGGAGGGGCAGACCGAGCCGGGCTGCCATATGTTCCACGAACCGCGTCTTGCCGCAGCCGGTGGGCCCCTTCAGAAGAAGGGGCAGACCGTTGGCTTGAGCCATCTCAAAGACGGTGCATTCATCGCCTGCGGGACGGTAGAAGGGCACGGAAGGCATGTTCATCGCGTTCATGGCTCATTCTCCCGGTACGGCCGCGGGGCCGGGTTTGATAACCTCGCGGCGGATCACCACCATCGAGTAGATGAACACCAGCGCGCCGATCACAACCGCCACACCGGAGCCGAGGCGCATCAGGTAGAAGATTCCCAGCTGGTCCTGCACATCCATGTAGTAGTCGCCGACAATGCGCTGCATGTGGGTCTGGATGGTGCCGGCAAAGGTCAGCACGAAGGTCATGAAGGCCATGCCGCCGGTCATCAGCCAGAAGGACGCCATGTTCAGCACCTGGTTATAGGGGTCGCGGTTCCTGAGTTGCGGCATCGCATAGGTGAACATCGCCAGGTTCAGGGCCACATAGGCGCCGAAGAACGCGAGGTGGCCGTGGGCAGCGGTGATCTGGGTGCCGTGGGTGTAGAAGTTCACCCCGTGCAGCGTGTGCAGGAAACCCCAGACGCCGGCCCCGAAGAAGGCCACGGTGGAGGACCCGAGCGACCACAAGAGCGCCGCCTTGTTCGGGTGGTTCTTGCGGCCCTTCCAGACTATGATGAAGGCAAAGCTCATCATCGCGAAGAACGGGATCACTTCCAGGGTCGAGAAGATCGAGCCGATCCACTGCCAGTAGCCGGGGGTGCCGATCCAGAAGAAGTGGTGGCCGGTGCCGAGGATGCCGGAGAACAGCGCCAGAGCAACGATGACATAGAGCCATTTCTCAACCACTTCGCGGTCAACACCGGTCAGCTTCAGCATCAGGTAACCAAGGATCGCGGCCATCACCAGCTCCCAGGTGGCTTCCACCCACAGGTGGACAACGAACCACCAGTACATCTTGTCGAGCGACAGGTTGTCCGGGTTGATGAAGGCAAAGATCCACAAAAGCGACAGCAGCCACAGGCCCATCAGCAGGATGTTGGTGATCGCGGTCTTGCGGCCAGCCAGCACGGTCAGGGAGACGTTCACGAGGAAGATCACCGCCGCAACCAGAATGCCGAACTTGACCCACAGGGGCTGTTCCAGGAACTCCCGCCCGCCGTGGATGCCGGCCAGGTAGGAGACCACCGCGCCGAGCGTGCCGACCACAAGGATGGCCAGCTGAATATAGGCCAGCTTGACCGAGAAGATCTCCCGCTCGCTTTCCTCGGGGATCAGATAATAGGCAGCGCCGAAGAAGCCCAAGAGCAACCAGACCACCAGAGCGTTGGTGTGTAGCATCCGCACGATATTGAACGGCAGAAGCTCGCTCAGCGTATTGGGCCAGACATAGATCCAGCCGGCCAGCAGGCCGCCGAGGACCTGAATGGCAAACAGGGCCATTGCAACCATGAAATAGGCATAGGCCACTTTTTGAGATTGATATTTCATTGTTTCTCTCCCTCAGCCCGCGTCGTTTGGCGGCCAGTTCTGGGTGTCGGTCTGATCCGCCCAGCGCAGGAATTCGGCCAACCCGCGGGTTTCTTCCTCGGTCAGCTCGAAAAACGGCATCTGGCGGCGGCCCTCAACGCCGGAGGGCTGCGACTTCATCCAGCCGTCCAGCATTTCATAGGCGGCCTCCGGGTCGTCCAGCACGCCCCAGCGGGTCATGACATTGCCCACTTCGGGGGCAAAATAAGCACCTTCGCCGTGCAGGGTGTGGCAATTGATGCAGGAGTGGCGCTCCCACACATGCTTGCCCTGGCGCACCTCGTCGGTCAGCTCCATGCCAGCGGTGGATGTTTGGGTGATATAGCGGTGGCTGTGCGCGGTCATGGCCACGAACACGACAACGAAGAACAAGGAGCCCCCGTAGAACACGTTCCTGGCCCGCGACTTGGTAAGTATCTCTGACATATCGCGGTCCTGAGTACAGTTGCGGATGGGAACTGCCTAACCCCGCGCACCGCCATGGATATTGTCCAAGCGCAAAGACCGCGCGCATTGCTGCACGCAAGATGCAGGAAAAGGAGGATGCCCATGCGCCGCCCCGATTTCGACGATCCCGACCTGCCGCTTTCGGAACTGTTCCACCATTGGCCCGCCTGCGCAGGCGAATTCATGAACCGCCAGATGCTCTGCCCTGGCTGCCCGATCGCGCCGTTTCACACGCTGATCGATGCCTGCGAAGAATACGGGCTGGAGGAGATGGCGTTTAGGGAAAGCCTGAAGGGAACCGCTATGGCTTGACGCGGCCCTGACCGGGAGGCTGGCCGCAAGGCTTGGCAGTGCCATAGTCTTACCTGCGTTCAGAGGTGCAATGCCGGTCGCAGTTTCCCGCGCCAACCCCGCTCTGTTTGCTGAAACAGCGCCGAAGCCCGTTAACGTTTTTATTCTGTTTTTGCGATATGAATCACGATCCAGAGGAGTGAGACCCAGCAACCCTTGGAGTAAAGCTAGTGTTTTTTATGAGAAAAAAGCCGGATACGGCGAAGCAGGACGACACCACTGCAATCATCGCCGGAATGGTTGACCGCACTCAGGCAACCATTCAGTTCCACCCGGACGGCACCATCATCACTGCGAACCAGAACTTTCTGGGCGCATTGGGATATGCTCTGGAGGAGATCCAGGGAAAACACCATTCCATGTTTGTCGCCCCGGAGCTGGTTGCATCCAATGACTACAAGACGTTCTGGTCGGATCTGGCCAGCGGCAAAGTGTTCACGGACCAGTTTCCCCGCGTCACAAAGGCCGGCGAAACAATCTGGATCCAGGCGACCTATGCCCCTGTAGAAAATGACGAGGGCGAGGTGGTGAGGGTGGTGAAAGTTGCCTCCGACATCACCGCACGCCGCCGCGCTCTGGATGAAATCGGCGAAGGCCTTCATGAACTCAGCGGCGGTAATCTGACCCACCGGGTTGCCGTTTCCGATCTTCCCGATGTCGGTGCACTCGGGCAGACGTTCAACCACTCGCTTGAGCAGCTCAGCACCTCTGTGAGGACGGTCAAGCAAGTGTCCTCTGCGGTCGGGCGCACCGCGCAGGAAATTTCACAAGCCGCAGGCGATTTGTCCCAGCGGACCGAGAGCCAGGCAGCCACCCTGGAAGAAACCGCCGCAGCCATTGAACAGCTGTCTGCAACGGTCAAAGCCTCCGCCGAAGGCGCCCGCAAAGTCGAAGGCATCGTGACAGAGGCCAAAACCTCGGCCGAGCGCAGCGGCGAGGTCGTGAGCAGCGCGATTGACGCCATGGCGCAGATAGAAAGCTCTTCTGAGCAGATCTCGAAAATTATCGGTGTCATCGACGACATTGCGTTCCAGACCAACCTTCTGGCCCTGAACGCCGGTGTTGAGGCCGCCCGGGCCGGTGAGGCCGGACGCGGGTTCGCGGTTGTTGCCTCCGAAGTCCGCGCGCTGGCCCAGCGCTCTGCGGACGCGGCCGGTGAAATCAAGCAGCTGATCGGCGAAAGCAACCGGCAGGTTGCGGCCGGCGTTGATCTGGTTGGCAAGTCTGGCGAGGAACTGCAGCAGATTATCAAGAGCGTCGCCACAATCTCAGAGCACATCCAGGATATCGCAACCGGCGCGTCCGAGCAGTCGACCGCGCTGACAGAGATCAATCAGGGTGTGTCGCAGCTTGATCAGGTTACCCAGCAGAACGCAGCCATGGTCGAACAGACCTCAGCCGCAAGCCAGATGCTGTCCAATGATGCTGGCCACCTCACCCAGGAGGTTTCCAGGTTCAAGGATGGCAGCGAAGGCGCCGCACCGGCGGCCATGGCACGAACGCCTGCGCCCTCTGCATCGCAGCCCGATGCGGCCTATGCAGAGGACGATCTGCCGATGGCTCAGGGGTGGGATAACTTCTGACCGCACTATATGCCGCTGCCGCGGCACAAGATGCTAACCCTGCGCCCCGCTCAGAAGCACCAGTCTGTGCGGGGCCGTGACCACGATGTGCTTGCGGGTCGAATGCACGATACCGTCCTTCTCCCAGGCCGACAGCAACCGGCTCACCGTGTGCAGCGTGGTTCCGGTCATCTCTGAGATATTGCGGCGGGTCACCGGGAAGGCGATCTCGATCCCCTCGTCCACCTTGCGGCCCGATTGGGTCACCATCCGCAGAAGCGCCGCCGCCACCCGCTGCTCCACCGCCTGGGTTGCCAGCTCGGTGATCCGCGTTTGCATCTCACCCAGCCGCTGGCCCAGGGTATTGTAGCTTTCGGTGGCAAAGCCCTGGTACTTGGCAGTGAATTCCCCCCACAACCGCACCGGCCAGGACAGCGCCAGCGATTCCGAGGCCGCCACCGCGGTGGCCGGATAGGTGTCGCGGTTCAGCGCAGGCGCAATACCGAACAGCTGGCCGGGGGAAATATGCAGCGCGATGATCTGCTCGCCGCCCTCGGTTGTTTTCACCACCCGGATGTAGCCATCCAGCAGCAAATGGAAGCGCTCGGCGTCATGGCCCTCGTGAAAGATTTCTGCCCCTTCGTCATACCGCTTGGGCAGCGCCTGATCGAGAATTTCACGGATCTGGCTGCGCTCCAGGAGGCAGAAGGGCGGCAGACCGGTCAGAAGGCTTTCGTCGAGCTTGGACAAGAATACACCGCAAGTTTGCTGAAGGACAAAGTGATCCCTCAGCCGTTATCGCATAGTGACGCCAGAGGAAACAACCGTGCGGGAAAATCCGGAAACCGGAAACGGGGGAGCCTCCCTCCTCCCTGCCCGCCGGAGCTGATCCACGGGGTTCGGCGAAAGATTGCGTCCCTTGCGCCGGACCGGCGGGCGGCACCTGACCAGTGCCGCCCGCCTGTCTTTGACCGGATGCATGGAGGCCATGATGGCTGCGCGAACCGACTACACTGGACCTGTCCTCTTTTCCTTCGGCTTCCGGCCGTTCTTTCTGGGGGCCTGCTTGTGTGCCCTGCTGTCAATCCCAGCCTGGCTGCTGATCTGGCGCGGTGATCTGGAGTATTCCGGCCCCTTTCTTGCAACCGACTGGCACATCCACGAGATGATCTTTGGCTACGGCGCTGCCGTGGTAGCGGGCTTCCTGTTCACCGCGGTGCCGAATTGGACCGGGCGGATGCCTGCACGCGGACTGCCGCTGGCGCTGCTGTCCGGCCTGTGGCTGCTGGGCAGGCTGGCGGCGGCGGGCTGGCTGGGGCTGCCGCCGCTTGGGGTGATGGCCGTGGACTGTGCCTTCCTGGCAGCAGTGGTTGCGATGATCGCGCGGGAAATCATCGCCGGTGAGAACTGGCGCAACCTCAAGGTGCTGGTGCCGGTCACCCTGCTGGGCGTGGCCAATGCGTGCTTCCACATCGAGGCCATGACCGAAGGTCCGGCGGATGTCTCGCGCCGTCTGGGCATTGCAGTGCTTATTTTCCTGATCATGCTGATCGGCGGCCGGATCATCCCCAGCTTCACCCGCAACTGGCTGGCCAGGCACGGTGCAACGAAGATGCCAGCGACCTTCAGCAAGTTCGACGCAGTTTCGCTGGTCTTCGGCGCCGCGGCCCTGCTGGCCTGGACCGTGGCGCCCTGGGCCGCTGTCAGCGGTGCCTTGCTGCTGGCTGCCGGTTTGCTGCACGCAGTGCGGCTTGTGCGCTGGCGCAGCCTGGCGACCCTGCCCGACCCGCTCTTGCTGATGCTGCACCTGGCCTATGCGCTGGTGCCTGCCGGGCTGATCGCCGCAGGCGGCGTTCCCTTTGGCCTGCTGGAACCGGCTGTTGCGGCACATATTCTGGGCATTGGTGCTATCGGCGGCATGACCCTGGCGGTGATGATGCGTGCCACCATGGGTCACAGCGGCCGCCCGCTGGTGGCGGGCCCCGCGCTGACCGGTGCCTTCATGCTGCTGCTGGGCGCTGCCGCGGCGCGCGTTGCCGGCAGCACGGAACTGACTGCGGGCTTGGATGGGATCACGCTTTCAGCCATTTTTTGGACCGCCGGTTTCGCGCTGATGGTGCTGAAGGCAGGCCCCTGGCTTGTTACCCGGCGGCTTGGCCCCAAGAAGATCTCCGGCAAGCCCGCACCAGCTGCGTCATAACCATCCGCACACAAGGCAAAGCTCACGATATCTTAACGGCCTTCTCAGATGATGGCTTTCCGGTTAACAAGGTTACGGGAAACGAGAAGGAGGTCCTGCATGCGGTGGAAAGCTGCTGTCCTGGCACCGCTGCTTTTGTGGACTTTCCAAAGCCTGGCCCAGGCGGCCGGGCTTGAGGCGTTCGAGCGCCCGCAAACGGTGCCCTTTCCCGAAGACGCGCCCTATAACCGCGAGATCGCCACCCTGGGCAAGATGCTGTTCTTTGACCCGCGCCTGTCCGGCGGGCAGAACATCAGCTGCTCCAGCTGCCACAACCCCTCCTTCGGCTGGGAAGTGCCGGTGCCCAAGCCAATTGGCGCCGCCAACACGCCCGTGCGGCGCCATGCCCCGACACTGCTCAACGCTGCCTGGATCTCACCGCTGCTTTGGGACGGGCGCTTGGACAGCCTGGAGGAGCAGGCCATTGGACCGATCACCGACCCGGCAAAAATGAATGCAACCTTCGACGGTATCACCAAACGGCTGTCGTCTGTGGAGGACTACAGAATCTGGTTCGACCACCTGTTCCCCGGCCAGGGCATCCGCAAGGAAACTATCCTGGCAGCACTCGCCATGTACCAGAGAACCATCGTCGGCGGTGTCGCCAGCTTCGACCGCTGGGTGGAAGGTGATGAAACGGCCGTATCCGACGCCGCCAAACGCGGCTTTGCGCTGTTCACCGGGAAGGCGGACTGTGCGTCCTGCCATACCGGCTGGATGTTCACCAACAACCAGATGTATGACATCGGCCTGCCGACAAGTGATCTTGGCGGCGGCGGCCTGTTCCCGCCAGATCCTGAACTGAACTTCCGCTTCAAAACCCCGGGCCTGCGCAATATCGTGCTGCGAGCGCCGTTCATGCATGATGGCACTCTGGTTTCCTTGGAAGAGGTGATCCGCCACTATGCCGCCGGCGGCAGCACAGCCATTGCCAGAACGTCAGACATTGAAGGGTTTAGCCTGGAAGAAGGCGACACCGAGGATCTCATCGCTTTCCTGGCAACGCTGACGGACACCGGAACCAATGTGCCAACTCCAATCCTGCCGGCCAACTGATGCGCACCGCTGAGGGACATCACGCATGAACATCAAACGGTCCATCGTGCTGCCGGTACTGGTCATCGCAGGAGCGGCCCTGTTCGCTGCGCTTCTGGTCGGCGGCATGGCCGTCTTTGCATCCGCCCGCAAAGACGCCGCGCTGGAGGCATCGCTGGAAGTCACCCGGCGCATCAGCAGCGTCACGGCGGGCATCACCGCCGCCGAAGACTATGCTCAGGATGTGCTGGCGATGACCCGGCTGATCCCGCAGGAGGAGGTGGCCCGGCAGTTTCAAAGCTACCTGGTCGCAATCAACAGGGAACTCGCCGCGCTGACAAAACTGCCGCTGTCCGCACCGCTGCGGGCGGAAGTGCGGGCGCTGGACACGGCCCTGTCGGAATGGTGCGTCAAGACTGTTGTGCTCCTGGGCATCAAACCAGAAAAGGACATCCCCACGCTCAGCTCGCTGGTCATGAGCAGCGAGGCCGTGACCCGGCAGGCTGCAACCGTGACGTCGATGGCGGCACAGCATGCGGAACAGGCCGTTGCAGAAACCAACCAGACGCTGACCCGCATCCTGGCTCTGGGGCTGACCGGAACCGCCCTGCTGATGGCCGCAGCCTTGATGTTTTCCATGCGCAAGGCACGCAGCTTCTCGGCAGCGGTCCAGCTGGCGGCCCAGAAGCTGCGGCGGCTTGCCAGCCGCGAACATCCCGCAGCAGCGGCCGGCGACAACGAGATCGCCGCCATGTTCACCGCACTCGACACCCTTGAAGTCAGCCTTCAGGAGAAGAAACGGATCGCCGACAAGCTGATGCAGGAGAAAGCGCGGGCTGAAGCTGCCACTGAAACCAAATCCCGCTTTCTGGCCACCATGAGCCATGAAATCCGCACCCCGATCAACGGCGTGCTTGGCATGGCAGAAGTGCTCAGCGAGACCAGCCTGACCTCTGAGCAGCAGTCTTGCGCCAACACCATCCTGACCTCCTCAGAGGCGCTGCTGCGCATTGTTAACGACATCCTTGACTTCTCCAAGCTGGAAGCCGGCAAGGCACAGATGCTCGAGCAGCCCTTTAATCTGCGCGACGTGATCTATGATGTGGCCGCGCTGATGTCTCCGAGCGCCACTGCCAAGGGCGTTGAGATCTGCATAGACATCCCCGAAGGCACCCCGGCTGTGTTCTGCGGCGACAGCGGCCGGGTGCGGCAGATCCTGATGAACCTGGTCGGCAACGCCATCAAGTTCACCATGCGCGGTTTCATCAGCATCACCCTCAACTATGATGCCAGCCACAGGATCCCCTTGTGTATTGACGTCCGCGATACCGGGGTCGGCATCCCTGAGGACAGCCTCGGCCAGATCTTTCATGCCTTCGAACAGGTCGAAAGCACCAACGCCCGGCGGTTCGAAGGCACCGGGCTCGGGCTGGCAATTTCCTCGCGGCTGACACAGGCAATGGGCGGCCGGATTGATGTCGTCTCGGAAGTTGGCAAAGGATCCTGTTTCACCGTCTGCCTGACACTGCCCGTCGCAGCCCCGGCCGTGCCGCGAACGCAACCGCTGGCAGGAACCCGCGTGGCAGTGGCCGCGGATCTGCCCTTCTCACGCGATGTCCGGATGCGCCAGCTTGATTATTGGGGCGCGGAAACATTCGCCCCGTCCAGCCTGCAAGACCTGCTGGCTCAGGTCACCGCGATGACGGCAGAGCAGCGCCGGCCGGATCTGGTGCTGGTGGAAACCAGCCTGCCGCCGGAACAGGCCAGAGCTTTCTGCCAGGAGCTGCATGCGCTGCCGGGCTGCAGGGAGCTGCCCATCGTCTATTGCACCGGCGGCCAGCAGCTGGCCGGCTACCAGGTACTTAAAAGCTGCAAGACCGTGCATGTGCTGTTGAAACCTGCCCGCGGCAAGCTTCTGCTGCGCACGTTGCTGGATGCCCTGAACAGCCCGCTCCTTCCTGTTGCTGATCAGCCCGCAAGTGCTGAGAAATCCGGCGACAGTTTCGCCCATCTGCGGATTCTTGCGGCAGAGGACAACCGTACCAATCAGCTGGTTCTTCAGAAAATGCTGGCTCCGACCGGCATCAGCCTGACCATCTGCAGCAATGGCCAGGAGGCGCTCAGCACCTTTGCCGCGCAAGGTTTCGACCTGGTGCTGATGGATATGTCAATGCCGGTGATGGACGGGCTGGAAGCCACCCGGCGCCTGCGCGCCTGGGAGCAGGAAAACAACCGCCCGCCCTGCCCCATCCTGGCGCTCACGGCAAATGTGCTGAGCACGGACGAGGCGGCCTGCCGCGCCGCCGGAATGTCGGGTTTCCTGTCCAAGCCGGTGCGCAAAAAGGAACTGCTGGAGCAGATCGCCCGCTGGACAGTGAACACAGCCGAACTTCCGGCCAAGCAAGCCTGACGTTTCAGCTGCCTCAGCCTGTGTTCCAAAAGCCCGCGCCGGCGCTGCCGCTCCGCACTGAAGCAAGGCCGGCAACCGGCTGTCTTACCCCCGGCTGCAGGTTCTCGGGACCCTGCGGCCAGCAGCCGGTGCAAGCCTTTTTCCACCCTTTTCAGCCGGCCGCAGTATACATGCAGCCCCCGCCCGGAAAACACTGCCGCCAATCGGAAACTTCGGCGCCGCAGCGCCCGGCGCGATGTCGTAACTCCCCTGTCCGCTGACGCAATCAAAGGACAGCAGCGCCACGGCGCCCGCCTAACATGCCTGATCAGATTTCCGTGCGGCTGCAAAGCCACCGCGGAGGGTGAAAGGATCGGGGAGGACGCGCCGCCATGAAAGACAAGACAACCACCACAGACCAGGCAATGGCACTGATCCGCGACGGCGATGTCGTGACCACCACCGGCTTTGTCCAAAGCTGCATCCCGGAAATGCTGCACGCGGCGCTGGAGAAGCGCTTCCTGGCCGAAGGCGCCCCCCGCGACCTCACCCTGATCATGTGCGCGGGCGCCGGCGACAGCAAGGGTCTGGGCACCGGGCGGCTGCATCACGACGGCCTCTTGCGCCGGGTGATCGCCGGCAACTTCGGCCGCATGCCCAAGGTCGCCCAGGCAGCGCAGGAGAACAAGATCTGCGGCTACAACCTGCCCCAGGGCGTGATCTCGCAGCTCTACCGTGCCTGTGCCGCCGGCCAGCCCGGCCTGTTCTCCAAGGTCGGCCTGCACACCTATGTCGACCCGCGCCACGGCGGCGGCAAGGTCAACAAGGTGACCGAGGAGGACATCGTCCGCTACCACGAGGTCGATGGCGAGGAATGGCTGTTCTACAAGGCGACCAAGATCGACGTCGCCTTCATCCGCGGCACCAGCGCCGACCGCTCCGGCAACATCAGCATGGAGCGCGAGGCACTGACGCTGGACTGCCTGGCCCAGGCGATGGCGGCCCACAACAACGGCGGCATCGTGATCGCCCAGGTGGAACGCATCGTCGAGGACGGCTCGATCAAACCAAAGGATGTGAAGATCCCCGGCCTGCTGGTGGACTGTGTCTGCGTCGCCGACGACCCCGAGATGCACCGGATGAACTACGGCGTGCAGCACAATCCCGCGCTTTCGGGCGAAATCCGGGTGCCGGTCGAAGGCATTGCCAAGATGCCGCTGGATCAGCGCAAGATCATCGCCCGCCGCGCCGCGTTTGAGCTGCCGCCCAACGGCGCCGTGAACCTCGGCGTCGGTGCGCCCGACGGCGTCGCCGCCGTGGCCAACGAGGAAAAAGCCACCCCCTATATCACCCTGACGACTGAGGCCGGCGCCGTCGGCGGCGTGCTGGCAGGCGGCTCCAGCTTCGGTTCCTCGGCCAATGCCGACGCCATCATCGACCAGAACCAGATGTTTGATTTCTACGACGGCGGCGGGCTGGACCTCACCTGCCTCGGCATGGCCGAATGCGACGCCGAGGGCAGCGTCAACGCCTCCCGCTTCGGCGGCCGCCTGAACGGCTGCGGCGGCTTCATCAACATCTCCCAGAATTCCCGCGCCGTGGTCTTTGCGGGCACTTTCACCGCCGGCGGGCTGAAGGTTGCAGTGGAAAACGGCGAGCTGCGCATCGTTCAGGAAGGCCGCAACAAGAAATTCGTGCGCCTGATCGAACAGATCACCTTCTCCGGACCCTATGCCTCCAAGCGCTCTCAACCAGTGCTCTACGTGACCGAGCGCTGCGTGCTGCAGCTGACCCCAAAGGGGCTGGAACTGATCGAAATCGCCCCCGGCATCGACCTGCAGCGCGACATCCTCGACCAGATGGAGTTCAAACCGATCATTGAAAACGTCGCCCTGATGGACGCGCGTATCTTCCGCGATGAACCGATGGGGCTGATGAACGATCTGTTGAACTTCAACCTTTCAGAACGTGTCACATATGATGCCGCCCGCCACACCATGTTCCTCAACCTCGAAGGCTGGAGCGTCCGCAAGAAGCAGGATGTCGAGGATCTGGACCGTGTGCTGCAGGATGCCTTTGCCAAAAGCGGCCGGGATGTCAGCATGGTGATGAACCAGAACGGCTTCCGCATCGCCGAAGATCTGCAGGATGACTACGCAGCCTCGGTCGGCCGGACGCTGGAGACCCACTCGGCCTCGATCGCCCACTATACCACCAGCGCCTTCATGCGCCTCAAGATGCAGGGCGAGCTCGCCAGCCGCGGCGTCCAGCCGCATATCTTCGAAAGCGGCGAAGAGGCGCATCAGCAAGCAATCTGGGGCTCCTGACCCTGGCCGCGGCAAGAGATCCGGGCTCTGCCAGACCAAGGCCGGTCCCCCTCAGGACCGGCCTTAGCACAGGCGGGACGCCACGCTCTGAAACCGCCAAATCAGAGCGCGGCCCGATCAGGCCACCCCGTACCCTCATGCACGCAGACATCGCCTAAGGAACTGAAAATATTAAATATAGACCCAGGCTAACCATGCCTGGCAGTGCACCCCAGGGACATCATTTCTGCATTTCAGAGAAGGTGGAGAAAAGAACTGCACTTTTTTTCAAAAACCCTCTTGCACCCCCCAGCAACAAACTTTAGACAGCGCCTCACCGATGGGGTGTAGCCAAGTGGTAAGGCAGCGGTTTTTGGTACCGTGTACCGTAGGTTCGAATCCTACCACCCCAGCCATCGGCCTTTCTCAGAACAGAATAAAACGCTGACGGGTTCGAAAGAGCCGGAGCAATAGCCGCGACAGCTTCAGGCGTCAGCCTGGCGGCAGAGCCAGGCAGCGAACTTGCGGGCTTCCGGGCGGCGCACGCCAGAGCGGGTAACGACATGATACCCGCGGTCCTCACCCTCTGTGAACAAGGCGCACAAGCGGCCGGATTGCAGATCCTCTTCGACGAAGGCCTGAACGCTGACCGCGACCCCCTGCCCGGCGCGCACCGCCTGCATCAGAAGGTTTCCTGGCAACCGGGTCCGGGAACCGCGCAGGCTGTCCGTGACGCCCCGCGATTCCAGCCAGCGCGAGGCCTCCGTCGTGCCCAGCTCTTCCAGCCAGGGCAGGTCCAGCAGATCCTCCGGCGCCGCCACTTGACGGCCCTTCAGCAGACTTCCGGCGGCAATCACCACCATGGGGGACTGCAGCAGCATCCGGGTATCCATCCCCGCCCAGTTGCCGCCGCCATAGCGGATGGCCAGGTCGATTCCGCCCGGTTTCAGCTCCACAATCTCGCCCCGCGGATCCAGCACCAGATCGATCTCCGGATGGCTGGCCTGGAACTCCGCCAGCCGCGGCATCAGCCAATGGGCGGCAAACATCGGCGTGCAGGTAACATGCAGCGGCCGGGCCGCGCTGGCAGCGGAGATTTCCTGCACCGCCGCCTCGATCGCGCCGAACCCCAGCTGCAGCGCCCGTGCCAGATGGGCGCCGTCCGCGGTCAGCGCCAGCGCCCGGCCGCTGCGGTCCAGAAGCGCCGCGCCCAGATGGGCCTCCAGCGCCCGCAACTGCTGGCTTATGGCAGCGTGGCTGACATTCAGAGCCAGCCCTGCCTGCACCACGTTTCCTGTTTCAGCAAACGCAGTAAAAGCCCTGAGCCCCGCAAGCGGCGGCATGCGCAGCCAATCCATATGTAATCACTCCTTACATAATGACATTCTTCTTAACTCGCAGGAATCACCCATTCAGGCAAGAGTCAGGGTCACACGCCAGAACAGGAGGCCGTGACATGCTGAACGATATCTATGCCCGCTCGATGATGACTGCCGCCCGCCAGGACTGCGTCCGGCTGCGCGATCTGCCGCGCGCCAAACCGCTGCCGCGCGCCTATCAGGCGCCGCCGCGCGCCCCGGGGCTGCTGGCAAGGCTCACCGCATGGCTGCGGGGCCGGCCGCTGCAAGTCCGCTGCATCAATCCGCAGAAGATTTGAAAAGAAAAAAGCGCCGGTTTTCCAGGAAACGCGCGAACAGATCGGAAAACCGGCGCATGGCCCGTTTGGCCTGCACGTCGGCCTTGCGGGATTTCTTGCTGCCCAGGAGGGGTATTTGCCAAGCAGCAATCTCTTTCACCTGCGGTTTTACCCCGGCTGGCAGCTGCGATGTTTGACACGGATCAAACTGGCGCAAATAATTTGCCCGATTACGCCAAAAAACTTACGCTCGCCGCATGGACACGTCACAGCGCGAACAGACGGCAGCCGGCGCCCGCGCACCGCTGTCACCGGATGAAGTCGGTGCGCTTGCGCATCTCTACCGCGGCGAGATCTACCGCAGCACGGTCTGGCGCACCCGGCTCGACACCACCACCAACTGGTCGGTGGTGACACTGGGGGTTGCCCTGTCGATCTCCTACTCCTCGCCCGAGGCCTCGCCGCTGCCGCTGATCCTGGTGGGCGTGCTGATCATCTTCTTCCTGATGCTGGAGGCCCGCCGCTACCGCTATTTCAACGTGTTCCGCGCCCGCGCCCGCTGGCTGGAGACGCATTTCTACACTCCGATGCTGGTCGAGGGCGATCTGCATCTGGAGGAACACTGGCAGGACGTGCTGGCGGCCGATTACCTGCGGCCCGAGTACCACGTCGGTGTGATGACCGCGATCGGGCGGCGGATCCGGCGCAATTACTTCTGGATCCTGCTGATCCAGTCACTGGCCTACGCGGGCAAGCTGGCGGTGCACCCCACTGGCGTGACCAGCTGGCAGCAGGCCCTGGACCGCGCCGACATTGGCCCCTTCCCGGGCGAACTGGTGCTGGGCACCGGCGTCTTCTACGTGGTGCTCTGGGGCGGCATCGCCTGGTGGAGCGCCCGCTCCGACGCCGCCCGCGCCAGCAAGCGCAAATCGATGACGTCGATGGGGTAAGGGCAAATGGCACGCAGTCCGGGGTCCCCAACCGCCCTTGAGCCGGTTATCCGTTAGTCGCCGCAAGCGGGCGCTGCAGCCGGCCAGGATCTGGCATTCAGAGCAGTTTCGCCGCCTGGTATCTCAGGCACGGCGCCACGGCGGATAGCACGCACTCTCCGGTTCATCCAGTGGCGGATCCCCCACCTGAACATCAGCCCGCGCAGCCCAGTCAGGTCTTGCTGATGCGCGGCAAAAAACTCATCAGGAGAGGCAAACACACCCAGATCCGCGTTGATTCCGGTGCGCTGGATATAAGTATCGGTGCCCGACCAGGCCACCTTCGGCGCTTGCAAACAATCCGTTCCCGCTCCGTAAGCACACAATGCGTTCCGCTCCGGGAAAGCCGCCTGCAGAGAGGATAGGACTGCTTCGTCCAGAATGAACCCTTCAAGATTCACCCATTTCCCATCAAAACAGACTTCGACCCATGAGTGCAGAATGCTGTCCGGGGTGATCCCATAGACAGCTTCAGGCACCAGTCCGCGCTGCAGGCTCTTGAAAATTGTAAAGCCATGCGACCGGCAGGCAATCCCCATCCCCCGCAGCAAGGCCATCAGCAGCACGCCCTTGGTATTGCACTGCCCATAACCGTCCTTCAGGACCTCAGACGCTTTCAGGGTATCGCGCGCATTATAGCCAAAGCCAATTTCGTTGCGGACAAAATCATAGGCCGCCCCAATCCGGTCCCCTTCCGGCAGGGCTTGCCAGCCGCGCCGGGTGATCAAGTCCGCCATGGCCGGGTGGCTGAAGTCCAGCAATCCGGTTTCCAGCAGATATTCAGAATTCTCCATGAGCGATTCTCCGTTTACCTGCTCCGCTCATAGGACCTCTAGCGGCTAGAGGATCAAGACGGTTCATCCACCGATACAGGTTGGCGGCACGCCATATCCGCCCGGCGGGAGCACAGAGCCAGGAACCACGGCAGCAGCCCCGAAGCAGTGCCGGCGCCGCCTACCCGGTGCGCAGGTCCTGCATGGCAAAGCCAACAACGGCCCGGCAGGTTTCGTTCAGCGCGTCAAACGCCGGAACATCCGCCTCCAGCCCGTCGAACAGCAGGGAAAACTCGGTGCAGGCTGTCACGAGGCACTCCGCCCCCTCTGCCTGCAGACCGGCCGCCAGCAAGACCAGCCTATGGCGGGAGGCGTCCGTGACGCCCTCTGCCTTGATCGTCTGGATAAGGTCCAGCACCTCATCCTCGTCAGCGCAGTAAAGCGGTGCCAGCCCGCGCGACCTGGCCGGGGCGTCGTAAATCCCTGTCATGCGCACCGCCGGTGAGGCCAGAATGCCGACCCTCCGCACCGGCAGACCCGATGCCTTGATGGCATCGGGCACCGCCTCGATCATGCTGATCAGGGGAATGCCGCAGGCGGCGGTGATGGCCGGCGCATAGAAATGCGCGGTATTGCAGGGCATCACCAGCGCTCTGGCCCCCATCGCCTCCAGCTGTTGCGCCATCCCGGCCAGCACCGGGGCCGGATCCGGGCCGGTACGGCGGATCAGGTGATCAATCCGCGACGGCACCTGCGGATTGCTGTCCACCAGCAGCTGGATATGGTCCTGATCACGAGCCGCAGGGGTAAAGCTGATGATGCGCTGCATCATCAGCACTGTCGCCTCCGGCCCCATGCCGCCAAGAATGCCTATCGGTCTGGGCGTGTTCATGTTATTTGCCGGAACCTCCATCAAAAGTCAGATCAGGCGGATTTCCAGCGGCCCGCAAAGTCGAACGCGCTGTCATAGCCGAACAGCGCCGCCGCGCCGCCGGTATGCAGGAATACCACCCGCTCACCTTTCTTGAAATGGCCTTTGCGGATCAGATCGATAAAGCCGGCCGCCCCCTTGGCGGAATAGACCGGATCCAGCAGGATGCTTTCCAGCTCGGCAAACATCCGGATCGCCTCCAGACCGCCTTCGGTCGGGATGCCATAACCCTCGCCGACATAATCCGTGTTGGCCACCACATCTTCGCGCTGCACGATGCCGCCGCAGCCCAGCTTCTCCGCCGTGGCGCAGGCCAGGTTATAGACGTTCTCTTCCTGCTTGGGCTTGGGCGCCCGGACACCGATACCCAAGAGCGGGATCTGCGCGTTCATCGCCTTCAGGCCGGTGATCAGCCCCGCCTGGGTTCCGGCAGAGCCGGTGGCATGAACGATATGGTCGATCTTCAGCCCGCCGGCATTGGCCTGCTGCAGGATCTCAAAGGCGCAGTTCACATAGCCCAGTGCGCCCGTGGCGTTGGAGCCGCCGCCGGGGATCGTATAGACATTTCTGCCATCGGCGCGGAATTTCTCGGCCACGGCCTCCATTTCCGCATTCATGTCCAGGCCGCCGGGGCGCTTTTCGGTGGTGGCGCCGTGCAGGTGGTCCAGCAGCACGTTGCCGTTGTTGTTGTAATTCGCGTTGTTCGAGCCGGTGCGGTCCTCCAGCAGGATATGGCAATCGAGGCCCAGCTTGGCCGCAAAGGCCGCAGTCTGGCGGGCATGGTTCGATTGGGTGGCACCCTGGGTCATCACCATATCGGCTCCCTGCAGCTCCGCCTCTGCCATCAGGAACTCCAGCTTGCGGGTTTTATTGCCGCCGGTGGACAGCCCGGTGCAATCGTCCCGCTTGATCCAGATCTCGGGCCCGCCCAGCTCCTTGCTCAGGCGGTCGAGCCGCTCCAGCGGCGTGGGCAGATGCGCGATGAAACGGCGGGGGAAGCGGGCAAGGTGCATGGGACTCTCCTAATGTGGATTTTCTGCAAGTTACCTAGCCTCAGCACAGTAAACTAATGCAAAATCCGCAGCTAAAATTGCCGATCTTGCATGTTGTGACACTTTCGACCTAATCTGCCGCCATGCAGCTGGACTGGATCGACGACATACTTGCGGTAATTGACACCGGCTCCTTGGCACGCGCGGCAGAGCAGCGCCTGCTGACCCAGCCCGCCTTCACCCGGCGGGTGCGCGGCATCGAAACCCGCCTTGGCGCTCAACTGTTCGACCGCTCCCGCAAGCCGGTGACAATCCTGCCTGGCGTCATGGCGATGGAGCCGGAACTGCGCGAGCTCAGCGCCCGCCTGCGCCGCCTGAAGCACGACCTGAAGGTCTCAGCCGAGAGCGGCGGCCGCGGCGTTGCCTTTGCCTGCCAGCACGCGATCACGGCAACCATATCCCCCTGGATCGTGAAACTGCTGACCGCCGCGCAGGACCAGCCGGTGCGGGTGCGCTCCGGCAACCGCGATGCCTGCCTGATGCAGCTGCTGTCTGGCGATGCCGACTTCGCCGTCGCCTATGACTGGACCGGCGGAGGAAACCTTGCGCTGCCTGAGGCCTTCGGCACCCGGGCATTGGGCACCGACCATCTGGTGCCGGTTGCCGCGCCCGCCCTTTTGGCCGCGATGGAGCAAACCGAAATCCCCGCGATCACCTACCCGTCCGATGTATTTCTTGGCCGGGTGGCAAGCCAGGCAATTCACCCCCGGCTGCCGGACGGCACCGTGCTGCTCCCCAAGGCAGAAACCGCGCTGACGCTGGCCGCTTGCGAATATGCGCTGGACGGGATCGGCGTTGCCTGGCTGCCGCTGAGCCTGGTCAGGCCCCATCTTGACGCCGCCCGCCTGCAGCAGGTGCCCGGCCTGCCCGCGGAAGAGCTGAACGTGGTGATGATCCGCCTCGCCGGGCGCGGCAGCCGTCAGCAGGAAGCGGTCTGGCGCCTGCTGGGCGATTCGGCGGACTGCCCCGGCCTGTCATAACGCGTCCCAAACCTGCAGCCCGGTCTTGTCCAGCCGTTCAAGCGAGCAGAACAGCGACAGGGTCAGCTGCGCCTGCCAGACAGGGCCGCCAACCTGAACCACACGGCCTGCGGCCAGTTCCGCCGCCACCACGCTTTCGGGCAGCCAGGCGATGCCGCTGCCGGACAGCATCCGGCGTTTGATGGCTTCGGTCAGCGCATCCATATAGCGCAGCGACAAGGGCGGCGTGCGGCTGCCGATGGTCTGGTCAACCACCGACCCCAGGAAACTGCTTGGATCATAACCGAGATAGGGAAACGGCCCGCGCCCGCCCCGGTCCAGATCCCACCCTCCGGCCCTGGCCGCGGCGGCCTCTGCCACCGGCAGCATCAGCTCGGTGCCGATGTCCTTGCGCGCGAATTGCGCCTCGTCGAACACCGGCTGCACGTCCTTGTGCCGGTAATACAGCAGGAAATCGCAGGTGCCTTCCGACAGCAGCTGGCAGCAGGTGCGCAGGTTGTCGGAATAGATCCGCACCCGCAGGTTCGGAATGCTGTCTTCCAGTTCGGCAATGCGCAGCGACAGGTAGTTGACCGAGATCGTATGCAGCACCGCGACGCGCTGAAACGCGGTGCTGCCCTGCTCCTGCGCCCGCAGGGTCTGACGGATGTCGGTGAGGTTCGCTATCAGCTCCAGCGCCACCGGCAGAAACTGCTGGCCCGCCTCAGACAGCTGCACCGGGTAGCTGGAGCGTTTTATCAGCGGCACCCCCATCCAGATCTCCAGCGATTTGATCCGCCGGCTGAAGGCCGACTGGGTGATATTCCGCTCTTCCGCGGCGCGGGTGAAATTCAGCGTCCGCGCCAGGCAGGTAAAGTCCCGCAGCCAGTTGATATCCAATTGCCCCTCCAGCCCAGCAGCAAGATACTGGAAACAAACATCTATACGTTTTTCGAATAGTTTAATGTATTTTTTGAGTTGGCCAACCCCGCACGGCAGCACCTAGCCTTCCCTACAGGCATCCCGGGCCTCAGGCCAAAATCACCAAAAGGGGGAGCCACGGGTCCGGCGTCCTTGAGAGCCGCCATGAAGCCCGAGTTTCAAGGGAGGAACAAATGATCAGAACGACAACATCCGCAGTTGCCCTGGCGGCTGCCCTGGCCGCAGGCGCGGCCTCCGCCGAGACCACGCTGCGCCTCAGCACCTATGTGAACGAATCCGACATCCGCTATCAGGGCTTCACCCATTTCGCGGACCTCGTCGCGGAAAAAACCGGCGGCTCCGTCAAGGTTGAGGTGTTCCCTTCGGCCACGCTGCACGGCTGGTCCGAGGGCGTCGATTCCGTTCAGGGCGGCGTCTCCGACATCAGCTGGATCAACGCCGACAACCGCCTGCCCTGCTACGCGGTCACGTCGCTGTATCCGGCCGAGGTCAGCCTGGAAGACCAGACCGGCCTCGATGCCGCCTATGCTGAGCTGATCCGCGATGAGGCCGCAAACGCCGGTCTGGTGCCGCTGTTCAACTCGAACTATTCCTACGATCAGGAATGGTGGTTCGAGGAGCCGATCAGCGACATCGGCAACCTGGACGGCAAGCTGGTGCGCTCCATCGGGCCGCTGGTCAGCATGATGATCGAGACCTGGGGCGGCGAGCCGGTGTTCGTGGCGCCCAAGGAAGTGTTCCAGTCGGCCGAACGCGGTGTCGTGGACGGCATCAACATGGGGGTTGCCACCTACAGCTCCTGGAAGCTGTGGACCGTGATGCCCTATATGGTCAACGCCAACCTGTTCTACGGCAACATCCAGTACATGATGAACAAGAACAAGTTCGACGCCCTGACCGCAGAGGAGCAGGCGGCGCTGACGGCCGCGGCGGCCGAGACCGAAAAATGGCTGCAGCCGCGCTATGAGGCCTGGGTCGACCAGCAGGTCGGCAATGCTGTGATGCAGGGCGGCGGTGCCGCAGTGTCCATTTCCGATGACCAGCGCGAAGCCCTGATCGCCAGCGTCAAACCCAAGTGGGATGAAACGGTGAACGAAGCCTGCGGCGCGGAAATGGCCGACAGCATCCGTTCGCTGCTGGCCAGCCACGCGCCCTAAGGCTCCCCCCCGGCCCGGCGGTGCGGCCGATGCCCGCCGCCGGGAACTGAACACCTCCAACAAGGAGCCCTGTCATGGATGACGGTCTAGACCGCCTGATCCGGGCCGTGGAACGTGCAGTCGTCTGGCTGGCCGGAGCGGGCGCCGCTGTGGTTCTGGTTCAGATGCTGTGGATCTCCTACGGTGTCTTTGTGCGCTACGGCCTGGGAAAACCCGACCGGATGGTGACCGAAGCCACAGCCCTGCTGCTGTTCCCGGTCGCCTTTGCCGGCCTCGCCTATGCGCTGCGCGAAGACGCCTTTCCCAAGGTCACGATGATCACGGAGCTGCTCCGCCCTGGCGCCCGGCGGCTGCTGGATATCATCAATCACATCCTGATGCTGGGGGTCGGCAGCTTCTTTGCCTATGCCGGGGTCAGCGCCACGATCCGCTCGTTCAACTCTGGCGTTGCCTCCGAAATCCTGCACTGGCCCCGCTATGCGTTCTGGGCCCCCGGCGCCACGGCGCTGGTGCTGTTTTCACTTTATGCCGCGCTGCGTCTGATCCGCCTGATCCGCACTCCGGCCCCGTCGGGAGACCTCTAATGGAATGGTATACTGTCGGCCTCGGCCTGCTGGGCCTGCTGATGATGTTCATCACCATCGGCCTGCCCATCCCCTTTGCCCTGGCGGCGGCCTCGCTGCCGTTCCTCTGGCAGATCCAGGGCTGGGAAACCTCCATCGTCTCGTCTGAGCTGAAGCTCTGGGGCGTCTGGATCGACTACATCCTGCTGGCAGTGCCGCTGTTTGTCTTCCTGGGTGAACTGATCGGACGCTCCAGCATCGGACCTAACCTCTACCAGTTCCTGCATCAGGGTGTCCGGATCAAGGGCTCTGCCGCCTATGGCTCCATCGGGGCCAGCGCCGGTTTCGGCGCGGTCTGCGGTTCCTCGATGGTGGGGGCGCTCACCATCGGCGGCGTCGCGCTGCCGGAAATGCTGCGGCTGGGCTACGGCAAGCGCCTGTCCAGCGGCGTGCTGGCCGCGGGCGGCACCCTGTCGGTGCTGATCCCGCCCAGCCTGATCCTGCTGTTCTACGGCATTGTCACCGACCAAAGCATCGGCGACCTGTTCATAGCGGGCGTCATCCCCGGGCTGATCCTGGTCTCCAGCTTTGTGGTGGTGGTGCTGATCTGGGGCATGATGAAGCCCGAGGACATCCCCGGCAGCGAGGACGCCGCCAAGATGCCGCTGAAGATGATCCTCAGCACCATCGGCCCTGTCATCCTGATCGGCCTGGTGATCACCGTCGCGATCTACGCAGGCATCGCCACCCCGACCGAGGCCGCCGCCGTTGCCGCCCTTCTGACCGTGGTGCTGGCCTTCTGGGTCGGCGACCTCAACTGGCAGGGCTTCAAGGGCGCCATCTTCGCCACCATGCGCACCATGGGCTATCTGGGCCTGCTGCTGTCGGCCGGGGTGCTGTTCGGCTTCGTGCTGACCTACTACCGGGTGCCGCAGCAGTTCACCGACCTGTTCCTGTCGTTTGAGCTGTCGCCCTACACGGTCCTGGCCATCGTGCTGGTGTTCTACATCGTGCTTGGCATGTTCCTGGAACCGGTATCGATGACCTTCATCACGCTGCCGACCATCTACCCGCTGATGGATGCAGCCGGGTTCGATCTGATCTGGTTCGGTGTCGTCTACACCATCACCATGGAAATCGCGGTGCTGACTCCACCGGTGGGACTGAACCTCTATGTGATCCAGGCCATCGGCCGCGAACAGGTGAGCATCGGCGACGTGATCATGGGCTGCCTGCCCTTCATCGCCGCCATGATCCTGCTCATCTCCATTCTCATCCTGTCGCCTGATGTGGCGCTGTGGCTGCCGGAGCAAATGCGCTGATGCCGACCCTCCCCTATCTGCGTTCCGGCTCCGGCCCGGTTCTGGTTCTGGTGCACGGCTATCTGGGCGGCGCTACCCAGTGGCAAAACGAGATCGACGCCTTCAGCAGCGAATACGATGTGATCGCCCCCAACCTTCCGGGCTTTGCAGCTGCCGCCGGCCTGCCCGGCTGCAGCAGTATCGCGGCAATGGCAGAGGCCGTGCTCGGCCTGCTCGACAGCCTGCAGATTTCAGAGTTCATCCTGATGGGCCATTCCATGGGCGGAATGATCGCCCAGGAGATGGCCGCAGCCCGGCCGGCGGCGGTGCAGAAGCTGATCCTCTATGGAACCGGCCCGCTGGGCCTGATGCCGGACCGGTTCGAACCCATCACGGTTTCGCGTGAAAGACTGCTTGCCGACGGCGTCGCAAAAACCATCGCCCGCATCGGGGCAACCTGGTTCAAGGCCGGAGACACCGCGCGGGGCTATCCGTTGCTGACGCAAATCGGCGCAGAAGCCAGCCCGCAGGCCGCTTTGGCCGCGCTGGAGGCGATGGCCGGCTGGGACGGCCGGCACGCGCTGCCGCAGCTGACCATGCCGACGCTGGTTGTCTGGGGGGACTCCGACCGTTCTTACCGCTGGCCGCAGGTGGAATCGCTGTGGACCAACCTGCCCAACGTGCGCCTGTCCGTGGTGCCCGGCGCCGCCCATGCGGTGCATCTGGAAAAACCGGCGCTGTTTCAGTCCCTGGTCCGTGACTTCCTGCAGGAAGGCTGCGGCACCGGCTAGCCGCCATCCGGCTTGCTTCAACCGACGGCCGTTCAGGACGTGCCTGCACTGTCTTGCCTCCTTCCGAAAGGGCCCGGCCGGGCAAGCCCGCGTTCCTGCCGGGGTAAGGCAAAGCGCAGTGATGGCATCTTTGCCTCCTCCCGGGCGTGGGATCGCTGTCCTCCCTCAGGCGCCCCTGCATGACAGAGCGCCGCCCCACAACAGAAAAAGGGCCGCCCGGCAGGCAGCCCTTTTCCGCGTTTCTGAAAACCGGCCCCGGCTTATTCGCCGCCGCCCAGCTGATGGACGTAGGAGGACACCGCACGGATTTCCGCCTCTGTCAGGCGGGTGTTCCAGGCCGGCATCACACCATAGCGCGAGTTGCTCACGGTCTCGGTCAGGGTGGCGTAGTCGCCGCCATAGAGCCAGATCGCATCCGCCAGGTTCGGCGCGCCCTGCGCGCGGTCGCCGGTGCCGTCTTCCATGTGGCAGGAGGCGCAGTTGTCGGCAAAGACAACCGAACCGGCCTCAACCTTGGAGGCGTCCTGCGGATCACCCGACAGCGACATCACGTAGTTGACCACCTGAGAGATTTCTTCCTTCTCAAGCAGCTCGTCGCGGCCGAATGCAGGCATCTCGGAATAGCGCGCTTCGTCGCTGTCCTCATTGCGGATGCCGTGGGTGATGGTCGCGTGGATGTCCTCCACCGAGCCGCCCCAGAGCCAGTCGTCGTCCAGGAGGTTCGGATAGCCCTTGGCGCCAGCCGCACCAGAGCCGTGGCACTGGGCGCACCAGGTCTTGAACACGGCGGAACCGGCAGACACCGCGTAGGAGCCCAGTTCCGGGTCTTCCGCGATGGCGGTCAGTTCAGCCGCTTCCAGCTTGGCGTTGACCGGCGCGTTGGCTTCTTCCACCGCGGTGATCTCCGCCGCGACATCAGCCCGGGTCGACCAGCCCAGCACCCCCGCGGTGGCGCCGTTGATCAGCGGCCATGCCGGATAGGCGATGGTGTACAGCACGCCCCAGATGATGGTGGCATAGAAGGTCCACAGCCACCAGCGCGGCATCGGGTTGTCGAATTCCTCGATCCCGTCCCACTCGTGGCCGGTGGTGTTCGGATCGCCTTCGAATTTCTGCGATTTCTTGCTCATGCCCTCGCCTCCTTATTCGCGGCGGGTTGGCCCTCACTGGGCGCGGGTGCGTCATCATGCCGGAACGGGATGTTTGCGGTGTCCTTGTAGGCCTTGGTGCTGCCCGGGCGGAACGCCCAGACAATCACACCGATGAAGAAGGTGAACAGGAACAGCAGCATCCAGCTGTCGGCGAACTGCCTGAGGAGTGTATAGAGTTCCATCTCTGCCCCTCCCTCAGCGGCTCGCGTCCGGGGTGAAGGTCGAGAAGTCGACCAGCGTGCCCAGCATCTGCAGGTAGGCGATCAGCGCATCAGCCTCGGAAACCCCCGGCTGGCCATCAAAGTTGCGCACATTGATGTCCTCGCCATAGCGCTCCAGCAGCCCGTCATAGTCGCTGTCCGGATCGGCCTGGGCGCGGAAGTCAGCCTGCGCGGCTTCGATCATCTCATCCGTGTAAGGCGTGCCCAAGAGCGCGTTGGTAGCCATGATGTCGCCGATGTACTTGCCGTCGATCTTCTTCTCTTCGAGGAAGCCGTATTTCGGCATCACCGATTCCGGTACCACCGACTGCGGGTCGCGCAGGTGGTCTGCGTGCCACTCATCCGAGTAGCGGCCGCCGACGCGGGCCAGGTCCGGCCCGGTCCGCTTGGAACCCCACTGGAACGGACGGTCGTACATCGACTCCGCCGCCAGCGAGTAATGGCCGTAACGTTCGACCTCGTCACGCATCGGACGGATCATCTGGCTGTGGCAGACATAGCAGCCCTCCCGGATGTAGACCTCGCGGCCGGCCATCTCGAGCGGGGTGTAGGGACGCATGCCCTCCACCTTCTCGATGGTGTTTTCCAGGTAGAACAGCGGTGCGATCTGCACCAGGCCGCCGATGGTCACGACCAGGAAGCTGAAGATCAGCAGCAGGGTCGCGTTGGTCTCGAGGATCTTATGTTTGTCGAGAATAGACATTGCTTCCTGGCTCCTTATTCAGCCGGAACCGGGACCGTCAGGCTGGCCTCTTTGGCCGGCGCCTTACGGACCGTCATCCACAGGTTGTAGCACATGATGATCGCCCCCGCGAGGAACATCACCCCGCCCAAGCCGCGCACCACATACATCGGGAACTTCGCGGCCACGGTGTCGGCAAAGGAGTTCACCAGGAAGCCGTTGGCGTCCACTTCACGCCACATCAGGCCTTCCATGATCCCGGTCACCCACATCGACGCGGCATAGAGAATGATGCCAATAGTGGCGAGCCAGAAGTGCCAGGAGACCAGCTTGAGGCTGTAAAGGCTCTCACGCTTCCACAGCGCCGGCACCAGATAGTAGAGCGCGCCGAAGGTGATCATGCCGTTCCAGCCCAGCGCGCCGGAGTGCACGTGGCCGATGGTCCAGTCGGTGTAATGCGACAGCGAGTTCACCGCGCGGATCGACATCATCGGGCCCTCAAAGGTGGACATGCCGTAAAAGCCCAGCGAGATCACCATCATCCGGATCACCGGATCGGTGCGCAGCTTGTCCCAGGCGCCCGACAGGGTCATCAGGCCGTTGATCATGCCGCCCCAGGAGGGCATCCACAGGATCACCGACATCACCATGCCCAGGGTCGAGGCCCAGTCCGGCAGCGCGGTGTAGTGCAGGTGGTGCGGGCCAGCCCAGATATAGAGGAAGATCAAGGCCCAGAAGTGGATGATCGACAGCTTGTAGGAGAACACCGGACGCTCGGCCTGTTTCGGGATGAAGTAATACATCATGCCCAGGAAGCCCGCGGTCAGGAAGAAGCCCACAGCGTTGTGGCCGTACCACCACTGGATCATCGCATCCTGCACGCCCGGCCACACGATGACCGACTTGGAGCCCCAGATCGAAACCGGGATGGTCATGTTGTTGATCAGGTGCAGCATCGCCACGGTGACGATGAAGGACAGGTAGAACCAGTTCGCCACATAGATATGCGGCTCCTTGCGCTTGATGATGGTGCCCAGGAACACCGCCAGATAGGCCACCCAGACGATGGTCAGCCACAGGTCGACGTGCCACTCGGGCTCGGCATATTCCTTGGACTGGGTGGAGCCGAACAGATAGCCGGTTGCCGCCAGCACGATGAACAGCTGATAACCCCAGAACACGAACCACGCCAGGTTGCCGCCCCACAGCCGCGCCGCGGAGGTCCGCTGCACGACGTAAAAGGAGGTCGCGATCAGCGCATTGCCGCCAAAGGCAAAGATCACCGCGGAAGTGTGCAGCGGGCGCAGGCGGCCAAAGTTGGCCAGGCCCTCGGCCCATTCGAAGTTCAGCGCCGGAAAGGCCAGCTGAAACGCGATGAAGGTCCCCGCCAGGAACCCGACCACACCCCAGAAGGCGGTTGCAATCGTGCCAGCGCGGATCACGCTGTCGAAATACTCGTTCTCCAGACCGGCGGGTGCCATTTTCGGCTCGTCGGTTCTGCGCAAAGTGTAGAGAAACAGGCCGCCAGCCACGATCATCACGATGATCGCGTGCACCTGGTAAGCCAGATCCCGCGCGTAATTGGTGCCGATCATCGCAAACAGCGTGACCAGACCAAGCGCTATCAGCTTGATATAATTAGACATCTTGCGTCCCTTTGCCATGCCCCCGCGAATCCTGCGGATACGGGAACGTTATTAGACCGCGCCCTTCATGCAAAACGCGCCTTTCTGCCGCCTTGATCTGCATCAAGACATTTCCGGGCAACATGTGACACTTCTTCCCGAGCAGTCAAACTCCACGCACCCGCACCCGCCAGGATTGCGGTGCTTTTTCCGCCGAGAGGTGTCAATGTCCTACAAGTCCTTACTTACCGTTCTGACAGCTGCGGACACCGCAGCGGCGCCTTTGGCGCAAATTGCGGCCCTGGCTGAGGAATTCGGCGCCCATGCCGATGCGCTTTGCCTTGGTGTCGACCGCACCCAGACAGGATACTACTATGCCGGCGCCAATGCGATGGTGCTGCAGGAAACCCTGGCCCGCGCGCAGGAAGAGGCCGAAGAGGTCCAGGCCCAGGCAGACGCGGCCTTGAAGCAGGCAGGCGTGGCCTATGGCACAGACAGCGGGGTTGCCCAGATCGCCGACATCGGCCGCCATGTGGCGCGCCAGGCACGGTTCTCCGACCTGGTGGTGCTGGGCCAGCCTTACGGTTCAGGCAAGCGCGCCGAGGCAGAGCCGATCGTCGAGGCCGCGCTGTTTGAAGGCCGCGCGCCGGTGCTGGTGGTGCCGGACAAGGGGACGCCGCTGAAGACTCCGAAAACGGTTCTGGCCGCGTGGAACGAAAGCATTGAGGCGATGACCGCAATCCGCCGGGCAATGCCGTTCCTGAAGGGGGCCGATCTGGTCCGCATTGCGGTGATCGACCCGCCGCAGCACGGCCCCGAACGCTCCGATCCCGGCGGCATGCTGGCACAGATGCTGGCCCGCCACGGGGTCAATTGCGAGATTGACGTGCTCAGCAAGACGCTGACCCGGGTGTCGGACGTGCTGAACCGCCACGCCGCCGATACCGCCGCCGACCTGATCGTGATGGGGGCCTATGGCCACTCCCGTTTCCGCGAGGCGATCCTGGGCGGCGCCACCCGCAACATGCTGGAACAGGCCGCGGTGCCGGTTCTGATGGCGCACTAAAGCCTGCCGGGCATTGCAATCAGAAAGGCGCCCCGCAGGGCGCCTTTCCTGTTCCAGCGGGCCGGAACTTAACTTGCCTTGCGGATCAGGCCGATCAGGAACAGCAGGATCACCGCACCGATGGTGGCGTGGATCAGCGACCAGAAAAAGCCGCCGCCCGCGGCAAACCCCAGCGCCGGAAAGATGGTGCCGGCCAGGAAAGCGCCGACCACGCCGACGATGATATTGCCAAGGATGCCAAAGCCGCGCCCTTGCATGATCTTGCCGGACAGCCAGCCCGCCAGCGCCCCGATGATCAGCATCCCGATCAGACTTCCAAACTGCATTGCCGCCTCCATGTTGTGTTACCGCAATAGTAGACCACAACTGCGGCCCGGGGTCACCCGCTGCCGTCAGGTCCGGAAACCAGGGCCTCTCCCGCCCGTCGTCCGCCTTTCCTGCGAAAAGGCATCCTCCCGTTGGGCCAGGCTCGGCGCGGTGCGCCGAGCCTGGCCCAAGGCCGCCAGCGGGTCCGGCACCGCCGGGCCCGCGCGGGCGCGGGAGAGCCCCGCCTTTTGTCCGCCCTCAGCGAACGTAATGCATCCCCTGGAAACCAGAACGGAACGCGGCAACCTCAGCAGCAATGCCGGCCGGATCCTCAGCGCGCAAGGCCCGCGCGATCAGCTCTGCCAGCCTGGGCGCATCCGCCACGCTGACACCGCGGCGCACCAGTTCCGGCGTGCCGATGCGCAGCCCGTTCATGTCTCCCGGCACCTCCGCAACCGGCAGGCCGATGCCGCAGGCCAGGAAGCCCGCCTTGCGCAAGTGTTTGGAGGCTGCCTGGCCTCCGCCAAACTCTGCCGCCTCCAGTGCAAACTGATGCGACTGTGTCATGCCGCGCGCAGAGGCAAAGACCGGCAGCCCCTGCCCTGCCAGTTCTTGCGCCAATGACAGCGACAGATCGGCCATTGCCTTGGCATACCCTGCGCCGTGCTCCACCCAGTCCAACAGGCTCATCGCCAGCGCCGCCGACTTCGCCGCGTCGAAATTCGCGGTCATGCCGGGAAAGGCAATGCCATCCAGCCGCTCGGCGATGTCCGCATCGTTGGTGACGATCAGCCCGCCAGCCGGGCCGCCCAGGCTCTTGTAGGTGCTCATCGTCATCATATGCGCGCCCTGCTCCAGCGGGTTGGCCCAATGGCCGCCGGCAATCATGCCGCACTGGTGGGCGGCGTCGAACAGCACCTTGGCGCCCGCCTCATCCGCGATTGCCCGGATTTCCGGCACCGGATGCGGGAACAGGTTGAGACTACCGCCGATGGTGATCAGCTTGGGCCGCACCTCGCGCGCCAGGTCGCGCAGCGCATCCAGATCGACGGTATAGCCATCGCCGTCCACCGGCGCCGGATGGGTCTGCAGCCCGTATAGGCCCGCACAGCCGCCCGCATGATGGGTCACATGACCGCCCACCGCGGCAGGCGGCGCGATGATGGCATCGCCGGGTTTGGTCAGCGCCATGAAGCCATAGAGGTTGGCCAGCGCGCCCGAACCCACCCGGATTTCCGCGTAGCGCGCGTTGAAGACTTTGGCCGCGACTTCGGCAGCGATCACCTCGATCTCCTCGATGGCCTCCAGCCCCATCTCGTATTTGTCGCCGGGATAACCCAGCGACGGCCGGCTGCCGAGACCGGTGGCCAGCAGCGCCTCTGCCGCCGGGTTCATCACATTTGTGGCCGGGTTCAGGTTGAAGCAGTCGCGATCGTGGATCTGCGTATTGAGATCCGCCAGCGCGGTCAGCCGCGCAGCGGTCTCCGCGCTGGTGGCGGCGGCGGTTTTGGCGGCCACGGTCTGCACGTAGTCTTCGCAGGCGGCGGGCACCCAGGTGCGGCGGGCAAGCTCTGTCATGGTCTGTCTCCTTCGCGCAGCGGCGGGTTTCTCTCTGCCCCTATCAAAGCGCCGATGCCCCCTTGCCCGCAAATCAGTTTTCCAGAAAACTAGGGCTAGAAAAATTGAGGCTCAAACATGGCTGTTTCCCCGCCCCCTGCCCAATCCCTGCCGCTGACCGCCCTGCGCGCGTTTGAGGCTGCCGCGCGGCTGGGCGGCTTCTCCGCCGCCGCGCAGGAGCTGGGGGTGACGCCCGGCGCGGTCTCGGCCCAGATCAAGTCGCTTGAGGACGCGCTGCAAGCGCCACTGTTTGTCCGCCGCCCGAAGCAAGTGACACTGACGGCGCTAGGCGCGCGGGTGCTGCCGGAATTCTCCGCCGCCTTTGACCAATTGAACGCCGCCTCAAGGCACCTGCGCGAGGAAGCCCAGCCCAGCACCGTGCATATCGCCACCCTGCCCGCGATTGCCCAGTTCTGGCTGTCGCCGCGCCTGCCTGCCTTAAGGGCTGCGATGCCGGAGATGGCGGTGTCGGTCACAGCCACCGAGGAGCCTCCGAACCTCAAGCGCACGCCCTACGACCTGTGCCTGTTCTTCGGCGGCCAGGGCGAGGTGATAGACCAGGACGTGATCTTTCCGGTCTGCGCGCCGTCGCTTGCAGCACAGCTGCGCACCCCCGCAGACCTGCAAAATGTCCCCTGCCTGTCAGACGCGGTCTGGGCGCAGGATTGGGAACTGTGGCTGCAAGCCGCCTGCCCGGGCGAGACCCTGCATCTTCGGGGGCCGGAGTACTCGCTCTACTCGCTGGCAGTGGAGGAGGCCGTCAATGGCGCGGGGGTGCTGATCGGCCATCAGGCACTGGTGGCACCCCTGCTGGACAGCGGCAGGCTGATAGCGCCGTTTGCCGAGAGAGCCGGCCTGCCGCGTGAACTCCGGCTGTGGAGCCTGCGCCCCTCCGGCCCGCGCAGCCCCGCCGCGCGGGTGGCCCGCTGGCTGGCGGAAAGCAGGTAGGAATTGCAGGAAAAAGGCGGGTTCAGCCCAGGAAGCCGCCGTCGCTGTCGTCGCCCGCCTCTTCCATCAGCAGGCGCATGTCAGGCACGGTCACATGCCGCTTGCCTTCCAGCTCGATGATACCGTCCCGCTTGAGCGCCGAGATCTGGCGGCTCACGGTTTCCAGAGTCAGGCCCAGGTAATCTGCCATCGCCTCCCGCGTCAGCGGCAGGTCGAACACCATCCTGTTGGTGGCCCCGCCCGGCGTCAGCGTGGCATCACGCCGCGCGATGATAGCCAAGAGGCTGGCGATCTTCTCGCGGGCAGTCTTGCGGCCCAGAACCAGCATCCACTCGCGCGCAGCGTCGAGTTCGTCCAGAGTCATTTCCAGCAGCCGGTGCGCGATATGCGGGGTGCGCTCCATCAGCTCCTCGAACGGCTTTTTGCGGAAGCAGCACATCACCACGTCAGTGGTTGCCGCCACATCGTACGCCGCGCCTTCGCGCCCCGGACGGCCGACAAAATCGCTGGGCAGCAGCAGGCCCACCATCTGGGTGCGCCCGTCCTCCATCGTCTGGGTCAGTGAGGCGATGCCGGAGACCACAGACCCCACAAAGTTCATCACATCGCCGGACCAGATGATCGGCTGTCCGGCCTCGTAGCTGCGGTAGTATTTGATCCCGTCCAGCTCCTCCAGCTCGTCCGCATTGCAGCGCGCGCAAACAGCACGGTGACGGATCGGGCAGTCGCCGCATCTGGAATGGGAAAGGACTGGAGCGTTCATTCGTTGGTCCCGTTTGATCTGGGTCAAGGCTCTGGTTCGCGCGTTCCCATAACGGTAATTGAATGGAACAGAAAGCTCAATTGGCCGAACTGGGTTTGTTTGACGCCAAAGTGCCGCGCTACACCAGTTACCCCACTGCGCCCCACTTTGGGAAAGAAACGGATTCAGGGCAGTTTACTAATTGGGTATCAAGGATCTCCCCCGGCAGCAGCATCTCGCTTTATGTGCATGTGCCGTTCTGCCGCAGATTGTGCTGGTTCTGCGCCTGCCGCACGCAGGGCACCCATTCCGACGCCCCGGTGGAGGCCTATGTTCAGGTTCTGAAGGCTGAGATTGCGCTTTTGAAAGCGCAGCTGCCCGAGGGCATCACCCTGTCGCGCCTGCATTGGGGCGGCGGCACGCCGACCTTGCTGAGTGCGGACCTGATCCGTGACCTGGCCGCCGCCATCACCGAAGCCCTGCCGCTGGCGCCGCGGGCGGAATTCTCGGTCGAGATCGACCCGAATGAAATCGGAGACCGGCGGCTGGATGCTCTGGCCGCCGCAGGCATGAACCGCGCCTCGGTCGGGGTGCAGGATTTCGACCGCACCATCCAGCAGGCGATCGGCCGCATCCAGAGCTTTGAGACCACACGCGCCGCCATCGGGCAGCTGCGCAGCCACGGCATTGGCAGCCTCAACGCAGACATCCTCTATGGCCTGCCGCATCAGACGCCGGCCATCATGACCGAAAGCGTGCAGAAGCTCTTGTCGCTGACGCCGGACCGGGTGGCGGTTTACGGCTATGCCCATGTGCCCTGGATGGCCGGGCGGCAAAGCATGATCCGTTCCGACGCGCTGCCGACGCCAGAGGCGCGGCTGGAACTGTTCGAGACCGCCCGTCAGCTGTTCCTGTGGGACGGCTACCGGGAGATCGGCATCGACCATTTCGCACGGCCCCACGACGGGCTGTCGGTTGCGCAGCGGACTGGACGCCTGCGCCGCAACTTCCAGGGCTACACCGACGATCCGGCTGAGGTGCTGATCGGCATCGGCGCCTCGGCGATCTCGCGCTTCCCGCAGGGCTATGCACAGAACGCGCCGGCCACTTCGGCCTATGTCCGCGCCATCCGCGGCGGCCAGTTCGCCACCGCCCGCGGCCATGCCTTTGGCGGCGAGGACCTGCTCAGGGCGCGGCTGATCGAGGCGCTGATGTGCGATTTCCGCATCTGCCGCGAGGAGATCCTGTCGCGCTTTGCGGTGACCGGGGACGATCTGGACCGCCTGTTTGCAGAGGCCCGCGCCGCTTTCCCCAGCATGCTGGCCGTCACTGCCAAGGGGCTGGAAATCCGCGAGGAAGCCCGCCCGCTGACCAGGATGATCGCCCGCAGCTTTGACACCTACGGCCTGAACCAACCAGGCCACAGCACCGCCATCTGATCCCCTTTGTTCAAAGGCAAGGTTCTCCCGCCCGTCGCCGCCACGCCTATGGCGCAGCGCTCCCGTTGGGCGAGGCTCAGCGCCCAGGGCGCTGAGCCTCGCCCAAGGCCGCCAAGGGGTCCTGGCGCAGCCGGGGCACCTGCGGGCGCGGGAGGGTTCCGGTGCTTTTCAGCGGCCTCTCAATAGGTCAACAATGCTGCCCGAATGTTTCGCGCGCGAAACATTTGGTCAACCGCGCTGCCGCAACTTGTGGGCGTTGCGTGAAGTGCGAACGCATAGATGCTGCAAAGCCTGACGGAAAGTTAACCTGCGAGAGGTCTAACCCGCCGCGGCCAGCAGCCGCCGGGTATAGTCCTGTTTCGGGTTGGCAAACAGCTCCTCCGCCGCGCCGGTCTCCACCACATCGCCCTGGTTCATCACCACCACCTGATGCGACATCGCCCGCACCACGTTGAGGTCGTGAGAGATGAACAGATAGGCCAGCCCATAGCGCGCCTGCAGGTCGCGCAGCAGCTCGACGATTTGCACCTGCACCGTCATGTCCAGCGCGGAGGTCGGCTCATCCAGCACCACCAGTTTCGGGCGCAGCACCATGGCGCGAGCGATGGCGATGCGCTGGCGCTGGCCGCCGGAGAACTCATGCGGGTAGCGGTCCATCGCCGCGGGGTCGAGGCCCACTTCCGTCATCACCTCTGCCACCAGTTCGCGGGTGTCGCGGTGCTGGTCCACCTTGTGGATCGCCAGGCCCTCGGAAATGATCTGGGCGCAGGTCATCCGCGGGCTGAGCGAACCGAACGGGTCCTGGAACACGATCTGCATGTCCTTGCGCAAGGCGCGCAGGTCGCGGGTGGACCATTTGCGCAGGTCCTGGCCCTGGAAGGTGACCGCGCCTTCGGATGCAATCAGCCGCATGATGGCAAGCGCCAGGGTGGTCTTGCCGGAGCCGGACTCCCCTACGATGCCCAGGGTTTCTCCTGCCCGGACCGAGACCGACATCGGGTTCACCGCCTTCACATGGCCGACGGTGCGCTTCAGCAGACCGCGCTGGATCGGGAACCAGACCTTGAGGTCCTTGGCAGAGACCAGCTCCTCGGCATTCTCCGGCACCGGCTGCGGCTGGCCTGAGGGTTCGGCCGCCAGCAGTTTCTGCGTGTAGGGATGCTGCGGGTTGGCAAAGATTTCGGCCGCCGGGCCTTCCTCAACAATCTCGCCGTTTTTCATCACGCAGACCCGGTCGGCGATACGGCGCACGATGCCGAGATCATGGGTGATGAACAACAGCCCCATGCCCTCGCTTTCCTTGAGGTCTGCCAAAAGGTCGAGGATCTGCGCCTGGATGGTCACATCCAGCGCGGTGGTCGGCTCATCGGCGATCAGGATATCGGGTTTGTTGGCCAGCGCCATGGCAATCATCACCCGCTGCCGCTGGCCGCCCGAGAGCTGATGCGGGTAGGAGGTCAGCCGGTTTTCGGCGTCGCGGATTCCGACCTTTTCCAAGAGCTCCAGAATGCGGGCGCGGGCCGGTTTGCCGCTCAGCCCCTGGTGCAGGGCGAGGGATTCCTCCAGCTGCCGTTCGATGGTGTGCAGCGGGTTGAGCGAGGTCATCGGCTCCTGGAAGATGAAGCTGATGTCATTGCCGCGCACCTGCATCAGGCGGCGTTCATCGGCGCCGACCATTTCGGTGCCGTCATAGGTGACGGAGCCTGTCACCGTGGCGCTGTCGCCAAGGAGCGAGACGGTGGACAGCGCCGAGACCGATTTGCCGGAGCCCGACTCGCCCACCAGCGCCACGGTCTCGCCGCGGCCCACAGAGAAGGAGACGCCGCGCACAGCTTCGCTGATCTTGCCGTCCTGGCGGAAGGAGACGCGGAGGTTCTGGACATTCAGGAGGGGATGATCAGTCATAGCGAAGGCACCGTGTAGATGGCATAGAAGGCGTAAACGTAGAAAGCGGCAGCAATATACGACCAAGTCCTCAGCCAGGTGGGTGGTTCAACCCTGAAAGCGAACACGAACGCAGCCGCCGTCAAGGACAGCGTTCCAGGAGCAAACAATAGGAAGAAGAAGTAAGATAACCCCTTAAACCACATCGATCCTGGAGGCCTCGGAGTTGCCAGGATTTCGAACATAGAGAACAGTGCCAGCAGCGCCAAAACAGCATTGCTAATCCAATAAAGCGGAGCAGAACGGATTAGAGAGAACGTCCGCGACGTCACGAAAACGTCTTCCGCGGGTCAAAGGCATCACGCACGCCTTCGAAGATGAAGATCAAGAGCGACAGCATGATGGCAAAGGTGAAGAAGGCGGTGAAGGCAAGCCAGGGTGCCTCAAGGTTCTGTTTGGCCTGCAGCGTCAGCTCCCCCAGCGACGGCGCCGAGGACGGCAGGCCGAAGCCGAGGAAATCCAAGCCCGCCAAGAGGCCGATGGTGCCGGTGATGATGAAGGGCAGCATTGTGAGCGTTGCCACCATTGCGTTGGGCAGCATGTGGCGGAACATGATGGTCAGGTTGCCAACACCCAGCGCCTTGGCGGCGCGGACATATTCCAGGTTGCGGGCGCGCAGGAACTCGGCCCGGACCACGCCGACCAGCGCGGTCCAGCCGAACAGCACCATCAGGAATACCAGCAGCCAGAAACTGCGGCCCAGAATCGCAAACATGATGATGATGACATAAAGCGAGTTCACCGAGCCCCAGACCTCGATCACACGCTGGAACACCAGGTCCGTCAGGCCGCCGAAATAGCCCTGCACCGCGCCGGCCAGAATGCCGATCAGGCTGGCGGCGCCGGTCACCATCAGGGTGAACAGGATCGACAGGCGGAAACCGTAGATCACCCGCGCCAGAACGTCGCGCTTGGTATCATCGGTGCCCAAGAGGTTCAGCCCGCCGGGCGGCAGCGGCGCGGCGCCAGGGCGGTCCACGGTGGTGTTGAAGCTGTAGGGGATCGGCGGCCAGAGGGTCCAACCTTCGTGGAAACCATCTGCCGCATAGGTGCCAGCAGCGATTTCTTCCAGGATGGTCTCCGGCTCGTCAAAGCAGTCCTCCACCCCGCCGGAACGGATCAGGCATTCGACCTCCGGGTCGGAATAGACCGCCTCTGTCTGGAAGTCGCCGCCGAACTGGGTTTCCGGGTAGAAGTTGAACACCGGCGCATAGACCTCGCCGCGGTAGCTCACGAGGATCGGCTTGTCGTTGGCGATGAACTCGGCAAACAGCGACAGGCCGAACAGCACCGCGAAGATCCACAGCGACCAATAGGCGCGGCGGTTGCGGCAGAAGTTGCGCCAGCGGCGCTGGTTCAGGGGGGAGAGCTTCATCAATCAGCCCTCCCGCTTTTCAAAGTCGATGCGCGGGTCCACCACCACATACATCAGGTCGGAGATAATCCCGACCACCAGCCCCATCAGGCCGAAGATATACATGGTGCCGAACATCACCGGGTAATCGCGCGCCACCGCGGCCTCAAACCCGAGGCGGCCGAGGCCGTCGAGCGAGAAGATCGTCTCGATGATCAGAGAGCCAGCGAAGAACACACCGATGAACACCGCCGGGAAGCCCGCAATCACGATCAGCATCGCATTGCGGAACACATGGCCGTAGAGCACGCGGGTCTCGCTGAGGCCCTTGGCGCGGGCGGTCATCACGTATTGCTTCTTGATCTCGTCGAGGAAGGAATTCTTGGTCAGCAAGGTGAGCGTCGCAAAGGCGGCGATGGTGGAGGCGGTGACTGGCAGCGCGATGTGCCAGAAATAGTCCGCGATCTTGCCAAACAGGCTGAGGTTCTCCCAGTTGTCGGAGGTCAGGCCGCGCAGCGGGAAGATCTGCCAGTAGGAACCGCCGGCAAAGAGCACCAGGAGCATGATGGCAAACAGGAAGCCGGGGATTGCGTAGGCCGCAATGATCACGCCGCTGGTCCAGGTGTCAAAGGGCGAGCCGTCGCGCATCGCCTTGCGGATGCCCATCGGGATCGAGATCAGATAGGCAATCAGCGTCGACCACAGGCCAAGCGAGATCGAGACCGGCATCTTCTCCAGCACCAGGTCGGTCACATCGATCTTGCGGAAATAGCTCTCGCCGAAGTCAAAGCGGGCGTAGTTGCCCAGCATGGTCAGAAAGCGTTCCAGCGGCGGCTTGTCGAGGCCGAACTGCTCCTCCAGCTCCTTGATCAGCTCCGGCGGCAGGCCCTGGCGGCCGGCGTAGTTCTCATTCGCGCTGATCGCCTCGGTGCCGGCATCACCGCCGCCGCCTGCAAAACCCTCGAACACATCGCCGCCGCCCTCAAGCTGGGCGATGATCTGCTCGACCGGGCCGCCGGGCACAAACTGCACCAGGGCAAAGTTCACCACCAGGATGCCGAACAGCGTCGGGATCACCAGCAGCAGACGCCGGAAGATATAGGCTGCCATCTCAGGTCCCTTACCGCAGCGCGCCGGCGGCTTTCAGTTCCGCCTCACGCTCTGCATCGATCCACCACAGGTCCAGAAGGCCGGTGTCATAGGGCGGCAGGTTTTCCGGCTGGCGGTACATGTCCCAATAGGCGATCCAGTTCACGTCCAGATACCAGGTCGGCACCACAAACCGCTTGGCCCGCAGCACCCGGTCCAGCGCGCGGGCGTTGGCGCGCAGCTCCTCCTGGGTCTTGGCATCGACGATGTTGCCGATCAGCGCATCCACCGCCGGATCGGCCAGGCCGGCCGGGTTGAAAACCGAATACTCATGCGCCTCGGAGCCGAATTGCTGGTATAGACCGGTCGAGGGTTCCAGCGGCATCGAGTAGGCAGAGGAGATCATATCGAACTCCTTCTCGCGGCGGCGGCTGGTGTACTGGGCATAGTCGACCCGGTTCAGCACCGCATCCACCCCCATGGTGCGCAGGTTGGCGGCATAGGGCTGCACGATGCGTTCGATGGTCGGGCTGTCGGCCAGGAATTCGACCTTCAGCGGCTTGCCTTGCGCGTTGCGGCGCATGCCGTCGTCACCCACGGTCCAGCCGGCCTCATCCAGCAGTGTCATCGCCCGGCGCAGGTTTTTGCGGTCGCCGGGGCGCGACGCCTTGGAGGCATGGGCCATCACCGGCTCAGAGGTCAGGATGGACGGGTCGATCTGGTCGCTCAGCGCCTCCAGCACCTCCTTTTCGCGCCCTTCGGGCAGGCCTTGGGCCGCCAGCGGAGAATCCTGCCAGAAGGAGGAGCGGTGGCGGAACAGCCCGTATTGCAGGCTTTCGTTGGTCCATTCGAAATTGAAGGCCAGCTGCATCGCCTCGCGCACGCGGATGTCCTGGAACTTGGGTTTCAGCAGGTTCATCACAAAGCCGCTGGCGGGCGGCACATTGCCGTCGGGGAACTCGCCCTTGATCACATGGCCCAATTCGACGGCGGAAAATTCATAATTGGTGGCCCAGTTCTTGGAATTGTTTTCGGGGCGCAGAGTGTAGACGCCGGCCTTGAAACCCTCCATCGCGGCCACGTCATCGCCGAAATACTCGACGCGGATACGGTCATAGTTATGGCGGCCCGCGTTTACATTCAGGTCCTTGCCCCAGTAGTCCGGGTTGCGCTTATAGACGATGCGCTGGTTCACATCGGCGCTTTCCAGCACATATGGCCCGGATCCGATGCCCGGATCCAGGCGCGGCTCGTCAATGCGGCGGTTTTCCGGATCCGCCTCGAACCAAGCCTTGGAAAACACCGAGGTGCCGCCGACCTGGGTGATCATTGCGCGGCGCGGGAAATCCGGGGAGAAGTAGAATTTCACCCGGTGCGGTCCCAGCGCCTCTGCCTTGGGAATGCGTTTGCGCACCGCTTCGGCGTAGGATTTCAGCCCCTGCTCCAGCAGGATGTTGTGGGAGAACACCACGTCATCCGCGGTGACCGGGCTGCCGTCGGAAAACTTCGCCTCCGGGCGCAAGTTGAAGATCACCCAGTCCTGGCTTTCGGGGTATTCCAGGCTCTCGGCAATCAGGCCGTAATAGGAGCCGGGCTCGTCATAGGAGTCCACCAGCAGGCTTTCGAACTGGGCCGAGGACAGCGCCCCAGCCCGGCCCTTGCGGGTGTAGGGGTTCATACTGTCGAAGGTGCCGACGGCAGAGATCGACAATTCGCCGCCCTTGGGCGCCTCAGGATTCACGTAGTCGAAGTGGTCAAAGCCTTGCGGGTATTTGAGTTCCCCGAATTCAGCAAAGCCATGCGCCTTGATGATGGCCTCTTCCGCCCGCGCCAGCGTGGCGGCGGCCAGTGCCAGGATCAAGCCGAACGCAAGCGCGGCGGCGGCCTGCAGCGGGTTCACTGTGTCCTTTGCGCGCACGCGCGCTGCAGCTTTGGCGGTGTTCATCTGCCATGACCTCCTGTGCCCGGAACTCTGGCCCGGGTTTTCGCTCCCAAGCTAATGTCCGGGGGCGGTAACATTCAAGTTGAGATTGGGTGATATCTCCGGCTGTCTTGGCACAAAGCAGCCGAAAACCATGCCTTTTCAAGGCGGCGCTTGCCCGCAATATCATTGCCTGCCAGCCTCATATCACGATTACGTTATGAAACGAGGGAGTTTGCGATGCTGAAGTCAATGAGATTTGCCGCCCTTGCGGTTGCCGGGGCCGCCGCGCTCAGCGCCTGCGCCCAGCAGGAAGAGGAAGTGGTCTACACCAGCCCGGAAGAGGCATACTGCGTGCAGACCGGCGGCACCTATGTGCTGCGCAGCGGCAAAGCGGGCACCATCGGCGTCTGCATCCTGCCCGACGGCACGGAACGCGATGCGCTCGCCTATTACCGCGAGAACAACCCGGCCTGATCCGGCCGCTCATGGAACACCGCTCACGCGAACATCAAAAAAGCCGCTGCATTTTGCAGCGGCTTTTTCGTTTGGATAGCTGGGACAGCGGTCCGGCTTAGCCGTCCAGGCTGTCCAGATAGGCAATGAGGTTCACCCGGTCGGTCTGCTTTTTCAGGCCGGAGAACGACATGGTGGTGCCGGAGGCATAGGCCGACGGCTTGGCCAGGAAGGCGTCCAGCTCTTCCGGGGTCCAGGCCTTGCCGGCCAGGCCGGTCAGCGCGCCGGAGTAGCCGAAGCCCGCAGCGGAAGCGATGTCGCGGCCAACCACACCGTACAGATACGGGCCGGTTGCGTTGGCGCCGTCTTCCAGCTTGTGGCAGGCGGAGCATTTCTTGAATACCTTGGCGCCTTTGGCGGCGTCGGCGGAGGCCATCAGCTCTTCAAAGCTGACTTGCGGCTCGTCGCTGCCGGCGTCTTCGGCCGCGGCGACTTCGATCACATAGGACGCCTCACCGTGGCTGTCCATGTGATACAGTACTTCTGCGCCCCATTTGCCCAGAAGGAATACCAGGAACGCGCCGCAGAGGCCTGCGGTCGCTTTGGTGAGGGTCATCGTGTCAAACATGATCGCGAGTCCATTTAGCTGTCTGCAGGGGTGTCTAAGGCTTCCCCTCCCAAGTGGCAAGGTATAGACAGCGCGACGAAACGCCCAATTCTTGAAGTTTTGCACGGGGAACACACCCATGAGCCGCAAAATCGCCATTCAGGGGGAGCTTGGCTCCTACAGCCACGAGGCCTGCCGCATTGCCCGCCCCGGCATGGAGGTGCTGCCCTGCCGCACCTTTGAGGAGATTCTGGAGGCGGTGCGCAGCGGCGAGGCCGAGCAGGCGATGCTGCCAGTGGAGAACTCCACCTATGGCCGTGTGGCCGACAGCCACCGGCTGCTGCCGCACAGCGGGCTGCATATCATCGACGAAGCCTTTGTGCGGGTGCATATCAACCTGCTGGCGGTGCCGGGGGCGAAACTGGAGGATATCCGCGAGGCCCATTCGCATCTGGTGCTCTTGCCGCAATGCGGGACCTTCCTGCGCGAGCACGGTATCCGCGGCCGCGTCAGCCCCGACAACGCCCGCGCCGCCCGGGACGTGGCCGAAGCCGGCGACATCCACTCCGCCGCGCTGGCCAGCGAACTGGCAGGCGAGATCTACGGGCTGGACGTGCTGGCCCGCCATATCGAGGATAACGGCGACAACACCACCCGTTTCCTGATCATGGCCAAGGACATCGATTACACCCGCCGCGGCGCCCACAACATGATCACCAGCTTCGTCTTTCAGGTGCGCAACATCCCGGCGGCGCTTTACAAGGCGATGGGCGGCTTTGCCACCAATGGCATCAACATGACCAAACTGGAAAGCTACATGGTGGACGGATCGTTCACCGCAACCCAGTTCTATGCCGACATCGAGGGCCACCCCGATGATGCCAATGTGCAGCTGGCAATGGATGAGCTGAGCTATTTCACCACCAATGTGGAAATTCTCGGCGTCTATCCGGCAGACAACGGCCGGTTCTGAGGCCAGCCGGAATTCGGCACGAATTCCGGCCAGGAAAAATCGTTTTTTCCTGGCCGTTTTCCTCGCAGGAAAACGGCGTCTTGATCACAAAACGGGGGAGGTAAGTGAGAGGCTGGACATCGACCCAAGCGGGGCTCGTTGTGGCTGCTTCCTTCCGGACCTGACCAGGTTGGCGAGGCGCCTGCCCGCGCCAACCTCTCGAATCCCGATATAAGGACCGCTGCCGGGAATGGCAAGGGCGGCTGAGGCTACCGCTTCGGGGGGCTTAAAGCTGCAGCTCCAGTTCCCAGAAACCCGCACTGTCAAAGCCGCGCGGCGTGGCTAAGCCGGCGGGCAGTTCCTGCAAGTGCTCTGCTGCGCCGGGCCCGGTCACCGCCACTGCGCTGGTGCCCGGCACCGGCGCCAGCTGCCAGGGATAGGGCGCCTCTGCAAGCGGCTCCGGCGGCAGCCGTCCGGCGATGTAGTCGCGGATCCCCTGGCGGATACGCAAGGGCGGCAGCGGCAGCTCGCGGGCCTCCTCCAGCATCCGGAACCGGCCGCCGCCGCTGACCCGGTAGCTGTTGACCGCGACCGCAAAACGCTGGCCGGGATCCACAGGGCGGCCCTGCCAGCGCAGCTCCTTGACCCGCTGCGCCGCCGGGCTGAGCAGGTCTCCGGATGCGGAAAACCGCGGCGGCTGGGTGACATCAATCTGATAGCTGAGCCCGAAGATCACATCGAAATTATGCCCCGCCCGCTGCGGATCGCTCAGCCGCCGGCCGGAGCTGCCCGGCTCAATCCGGTTGAACAGCCCGGCTGACATCTCCAGCCAGTCCTGCAGCTGCGCGCCGGTGACCTGAACCACCCGCAGCTCATTCGGAAAGACCTGCAGATCGGCAATGTTTCTGGCGCAAAGATCGCCGGCCGCTATATCGGTATAGGATTGCGGCCCGGAGCGGCCGCCGAATTTTCCCGGTGCCGCGGCCGACAGCAGCGGCAGGTCTTCGCCGGCAGAGCCGCGCAGCAGCACCCGCGCCGCAGCCGCCTGGGCGCTGGCTGTCAGGGCAAGGCCGCGGTCCGGTGCAAAGAACGTGAAGTAGGAATGCATCGCCACCGGACTGCTGCCGGCCGGCTCCTGCATCCTCTTCAGCGTGCGGGAATGATCCTCTGCCAGCGCCTGCACAAGGACAGGATCCTCTTTTGCCAGCGGCGTTGCGGTGCCGGCTGCGCCCGGCTGAGAGACCGGCCTCAAACTGGCAGAGCCGCCAGCCATCTGCCAGCCGCCGGGGGCATGCTCCAGCGCCAGCCGGATCACCCCGAGGTGCGAGCCATGCGCCCCCGGCATCACCACTGGTTTGCTGAAGGGATGATCCGGGTGCGGCAACGTCAGATGGGTGTGGCCGCCAACCAGGGCGTCGATGCCCGGCAGCGCAGCCAGTGCGTCCAGCGCGTTTTCGCTGCGGTCGCCGCCCGCAGGCGCCAGGCCGGTGTGCGCCAGCGCCAGCACCAGATCGCAGCCCTGCGCTTTCAGCTGCCCGGCCTGCTCCGCGGCGGCCTCCACGATGCCAGCGGCCTGCAGCTGCCCCTGCAGTGCCTGCCGGCACCAGGACAGCGTCTGCGGCGGCAGCACCGACAGCAGCCCGATCCGGACCGGCGGCAGACCCGGGCAGCCCGGCACCTGCCGCTCCAGCACCGCCGAGGGGGCAAACGGCAGCGGAAGGCCGGGCTGCGCCGCCCTCAGGTTGGAGCACAGCACCGGGCAGGGCATGTCCGCGGTCACCGCAGCCAGCGCGTCCAGCCCGATGTCGAAGTCGTGGTTGCCGAGACCCGCCGCATCATACTGCAGCACCTGAAACGCCCGGACCAGCGGATGCGGCCCCGCCGCCTGCGGCAGGACATCGCCCAGCGGCGCCCCCTGGAACCCATCGCCGTTGTCGACCAGGATACTGGCCGCGCCCCTGGCCGCAGCCTGCGCGCGCGCCTCAGCGATCAGGGTGGCGACCCGCGACAGACCAATGGCGGGATCCGGACGGTTTGCATAGTAATCATGGCTCAGCAGGTTGCAGTGCAGGTCCGTGGTGGCCAGCACATGCAATTCCCCGGCACTGCGGGCCCTGGAGGCCTCCGCCCCGACTGTCATGTCCGAAATACTGCTGACACCGCCTGCCCGCTGCTCCTTTTGCACCATTCGGCGCCATTTTTGTTTCGCGCTATTTGAATCAGCGTTTTCACGATTTGCAAAGGTTCCTTTGCTGCGCGCGTTAACTTTTTCATGCCCGTCTTGCGCTGGCGCCCTGCAGCGCCCTGCCCTGCTGCAAAATGACCATGCGTCAACCCCGCCGGGTGTGGCCGCATGGCGACAGGCAAGCGCGGATCGCGCCCGAATGCTGGCAACAGCTGCGGCACACTGTCATGGATTGCCGCATTTCCCCGTTGAGCGCGGCCCGAAACCCGCCAGTCATAGGAGAATTGCCATGAAACGCGCGGAACAGGTGACTTTTGGCGGTGGCGGCGGGCTGGAGCGCGCCGCGCATTTGCGCAGCGACGCGGCGGCGCTGGAGACCGCCTGGAACAGCCCTGAGGCGCAGGTCCTGCTGATGTGGCGGGGCAAGCCGCTGACCCGGCGCGGCGCGGAAGGTGATCTGCCCTGCGGCCTGGCCTGGACCGCTCCGGCGCATCCGCTGGCTGCCGCGCGCAAGCCGGACGCGCTGTTTCTGGGGCTGGCACCCGGCGGCGTGCCCTGCTTTGCCTGCGACATCAGTGACTGGCAGCCCCGGGATCTGGACCAGAACGCGCTGAACAGCTTTGCCGATGCCAGCGAGCAGCAGCATCCTGAACTGCCGGACACCCATGTCTTTGCGGAGCTGCGCCGGATCATGACCCGCCTCACCCCGCTGGAAGCGGAACTGGCCGCCGCCGCCAAAGCGCTGCTGGCCTGGCATCGCAGCCACCGGTTCTGCGCCTGCTGCGGCAGCCCGAGCGATCTGGCACAGGCCGGGTGGCAGCGGGTGTGCCCGGCCTGCAAGGCTCCGCATTTCCCGCGCACCGACCCGGTGGTGATCATGCTGATCACTCATGGCGACAGCGTCCTGATGGGCCGCTCCCCCGGCTGGCCCGAAGGAATGTATTCGCTGCTCGCGGGGTTTGTCGAACCGGGCGAGACGCTGGAAGCCGCCGTGCGCCGCGAAGTGCTGGAGGAGACCGGCGTGCAGGTCGGTGCCGTCAGCTATCTGTCCAGCCAGCCCTGGGCCTTCCCGATGTCGCTGATGTTCGGCTGCGCCGGCGAGGCGCTGAGCCGGGAGATCACCATCGATCCCGAAGAAATCGAGGATGCGCTGTGGATCAGCCGCCAGGAGATGATGACGGTTCACGCAGGCGAACACCCGGTTCTGAAGCCTGCACGCAAAGGAGCAATCGCGCAGTTTTTGATCAAGAACTGGCTTGCGGACACGCTGGACTAAAGCGCATATTTGCCGGAAACGGCGCAGACCCCAAGCCGCAAACGAGGCAGGCGAACATGGAATTTCACAGCAAAGAAGACATCGATGCCCCGATTGCCGAGGTGTTCGGTGCGATCTCGGATTTCGCCATGCTGGAGCGGTCCGCCCTGCGGCGCGGCATTGAGCTGCAGCGCAGCGGCGATCTGGCCCGCCCGGAAGACGGCCTGGCCTGGGACCTTGCCTTCCGCTTCCGCGGCAAGCCGCGCGAGATCAAGCTGACGATGGCCTCCTATGCGCCGCCGTCCGGCATGGTGCTGGAGGGCAGCGGCAGCGGCGTTGACGGGCGGACGGAGGTTGAACTGCTGGCGCTGTCGCCGCAACGGACCCGGATGTCGGTGCGGCTCAAACTGTCGCCGACCTCGCTGACCGGCCGGCTGCTGGTGCAATCGCTGAAACTGGCACGCAGCAATCTGAACCGCCGGTTCAAGCTGCGGCTGGCAGACTACGCCCGCATCACCGAAGAGCGCCTGAGCCGGTCCGCCTGAACCAGGAAGCGTGAGCCGGCCTTCCGGACAGCCCCCCGCGCAAGCTCTAGAACTGCGGCACCAGCCGCGGCCATAGCGCCGCATTGGCGCGGGCAAAGGCGCCGAGGTGGCCGATCTTCTGCACGCCGGCGTCCTGCGGATCCAGCACAATCCGGCGCTGCGGCACATCCCCATAGACATCGCCCAGCCGCCAGACCGCAGGCGGCGGCACCACGTCGTCATCCGCCATCGCAAACAGATCCACCGGGATACCGGTTTCCGCCCAGCGGGGCTGCGGCAGCGTGATGCCGGTTTCCGGCAGGTAGCTGCCCGGCGTGGTGCACCAGCGCCGCCACTGCCAGTAGACACCTGCCGGCAAGTCGGCCCCGAACCCCACCGCGCGCCCGGGCAGGTAGCCCAGGGCACGGACCAGCGGCGGCACATGGCCGAACCAGAAGGCCAGCGCCAGCGCGCGGTAGGGCCAGGGATGATCGTGGTGATGCACCAAGCCGCCCGCGACCACGATCATGCGGGCGACGTCCGTCAGGCCATCCTGCAGGGGCATCAGCATCGCCCCCAGCGAATGGCCAATAACCAGCAGCGGCACGCCCGCATAGTGCCGCTGCATTTCACTGCGGGCGGCTGGCTGATCGGCCAGCGCCCATTCACCCATGGTGGCCTGTGACCGGCGCGGGTGCATGTGCGCCGAGGCTCCAAAGTCCCGGTAATCATAGGTCAAGCAGGCCATCTGCCGCTCCGCCGCCAGCCAGTGTGCGAAATGCCGGTAGTAGCCCTGCGGCACCCCGGTTGCGCCGTTCAGCACCACCGCTGCCCTGGCCGGGGCCGCCGGGTGGTAAAGCCGCCCGGCCAGCTCTGCATCACCGGCGGCAAAGCGCACGTCTTCCACCCGGATATCCGCGGTGTGTCCTGCATGGCTGTCGAGCATGGCACCCTCCTAGACCGATTGGTCTATTCCACCTCTGGACCAATCGGTCTAATGCTGTCAACCTGCCGCCATGACTGACGTGACGACACCCCAGCCCGGCCCGGACAGCCCCGCCCCCACCCGCGAGCGGCTGCTGCGGGCGGCAGCCGGCCTCTTTCGCAACAAGGGCTACAGCGGCACCGGCCTGGCCGAACTGCTGGCCGCGGCAGAGGCTCCCAAGGGCTCGCTCTACCACCATTTCCCGAATGGAAAATCCGACCTCGCGCTGGCTGCGGCAGACTGGGCCTCGGAGCAGATGCTGGCACTGATCGCCGCCGCCTTTACCCCTGCGCCGACCTTTCGAGAGGGCGCCAAGACGGTCTGCTACAAGCTGGCCAAGCTCTTTGACAAACAAGGCAAATGGAGCGGCTGCCCGGTTTCCGCCACCCTGTTCGAAGGACCGGAAAACGAGGCGTTCCACCAGCACGCCGCCAAACTGTTCGAGGGCTGGATACTAGAGACCGCGGCCCATGCGCAGCGCCTGGGCCTGGCTGAGGCAGAGGCCCGTGCCGCGGCCGAGAATTTCTACATCCTGCTGCAAGGCGGCTGGCAGCTGGCCCGGGTGCGGCGCGATTCGGATGTGATCCGGGGGCTGCACCTGCAGATGCACACGCCCGCGCCCGCGGCCATGCAGGCGCAGAAAAACAATTGACGACTCGGGGGGGCAGCCGCTACCGCTTGTGGCGATGGTTCCCGCGCCACAGAATCTTGTGTCCGGGATGAAAAGGGAACACGGTGCGGCCCCGCCCAGCGCAAGGCCAATTCCGCGACTGCCCCCGCAACTGTAAGCGGCGAGCGACCCCGATAGAGCCACTGGCCCGATGGGCCGGGAAGGATCGGGAAAGCTGCGACCCGCAAGTCAGGAGACCTGCCATCGAATGTGAAACTCGAACCCGGGCGGGGTGTCCGGACAGGGTCTGATGGCACCGCGGGGCTCCCGCTTTCTCATCCGGTCTCTTGTCCCCGAACCCCCGCACCACGCGCGGAGGGCGCAAACATGATGTGGACGGACAAGACGCATTTCTATGCGGCAACGGATTGCAAATACCTGGGGCGGCCCTGCCCCGCGGCAGAACGGATGATCGCCAAACTGGCAGAGGCGATGACCAAGGCGAAGCCGATGACCCATGAGGATTTCGAAATCACCGGCACCAGCGTGCTGGACGGCTGCCCGCGCAACTGCCCGGCGCAGTTTGCCGCCAGCCATGACCGGATCCGGCTGTTCTGCGGTGTCGGGGAAGAGGCCCCGCGCGAGGGGCTGGACCGCTTTGCCGATGCAATCCTCAGCCGCGGCGGCACCGGCTTTGCGGCGTCAAGACTGGACGCCCGCCCCTGCGCGCTGATGGAGGCGCTGCCGAAAACCGCGGAGGTGCATCAGGCGGAGCAGATGCTGGCGCTCTAGGCCGGAAACCGGCTCACGGCATCTGGGGAACGGCAGACCGCACCGGGCTGCCGGCCTATTGCGGCCGCAGCCCCGCCGGACGCCCGGCATAGGCCCATTCCAGCTGCGCCTGCGTCTCCACCGCGCAGGGGCGCACGGCCCGCAGCCGGGCCAGCGCCTGCGCCGGGTCCTCGCCGCTTTCGATCATCAGCCGCAGCACCGCCATGCCGGAGCGGCCGCAGCCGCCCTTGCAATGGACCAGCACCCGGCCGCCGCCCTCCAGCGCCATCCTTGCGGAGGCGCTGGCCTTGGGCCATTTCGCCGCCACCTGCCGGGATGGCACGTCAAAGTCCGGCACCGGCAGATGGATCCAGCGGCTGGCCATGCTCTGGATGTCGCAGCCCAGCCGGTGGCTGCCCGCTGCCGCGTGTTCCTCCGCCGTGGTCATGGAGATCACCAGCCCGGGCTTCCAGGCATTGATCCGGCCCATATCGCCCGCATAGTCGCCGCCCTTGCCCGGCAAGGGGCACAGCGCCAGCCTCCCGCCCGCGACGGGCACCTCATGGATGGAGATATTCACGGGCACAGGCATCTCCTGCGCCGCAGTCCCAGAGACTTCGTCAGATCGCATGCCGCCTCCTCGCGTTGCGTTCCAATTCCCACTCCCGCCCAGGGTCTTGCGAGGGATTCTAACCGCCAAACCCGCCAAATCCAAAACCTTTTCTTGGCCGCACGCTGCCTGCCCTTCTGCGGTGGACGAACCGGCTGCGCTTCAATACCCTGCGCGCAACGCGGGACGCCCGCACATCGAATCCGGCACGAGACATCATGAACGACACCCCCAGCGGCACCACCCCCTCCCAGTACCAGGTTCTGGCCCGCAAATACCGGCCCGAGACCTTTGCCGATCTGGTGGGTCAGGACGCCATGGTGCGGACGCTGAAAAACGCCTTTGCCGCCGACCGGATTGCCCAGGCCTTCATCATGACCGGCATCCGCGGCACCGGCAAAACCACCACCGCGCGGATCATCGCCAAGGGCATGAACTGCGTCGGCGAAGACGGCCAGGGCGGCCCCACCACTGAACCATGCGGCAAATGCGAGCATTGCACCGCGATCATGGAAGGCCGCCATGTGGACGTGATGGAGATGGACGCGGCCAGCCGCACCGGTGTGAATGACATCCGCGAGATCATCGACTCGGTGCAGTACCGCGCCGCCTCCGCCCGCTACAAGATCTACATCATCGACGAAGTTCACATGCTGTCGACCAGCGCGTTCAACGCGCTGCTGAAGACGCTGGAGGAGCCGCCCGCGCATGTGAAGTTCATCTTCGCCACCACCGAGATCCGCAAGGTGCCGGTCACCGTGCTGTCGCGCTGCCAGCGGTTTGACCTGCGCCGGATCGAACCGGAGGTGATGATTGCCCTGTTGCGCAAGATCGCCGCCGCTGAAGGTGCTGAGATTGCCGAAGATGCACTGGCGCTCATCACCCGCGCCGCCGAAGGGTCTGCCCGCGATGCGACCTCGCTCTTGGATCAGGCGATTTCCCATGGCGCCGGCGAAACCACCGCCGATCAGGTCCGCGCCATGCTGGGCCTTGCCGACCGCGGCCGGGTGCTGGATCTGATGGACATGATCCTGCGCGGCGATGCGGCGGCGGCGCTGACAGAACTCAGCGGCCAGTATGCCGAGGGCGCCGACCCGCTGGCGGTGCTGCGCGACCTGGCCGAGATCACCCATTGGGTCTCTGTCGTGAAGATCACGCCCGACGCGGCTGAAGACCCCACCGTCAGCCCCGATGAACGCGCCCGCGGCAAGGCGATGGCGGATGCGCTGGCGATGCGCGTCCTGACCCGGATGTGGCAGATGCTTCTGAAAGCGCTGGAGGAAGTGGCCGCTGCGCCTAACGCGATGATGGCCGCGGAGATGGCGGTGATCCGCCTCACCCATGTGGCCGACCTGCCCTCGCCCGAGGAACTGATCCGCAAGCTGCAGGACACGCCCCCGCCGCCGCCCCCCGGTCCAGGCGGCCCCGGCGGCGGCATGCAGATGCAGGGCATGGGCGCCCAGGCGCTTGGCAGCGGTGCACCGCAAGGCGGCCCGGCAGGCGGTGCACCCGGCGGCGCACCTGTGGCCCATGGCGGCGGCGGCACGGTGACGGCACTGGCGCCGCAGGTCAGCTCTGCCCTCGCCCGCTATCCGTCTTTTGAACACGTAGTCGAGCTGATCCGCACCAACCGCGACGTGAAACTTTTGGTCGAGGTGGAAACCGGCGTGCGGCTGGTCTCCTACCAGCCGGGGCGGGTCGAGTTCACCCCCTCCGCCCAGGCGCCGCGCGACCTGGCCGCCCGGCTTGGCTCGGCATTGCAGAACTGGACCGGGGCCCGCTGGGTGGTCTCCATCGCGCCCGACGGCGATGCCGCGACCATTGCCGAGGTCCGCGACGCCGCCGAGAACGCCCTGCGCGAAAAGGCGAATGCGCATCCGCTGGTGCAGGCGGTGCTGGAAAGCTTCCCCAAGGCCAAAATCACCCGCATCCGCACGCCCGAGGAACTGGCCGCCGAAGTTGCCGCCGAGGCCCTGCCCGAGGTGGAGGACGAATGGGATCCCTTCGAGGACGGGTAACCGCCGGCCTGACGGCGCTCTTGTTCGCCTTGCCGGCACCCGCCTTCGCCACAACTTGCTTTGACACAGGCGCACCCGCTGAAAGCACGTGGGATGTGCTTCTGCGGTTGTCGTCCAAACCTGTTGTGCTGGCCCTTTTCGCCCTCGCCGGATTCGCTCTTTACAGCAGAAGGCGCACGCCGTTTGCAATCGCAGGCGCACTTTGGGGCCTTCTGGCCTTCGTCGTTGCCGTGGATAATCATGAGCTTTTCTTTGATGATAAGAAGGCCTTGGGCATAATCGAAGACTGCACAGCCTCCCCCCACTTGTTCATCGGCCTCGCAATTGCGATATGTGCCGGGATGACTTACGGCGCCCTGCGCCCCCGCACTTAGGAGAACACAGATGCTCAAAGGCCTCGGCGGTCTTGGCGACATGGCCAAGATGATGAAATCGGCACAGGAACTGCAGACCAAGATGGCGCAGATGCAGGAAGACCTGCACAACGTCATGGTGACCGGCGAGGCCGGCGCGGGCCTCGTCAAGGCAACCGCCTCTGCCAAGGGCGACCTCAAGGCGCTGGATATCGATCCGTCGATCTTCAACGGCGACGACAAGGAAGTGGTCGAGGACCTGATCCTGGCCGCCATCAAGGACGCCCAGGCCAAGGCGGCGGAAAAGGCGCAGGACGAGATGGCCAAGCTGACCGAAAGCATGGGCCTGCCCAAGGACATCAAGCTGCCGTTCTGAGCGGCACGATATCCCCCATGCAAAAGGCGGCCCGATTGGAGCCGCCTTTTCTTTTGCCCGCCTCAGCCCGTCTCCAGCCGGAACCTCAAAAAGCGCTGCCCCTCATATTGCACCTCCCCGGTCTGTACCGCCCCAAGCCGCATCAGCGGCCGCAGATGCCGCCGTGTCGGCGGCAGCAGGAAGGTGACATAGGGGATACGCGGATCCTGACGGGCAAATTCCAGCGCTTTGCGGGCGATGGCGGGGCCAAGGCCAAAGCAGTCCGGGCGCAGCACCAGCCCGAAATCCCACTCTGCGCCTTCTTTCTGGAACCCGCCCCAGCCGAGGTAATCCTCACCGCGCAAGAAAGCCCAATGGCCCAGCCCGTCGCGCTGCCAGCAGCCCTCCTTGGCGTCCACGAAATCCCTAGCAGCAGCCTCATCCCATGCCCCGGTCAGCAACGGCATATGCTCCGCCATACGCGGGTCTGACATGTGGCGGGCAATTTCCTGCGGCGCAACCTCGGTCAGCCGGCCAAAACGCAACTGGGGAGTAATTCCTGCTTCCCGCGCCATCTCGCACCTCATCCCGAACCCTCCGCATTTTCAGGCAAGGCATACCCCCGGGCGGACGCAAAAACAAACCCCGAACATTTTACCGCGCGACCCTTGCGCTCCGCGGCCCCGGGTGGCCTATATGGCAAGGAACCTTAAGGCCCGCGGCATGATCAAGAACTCCACCACCAACATCGAAGACCTGATTGCCCTGATGGCCAAGCTGCCGGGGCTGGGGCCGCGCTCGGCCCGGCGTGCGGTGCTGCATCTGATCCGCAAGCGGGCACTGCTGCTGACGCCCCTGGCCGAGGTGATGAGCGAGGTGGCCGCAACCGCCCGCGAATGCCTCAACTGCGGCAACGTGGGCACCAGCGAGATTTGCCCGATCTGCACCGACGAGGTGCGCGGCAACGGCGAGCTGTGCGTGGTCGAGGATGTGGCCGACCTCTGGGCGATGGAGCGCTCGGGCGTGTTCAAGGGCCGCTATCATGTGCTCGGCGGCACGCTCTCAGCGCTGGACGCGGTCGGGCCGGAGGATCTGCGCATCCCGCGGCTGATCGACCGGGTCGCAACCGAAGGCATCCGCGAGGTGATCCTGGCGCTGAACGCCACCATCGACGGCCAGACCACGGCGCATTACATCGCCGATCAGCTGCAGGGACAGGTGAAGCTCACCTCCCTGGCGCAGGGCGTGCCGATCGGCGGTGAGCTGGATTACCTCGACGACGGCACCATTTCCGCCGCGATGCAGGCGCGCAAGGAAATCTGACGCCGCGGCCGGGCGCAAAATTCTTCAAAGAATTTTGGCCGGAAAATTCGAATTTTCCGGCTCCCGCGGCTAGCCGTAGAAAGACCGCAGCCCCTGCACCGCGCGTCCCAGCGCGCCGTCATCGACATCCTTGTGCAGCACCATGCGGATCGCACCAGAGCTGCCGCCGCCGATCACCACGCCCTCGGCTGCCAGATGCGCCCGCAGATCATCATTGCGCCCGTCAGCGGGCGTGAAGAACACCATGTTGGTGGCCTGAGACACGTCACCCGCTCCCAGCCCCCGCAGAACTCCCGCCAGGTCCGCTGCCCGCGCGTGGTCTTCCGCCAGCCGCTCCGCGTTGTGCTCCAGCGCATAGAGCCCTGCCGCCGCCAGCACACCCGCCTGCCGCATGCCGCCGCCCAGCATCTTGCGCCAGCGCCGCGCCCTGGCGATCAATTCTGCAGGTCCAACCAGAACCGACCCCGCCGGCGTGCCCAGTCCCTTGGAGAAACAGACCGACACCGTGTCAGTCAGCCCGGCCAGATCGGTCTCTGCGCACCCCAGCGCAATGATCGCATTGAAGAACCGCGCCCCGTCCAGATGCACCGACAGCCCGGCGGCCCGGCCGGCCTCCGCCGCTGCGGCCATGTCCGCCAGCGGCACCGCCAGCCCGTTGTGGGTGTTCTCCAGCGACACCAGGCGGCTGACGGGAAAATGCGGATCATCTTCCTTTACCGCAGCCCTGATTTCCGCCGGGTCCAGCGCCCCGTCCGCGCGCACCGGCAGAGGGCACAGCGCAATGCCGCCCAGAACCGAGGCGCCAGCCGCCTCGTAGGCGTTCACATGGTAGCCCCTGCCGCAGATCACTTCCTCGCCGCGCTGGCAATGGGCCAGCATGGCGGCAAAATTGCTCATCGTGCCGGTGGGAACAAAAAGACCCGCTTCCTTGCCCAGCCGCTCGGCCAGAACGGCCTCCAGGCGGTTCACCGAGCGGTCTTCACCATAAACGTCATCGCCCAGTTCCGCCGCGGCCATTGCCTGCAGCATCCCCGCATCGGGCCGTGTCACCGTATCGCTGCGCAGATCGCACAGGGCCGCATTGTCCCCTGCCCGCGCCATGCCGGCGTATTGGTTCATTCCGTCACCTGTTCATAGGCCAGCGCCGCCACGATGTGGACGCGCCGGGTTTCTCCTCCGTTCAATGCGGTGTGGTAACCGCGGGTGTCAGTGAAATAGACAGAGCCGTCCGCTGGCAAGTGGGTGACGTGATGATTCACGATAAACAGTGATCCGGGATTGGAGAGCACCGGGATATGCAGCCGCGGCTCCGGATCGCGGTGCCACGAGTTGCAGTTGTAAAGCCCTTTGGACAAAACCCGCGTGCGCCCGATCGGAAAGCGCTTGGCCAGCTCTCCGTGCACATGCTCGAAATAGGTGCCCGTAAACTTCGGATTGAACTCAGAGAACTCCACCTCCGGCACCAGATCCTCGCGCGGCTCCTCGACATAGCGGCCGTCGGCGCGCAGCCAGTAGCGCCCCGACAGATCATTGGCGGTCCACTCAGACTGCCCCGGGCGCTGGGTCAGCGGCAGCGCGGCGAACCCCTGGTCCTGCATACCGCCCATGAAGTCCTCGCGGCGCAAGCATTCCTCAAGCGCCTCCTGCAACAGCTGGATGTCGAACTTCAGTTCCAGCCGCTGGATGCCCGGCCCCGGCACAAACTCCGCCACCGAGGCGGAATCGGGCATGACCTGCATGGCCCGGGTGACGGCCTGCACATCGGCGTCCTTGATCTGCGGTACAAATGTCATGCTGCGCGCTCCCAGTTTCGTTCTGTTCACATTTATAGCTGTTGCATCCGGCGCCAGCATTGCAGACTAAATCCACTCCAAAAAGCAGCGTTTCCGCAATCCTTCTTGCAAAAAATGCAACAAGTGGCAGGGTGACCCCATGCGCCGCAAGATCCCGCCCATCTCCGCCCTCTTGTGTTTCGAGGCCGCCGCCCGTTCCGGCAGCTTTGCCCAGGGCGCCCGCGCCATGAACCTGTCGCAAAGCGCCTTCAGCCGCCAGATCCAGGGGCTGGAGGCACAGACCGGCCAGACCCTGTTCCGGCGCGAACGCCAGCGGGTGCATCTGACCGGCGCGGGCCAGATGCTGCTGCAGGAGCTGGCACCGCAGCTGGAGGCGCTGGAAGCCACGTTCTACCGGCTGCGCACCCGCGACAATCCTTATGGCGCGCTCAACATCGGCACCTATCCGACGCTGGGCAGCCGCTGGCTGATGCCGCATCTTGCCCGGCTGGCGCAGGCGCAGCCGCGGCTGACGGTCAACACCATCACCTATCTGGACAATGCCCAGGTGGATGCCAGCCTGGTGGATCTGGCCATCGTGCAGGGCGATCCGCCCTGGCCCGGCTTCCGTGCCGATCTCCTGATGCCGGAAACCCTGGCGGCGGTGGCGGCGCCCGGCCTGCTGGAAGCCCCGCTGCAGGACGCTGCCCGCCTGCTGGACCACCCGGCGCTGCAGCACACCACCCGCCCGCTCAGCTGGCAAATCTGGTTCGAGGATCTGGGCGAGGCGCTGCCCGCCCGCCCCACCGGCCCCCTGTTCGGCCAGTTCGAGATGCTGATCGACGCCGTGAAATACGGCCACGGGGTGGCGATCCTGCCGGAGCTTCTGGTCCGCCGCGAACTGGCGGAAGGCAGCCTGATCCTGGCCCACCCGCACCGCTGCACCCCTGCCAGCGCCTATTACCTGCTGACGCCGCAGGCAAAGACGGGCACCAGCCGGATCGAACGGGTCCGGGCCTGGCTGCTGGAGCAGGCGCCCGGCACCTAGACGCCACCGCGCCGCGCATCAGCGCGGCGCCACGCCCAAGGCTGCCAAGGGCCCCGCAGGGGCACCTGCAGGCGCGGGAGCCACCGGCCTGCGGGATGCCTCTACCGGAACAGCGCCTTGTAGAGCTTTTCCTTGGTGAACGGCTTGTCCAGCACCTGAACCCCGTGCAGTTCCGGGTAGCCCGCTTGCGCGGCGCTGAAGGCAAAGCCGCTCATCATCACCGCGTTCAGCCCGGGCTGGGCCTGACGCAGCCGGGACAGCGTTTCCCAGCCGCCACGCCCCGGCATGCTCATGTCGATCACCGCACCGTCAAACGGCCCCTGGGCCTGCAGCAGCGCCAGCGCCGCATCATGGCCATCGGCGCTGGCGACCTCGCAGCCGCGCAGCTGCAGCAGGCCTGCGACAGCCCGGCGCACGGTGTCCTCGTCATCCACCACCAGGATACGGCGTGCCTGCCCTTTGCGCGGCGCCGGCGCCGCAATGCCGGGTGCGGCGGTCTGCACTGCCGCCGTCCCGCAAACCGGGAAATAGAAGCGGAAGGTGCTGCCGCCGCCCTCCCGGCTGTCCACTTCCAGCCCGCCCCGGTGACTGCTGATGATACCCATCGCCGCCGCCAGCCCCAGGCCGCGGCCGCCGGGTTTGGTGGTGAAGAACGGATCGAAGATCCGCGCCACCGTGTCGCGCCCCATGCCGCCGCCGGTGTCGCGCACCTCCAGCAAAACACAGGGGCCCGCAGGCATCCTGCGCCCGGCCAGCAGCCGCCGCCGCTCCGCCGTGCCCAGGCTGCTGCGCCGGGTGGACACCGTCACCGTGCCAGCCCCCGGCCCGATCGCCTCCACCGCATTCAGCACCGCCTGCATCAGCAGCTGTCCGGCCTGGGCCGGATCCATCCGGGCGGTCAGCTCCCCCGCCGCCAGGTCCAGCACCACCGCCTTGCCCAGCTTGCACTCTGCCGGCACCAGCGCCAGCGTCTCGCGGACGATCCGGTTCAGGTCGCAGGCCTCCGGCTGCGGGGCGCCGCCGCCCCTTGCATAGCTCAGCAGCTGCCGCATCAGCCGGGCCGAATCCTGAAGGCCCTCCTTCACCGCCCGCACATCTGCCGCTGCCGGATGCGCCGCCGCCAGATGCGCCAGTGCCAGCTCGCTGCGGCCCTGCATCCCGGCCAGCAGATTGTTGAACTCATGCGCAATGGTGCCCGCCAGCAGCCCCAGGCTTTCGGCCTTGCGGCGCAGCAGCAGCGCCTGTTCCGCCTGCCGCCGCCGCCGCTCCGCCCTGCGGCGGCACAGCTCCTGCTCGCCCCGCTCTGCACACAGGCCGATCAAGCCGCTGTTCTGAATGCCGGCGGCTATTTCGCCATCGTGCAGAAGTGCAAAATGGCCGATCAGCTGCCCGTTTGCATCCCGCAGCGGCATTCCGAAATAGGAGACCAGTCCCTGCGCCCGGAACATCTCCTGGGCCGGGAACATCCCTTGCAGCCCTTTCGGCACCAGAAAAGGCTCCCCCTCCCGCAGAAAGTCGCAAGGGGCGCCTTCATACGGCACCAGCCCCTCTCCGCCGCCCGCGGCGGCCTGCCCGCCATCGCAGCAGGCCAGAACCCGGAAGGCGCCAGGACTGTCAGCCGCGCATTCGGCAATGAACGCCCGGCGCACCCGGAAGGCGCGCTGCATCTCTGCCGCCAGCTGCCGCAGGGCCGCCTGGGGCGACAGGCTGCCTGCCCCCGCCCCGCGCGCCAGCGCCGCCAGGGCTGCGGCCTCCTGCATCCCGGCCAGTTCCGCCCCCAGCCGCGGGGCAAACTGCTGCATGGCGGCTGCCGCCGCTGCCGTCAGCGCCGCCCCTGGCGGCTGCCGCCAGGCGGCCTGCACCAGGCCAGCGACTGCGCCCGCGCCATCCAACAGCGGCACCCCGGCGTAGCCGTTGATGTTTTCCTCGATGAACATCGCGTCTTCGGGGTACAGCTGCTGCACCCGGTCCGGGAACACCTGCGGCGCGGCGCGCAGCACCACGTCCCGGCACGGCGCGCCGCGTGCGTCATATTCGAAATCCCCCAGCTGCATCCCGTCAAACCAGCTGGCCACCACCTTCAAGTGCTCGCCCTGCCGGATCCGTAATGCGCTGACTGTGACCAGATCCGCGCCGAAACCCCGCGCAATCTGATCAGCAAATGCCTGGCAGAACCCGGCGCCGCTCGCGCCCGCCAGCTCTTCCATATCCAAGCGGCTGCCGGCCCCCAGCGCCGCCCCCCCGGATGCGTCCATAACCAATACTCCTGCCATCCCTGCACGGGCCGGACCACCGGATCCGGACCCCTGGCACACTCACAAAACACTGTCCGTCCGCACCGCAGAGCCGCCCCTTTCACCCAAAGGCTTCCGCCGCAGTGCCCAATTCTGCAGGCAGCCTGGAACATGGCTGCACCGCAACATCATGCTGCGCGAACAACCCGTGCGCAGTCAACATCTTGTATGATTGAGACTCAATTCTAACAGAAAAAGCCGCAAATCCGGAGCATCGGATCTGCGGCTTTTTAGGGATTTTACATTTGCCTGACGGCCCGGCCGGCCTAGGGGGGACAGGCCCGGATCAGAACCGGCTGTCCTCGTCGTCGTCCTCGTCATCACCGCCCGCAGGCAGGTTGAAGAAGCTGTCGGCGTCCAGGACGTCCTCTTGCTTCCTGTCCTCGTCGTCATTCAGGCCGCCGCCCAGGGTGAAGGTCTCCAAACCCTCGATGGCGGACGGGATCTTCGGCTCGGCGTCCATCTCCAGCGACTGCTCGGTCGACACCAGCTTGCGGCGCTCGTCGTCACTCATCACGCCGCCTTCGGCTGCCTTCTTGGCCGCGGCCTTCTGGACGGCTGCGTCCAGCTCGGACTGTTTGCACAGGCCCAGAGCCACCGGGTCGATCGGCTGCATGTTGGCAATGTTCCAGTGGGTGCGCTCGCGGATCGACTGGATGGTCGGCTTGGTGGTGCCCACCAGCTTGGCAATCTGGCCGTCGCTGAGTTCCGGATGGAACTTGACCAGCCACAGGATCGAGTTCGGACGGTCCTGGCGCTTGGACAGCGGAGTATAGCGCGGGCCGCGGCGCTTTTCCTCGCCGGCCGCGGCCGGGTTGAACTTGAGCTTCAGCTTGTGCAGCGGGTTGCCTTGCGCCTTGTCAATCTCATCCTGGGTCAGCTGGTTGTTGGCAACCGGGTCAAACCCTTTTACGCCCACCGCCACTTCGCCGTCGGCGATGCCCTGGATTTCCAGCTCGTGCATGCCCACGAAATCCGCGATTTGCTTGAAGCTGATCGTGGTATTGTCCACCAGCCACACGGCGGTTGCCTTGGCCATCAACGGTTTTGCCATGTGCTCATCTCCTTAAAAACACCTCGGGTCCCCGGATACATCTCTCCCGCCGCCTGAAATGGCGTCCCCGGCGATCCGGGGCAGGTTTCCGTTGTCGGGGAACTTCGGCCCTATATAGTCGGCATCGATGCATAAGGAAAGAGGCCAATGCGCAAGTTGTTCACAGGTGTTTTTGCGGCTGTTCTGACCCTGCTGCCGGTGCTTGCGGCGGCGGACGGTGAGCCTGCAGGCGACTTCGACTATTACGTGCTGTCGCTCAGCTGGTCGCCGAACTGGTGCGCGCAGGAAGGCGACGCCAAAGGCGCGGACCAGTGTGATGCCCGCCATGACTACGGCTGGACGCTGCATGGCCTCTGGCCGCAGTACCACCGCGGCTGGCCCAGCTACTGCCGCACGGCAGAGGCCCCGCCGAGCCGCGCGATGAGCCGGGACATGGCGGACATCATGGGCAGCCCAGGGCTCGCCTGGCACCAGTGGAAGAAACACGGCACCTGCTCCGGCCTCAGCGCGCGGGACTACTACAACGCGATGCGCACGGCCTACGAACGCGTCACCCGCCCCGCCGCCTTCCGCAGGCTCGAAAAGCCCGTGACCCTGCCTGCCTCGGTTGTTGAGCAGGCCTTTCTGCAGGAAAACCCGGACCTCAACCGCGACAGTCTGACCATCACCTGCCGCGGCGGCGCCATCCAGGAGGCCCGCATCTGCCTGTCCAAGGCACTGGAGCCGGTGCCCTGCGGGCGGGACGTGATCCGGGACTGCACATTGAAAAACGCCCGCTTCGCGCCCATCCGCTGAACAGGCAGGGGCGCAGCCCCTCTTGGCCTCACGGCCAATTCACCCCGGGATACTTCGGGCCAGATGAACAGGGGACCCTGGCTTCATCTTTCCCCAAATACTCAAACCCTGCCATGCAGCCAGCGCCGCCGCCGGCAGGTGCGGAAACATGCCTCCGCCCCGCCCCAAGGCGGTAAAGCGCCTGTGAAGCGGAAACCGCCGCGTTTCGTGCTACATTACACCTGTGCCGCGCCCGGCCCTGCCTGAACGGCACTCCGTTTTGGTCAGCGAGAAGGAGGAAGCGCATGGCAAAAACAATCGGTAACCCGCTCAGCTGGCTTCTGCAGGGTGCAGAGACCACCTCCCACCACGTTGGCCAATCCGTAAGCGAACTGCGCAGCACCGGCGCCGCGGCCATGCCAGAGGCGCGCAAGCTCAGCATGGACGACATCATCCATTCGCTGGCCGCCGGGCTGGAGGATTTTGCCGCCTGCCGCTCGGACGCGATGTTCCTGGTGCTGTTCTACCCCATCATCGGCATCGCGCTCATCGTGATGAGCCTGTCGATGAACCTGCTGCCGCTTATCGTGCCGATGATCATGGGCTTTGCCATCCTCGGCCCTGTCGCGGCGGTCGGCCTTTATGAGATGTCGTCGCGCCGCGAGGCCGGGATGGAGACCCGCTGGATGGATGCCTTTGCGGTCATCCGCTCGCCCTCCTTTGGCGCCATCCTGGTGCTGGGCCTGTATCTGGCGGCACTGTTCATCATCTGGCTGGTGGCGGCGGATATGATCTACAGCCGCACCCTGGGGCCGGAGCCGCCGGCCTCCATCATGGGGTTCATCAGCGATGTGCTGACCACCCGCGAGGGCTGGATCATGTCGATCAGCGGCGGCATCCTGGGCGCGGGTTTTGCCTTTGCCGCGCTGGCGATGAGCCTGGTGTCCTTCCCGCTCCTGATGGACCGCCATGTCGGCCTGCCGGTCGCGGTGGCAACCTCAATCAAGGTGCTGCGCAAGAACCCGATGGTCTGCATGGCCTGGGGCGTGATCGTCGGCGTGTCGCTGATCGTCGGATCAATCCCCTTCCTGGCCGGTCTGATCATCGTGGTGCCGGTGCTGGGGCATGCGACCTGGCACCTGTACCGGCGCGCGGTGGAGTGAGCAGCTGAAGAAACAACAAGGGCCGGCGCATCCGCCGGCCCTTTGCTGTGCAGGCCTGAAGCCGTCAGCCCACCTTCAGGACAATCTTGCCGATATGGCCGGAGCTTTCCATCCGGGCATGGGCCGCTGCCGCCTCCTCCAGCGCAAATTCGCTGTCCATGACCGGCGCGACCTTGCCCGCTTCCAACAGCGGCCAGACCGCCTCGCGCAGATCCTGGGCAATCTGCGCCTTGGCCAGATCGCTTTGCGGGCGCAGGGTGGAGCCGGTCAGCGTGAGGCGCTTGACCATCATCAGGGCAAAGTTCAGCTCCACCTTGGGACCTTGCAGAAAAGCGATCTGCACCAGCCGCCCATCCTCGGCCATCGCCTTGATGTTGCGCGGGATGTAATCGCCGCCGACCATGTCCAGCACCAGATCGGCGCCGCCCTCGTCCCGCAGCACCTTGACGAAATCCTCGTCGCGGTAGTTGATTGCCCGCTCCGCACCCAGATCCAGACAGGCCTGGCATTTCTCATCCGACCCGGCGGTCGCAAACACCCGCGCCCCGAACGCCTTGGCCAGCTGAATGGCGGTGGTGCCAATGCCGGATGAGCCGCCATGCACCAGGAACCGCTCGCCCGCTTTCAGCCCGCCGCGGGTGAAGACGTTGGACCAGACGGTAAAGAAGGTCTCCGGCAGGCAGGCCGCCTGTTTCAGGTCCATGCCCGCCGGGACCGGCAGACAGTGTGCCGCAGGGGTGGCGACATATTCCGCATAACCGCCGCCCGGCAGCAGCGCGCAGACCTGATCGCCCTCCGAGACATCAGTGACACCTGCACCCACGGCCACCACCTCGCCCGAGGCTTCCAGCCCCGGCAGGTCGCTGGCGCCCTTGGGCGGGTCATAGGCCCCCGCGCGCTGCAGCGCATCGGGGCGGTTCACCCCGGCATAGGTCACCTTGATCACCACCTCGCCATGGCCCGGCTGCGGCACCGGGCGCTGGCACAGCTGCAAAACCTCCGGCCCGCCGGGTTTGGCGATCTCCACCGCGCGCATCATCTTTGTCATCGGTTGGTATCCTCCTGATCCTTGCCTCTGCCTAACATCCGGCAAGGGGCGCGCAAACAGCAAAGGCGCCGCAGCCCGGGCGGTTTGCGGAGCAGCCGCGCTGGCAGCAGGCATCTGTCCCGGCGGCCTTACTAATGCTGACACAGACCGTCTGCCGGTTTTGGAATAGCGGTGCGGATTTTCCCGGCTGCCGTCATTTTTCAATGAACAGCCGTTTCTGCGAAATGAAGCGAATTTCAGGTGCAATGAGCCGGCTGATCAGGCCGCCAGTGTTCACTGCCCTATAGATAGACCTCGGCGGGCGGGCGGCGCTGTCCACGCTGCGGCACACCCAATCCCTGGCCTCCATGGATTTCAATGATTGCGACAACGCCCGGTCTGTTATCATCGGCAGGGTGCGCTTGATGCCGCTGAATTGGCTTGGTGTGCGGAGTGTTGTCAGAACCGGCAAAGTCCATGAGCGGCGCAGCAAAGGCTGATCTTCTTCTGTCGAAACACCGTGGATCTTATGGGCGATGGCCGCCGCCGCAATCCCCGGCTGTGTAAGGCGGAATTCCGGACGCAGCGGATGCCCATACCCGGGATTCCGTTCAATCAATCCGATTTCGATCAGGTGATCCATGCTTTGCGCAAAGGCGGTTCTGCCTGCACCCGTCGCCGCCAGCAGGGGCGCTTGCCGCCCCGCAATGCCCGAATGCAGGCACGACAGTATGGGCATCGCCCAGGCCTTTGACGTGATGTTGACAAACGTCTCAATGTACATAAAGTATAGTTAGTATATTTTGAGTCATAAGGAAAGCCCATGTCACTGATTGCAGTCGACCAAACCATCACCATCGCAATGTCAGTCAAAGACCGCCATGCGAGCGCGAAGTGGTACGAAACCATGCTGGGATTTGAGCTGCTCTATCATGCCGATGAGGCGGGCTGGTCAGAGCTTCGGACGAACACGCCCGGCGTCTCCATTGGCCTTGGCGAGCACACCAGGCCAGCACCCGGCAACTGCGTGCCAGTCTTTGGGATCGCTGATCTGGAGCCGGCCCGGCAGAAGCTGGAGCAGGCCAAGGTCAAATTTGACGGCGAAACGGATGTTGTCGAGGGCATGGTCAAAACCGCGACTTTTTACGACCCCGACGGCAATGCGCTGATGCTTGCGCAGGATTTGACCGGTGGAAATGAATAACACGCGGATTTCTTGCCGCCTCTGCGGCGTGCCTGCTTCTGGCAGGCACGGCCTCAGCTGCCCCTCACAGCACCTCTTCAAAACTGCGCGTCATCCTAAGCCGCCGGAAATGCCACATAGCGGCCGCCAAAAATCCTCGCAGCATTCACAACTCCGGGCTCTCCCCCGCCATCCGCAGCAAGATGCGCGCCTGTGCGCTTTGGCCGGCGGCAAGTCCCGTGCCGCCAGCAGACAGGCATCCGGCCTCGGGCCTGCCCCTACCGCCGCGGGCCAACCGAGCCTGGCAGATCATCCCGCCCCTTCGGCGGCTTGATCTGATCGGCCAGCCAGTTCGGCCCCACCAGCAAGGGCTTCAGCAGCGGGTTCTTCTGCAGTCCCGCCTTCAGCTTCTCGAAGTTCATCACGTTATCGATGCGCCGGTCGAGAAAATCCCAGGTCGCCTGATGCTCCAGGCTGTCATCGCCCAGCCAGAACAGTACGGTGGCGGAATAGACGCCGGCCAGCGTCGCGCGCTTGGTGTACCAGTTCAGATCGTCCGACCCGTCGCCCAGCGCGTCCCAGATCAGGTCGCAGGTGGTCCAGATCGCCTTGACGCCGTCGCCGGCATACTGCGGCAGCGCCAGCAGCGTGGTGCCGCGGCGCACCGCTTCCTTGTCTTCGACCGCTTCCAGCCGGAACCGAACCGCCGCCGCCACCTTGTCGCGGAACCGCATGCCCGACAGGTCCTCTGCCTGCAGGCGCTCCAGCATCCGCGAATCGCCCCGGGCATGAAACGCCAGCGCCAGGTCGACCCCGCCGCGCGGGCAGACCGCATGGGCCAGCACCTCCGGCACATCCGCATCCTGGCAGGCGGCGCGGAACGTCACCTCCGACCAGCCGTCAAACGGCACATGATTCAGCGCCGCATCCAGCAGTTTATCCTTGATACCGTCCGGTGCGTGATCGTGGTCCTTGGTCATCTCAGCCTCCCGCTGGCAGCGTCCTGATACCCTACTAGACAAAATATACGCGCTTTGCTATACGGCCACCTCCTGCAAATCCTTGCAACTCAACTTAGAAAGGTGGTGAAAACCACATGCAGGTTAGTGTTCGCGACAACAACGTCGATCAGGCGCTCCGTGCCCTGAAGAAAAAGCTGCAGCGTGAAGGCGTCTTCCGCGAAATGAAGCTCAAGCAACATTTCGAAAAGCCGTCCGAGAAAAAAGCGCGCGAGAAAGCTGAAGCGATCCGCCGTGCCCGTAAACTGGCACGCAAGAAAGCCCAACGCGAAGGTCTGCTGTAAGCACACCTTGCTCTCCAGCTTTGGACAGCACTATGGCAGGTCCCAGGACCCGCCGCAAAAAGATCAGACAACCCCCGCGGCCCTGCCCGGGGGTTTGTCATTTGGGGCACCTCCTTCGGCTGATCGCGCCCCGCGGCGGGCCGCCCTCTCCTGAAGTGGCACACGTAAAAATATCAAATTGGCAGCAAATACATCTTTAGGGTGTATTTCTCTGCCACCTTCTGCTATACACAGACTCACGGCAGGGCAGATCAGTTGCGTTTCCCTAACCATTGCCCCGCCGGCCGGGCTTGGAACACCCGGTTCTCCGAAACCCTGGGCAGGCGGCGCTCCCCCCTATAACCGGCGCCGGTCTTGGTCCCTGCAAACAAGGCTCGTCTTTCAGGGTTTCCAAATTCTCCGGACGCTGCCAGTTTCCCCCCGGCGGCGTCCGGTCCGTTTTACGGCCCTGTTTTCCAAAAATCCCCCGCCCGCCCCTGTCCATCCCGCCCGAATCCGGCCTGCCGCCCGGCCCGCCGGCAGGCAGCAGAAAACAGCCGCCGCGGCCCCGGCCGCCCGGGCAGGCAGGCGCGGGGCTCAAACACGCAAAAATCCGCGTACCCGCTGCCGCGTCCCGGGCAGAGCTTCGCCGGTAACCGCCGCCTGCGCAGGGCCGCCCTTTCAGTGCCATAAAATTTCGTTAACGGATCAGGGCACCGCCGCACAGCCGGCCCACTCACGGAGCAGTTTACAATGTCACAGGCAAGCGATCTCGAGCGGCAGATGCTCGAGCTGATCAACGCAGAGCGCACGTCGCGCGGGCTCAACCCGGTGCAGCTGGAGCTGCGCCTCAACGATTCCGCCGAGGATCACAGCGAATGGATGCTGCAGCAGGATGTGTTTTCCCACACCGGCGCCGGCGGCTCCAGCGCAGGCGACCGGATGGAGGACGCGGGCTTTGTTTTCTCCGGCAGCTGGACCTGGGCGGAAAACATCGCCTGGCAAAGCGAGCGCGGCGCCCCCGGCCTGGCGGACGATGTCATCGACCTGCACAATTCACTGATGAACAGCCCCGGCCACCGCGCCAACATCCTGAACGCAAATGTCGAGGTGATCGGCATCGGCATCGAACAGGGCAATTTCAACGGCTGGGACGCGGTGATGGTCACCCAGAACTTCGCCCGCACCAGCGCCCCGTTGCAACTGGATAACGGCGGCAGCTCCGGCGGCGGATCAGGCGGCGGCGCAACCGCCGGCGACGACGTCCTGACCCTCAGCAGCGCGGGCACCCTCAGCGGGCTTGCAGGCGACGATCAGCTGACCGGCAGCGGCGGCAACGATGTGCTGAACGGAGGTCTCGGCCGCGACACCCTGCGCGGCGGCGGCGGCAACGACAGCCTGAACGGCGGCAACTACAAGGACACCCTGGGCGGCGGCAGCGGCAATGACACGCTGCAGGGCGGCGCAGGCCAGGACAAGCTTTACGGCGGCGGCGGCAAGGATCAGCTGTTCGGCCAGAACGGCCATGACCTGCTATGGGGCGGATACGGCACCGACACCCTGAACGGCGGTGCCGGCAATGACCGCATGGCCGGCGGCGCCCAGGGCGATCTCTTCGTCTTCAGCACAGGTGCCGATACCGTCAGCGATTTCAACCCCGACACCCTGGGCGAGCGCATTGACCTCGGCAATGCCGGCGGCATCACCAGCTTCAGCGACCTGATGAGCAACCATACCAGCCAGACCGCAAAGGGGCTGCTGATCACCGACGCCGACGGCGACAGCATGCTGCTGGCAGGGATCACTGCACAGGATCTCAGCTCCGGCGACTTCCTGTTCTGATCCCCAATTCCCCGCCGGGCAAACAGCAAAGGGGGCGCCGCGGCGCCCCTTTTCCGTGCCGGTCAGGCCTCAATAGATCTTCGGCACATACAGCTCATCCGGCAGCACCTGGCGCTCATAGTCCGGATTGTACTTGCGGTCCGGCAGCTCCACCTTCTCGTGCTGCACTTCCTCATAGGGGATCTTGGTCAGCAGGTGCTCGATGCAGTTCAGCCGCTCGCGCTTCTTGTCGTTGCCCTCGACGATATACCAGGGTGCCTCTGGGATGTTGGTGCGCTTGAACATAGCCTCCTTGGCCTTGGTATACTGTTCCCAGCGGATCCGGCTCTCCAGATCCATCGGTGACAGTTTCCACTGCTTCATCGGGTCGTGGATGCGCATCAGGAACCGCAGCTGCTGTTCCTCGTCGGTGATCGAGAACCAGTATTTCAGAAGGATAATGCCCGACCGGACCAGCATCCGCTCAAATTCGGGAACGTCCTGAAAGAACTGCTCGACCTGGTCTTCGCTGGCAAAGCCCATCACCCGCTCGACCCCTGCCCGGTTGTACCAGGAGCGGTCGAACAGCACGATCTCGCCGCCTGCGGGCAGATGCGGCACATAGCGCTGGAAATACCACTGGCTCTGCTCACGGCGGTTCGGCGCCGGCAGCGCCACCACCCGCGCCACCCGCGGGTCCAGCCGCTGGGTGATCCGCTTGATCACCCCGCCCTTGCCGGCACTGTCGCGGCCTTCCATCAGAATGCAGACCTTGGCGCCGGTGTGCTGCACCCAGTCCTGCACCTTGATCAGCTCCGCCTGCAGCCGCAGGAGGTTGCGGAAATAGACCTGCCGGTCGAGCATCTCAGGGTGCTGCTCGCGGTAGACCTTGCGGATCTCCATCGACAGCATCGGCTCCGAGAACTCGATCTCGATGTCCTCGTCCAGCGTGTCCTGCAGCTCCGCTTCCAGCCAGTCGAGGGAGGCGGTTTCAAATTCGCGGGTCACGGGCGGGTTCCTTCCTTGTGAGGTTTGCAAAGCCTGCGTCTTAGCGGCGCCATATGACGGCTTGATGTCACCGGCCCGGCTGCAGCTTCCCTCAAGGCAAGCGGAAATCCCGGACAGGTTCAAGCGCAAAAGCCGCGGAACCGCTGCATAACCGGCTGGAAAACTTCCGGATGAGCGGATTATGTGCAGCCCATGAGCTTTGTTCTATCCACCCTGCCGCAAACCTGGCCCTGGCTGATCCTGATGGCGGCGCTGGCTGCCGGCTGGAGCGGGCATCGCGGGCCGGCCTTTGCCCTGCTTGCCGCCTTTGGAGGCGCGGCCTTGGCGCTCGGGCATCTGGAGCCGCTGGGATTGGCGGTGCTCTCTGCCGGCCTGCAGCTTGCCGCCCTCTTCCCCCGCGGCCGCGGCCCTGCCGGATGGGCTGGCCATGCAGTGCTGGTCCTGTGGTCACTGGCGCTTGGCGCCCATCTGCTGCCTGGCGTGCATAATCTTCTGATCCTCGATCAGGTGCAGGCAGGCCCCGGCGGCGCGCCGTATTCCCTGCACCTGAACCTCGACAAGCCGCTGGTGTTCTTCGCTCTGCTGCTGGCCTGGCCTGCCCTGCTGCAACGCAAGGATCCGGCAGGCAATCCCGCCTTCCTCTCCGGCCTGCTGCTCCTTGCTGCCCTGCTGCCGCTGGCCCTTGCCACCGGCGCGCTGGAGCTGGAGCCATCGCTGCCGGGCTGGACCCTCTTGTGGGTGGGAGCAAATCTGCTGCTCACCTGCCTGGCTGAGGAAGCCTTCTTCCGCGGCTACCTGCAGCAGGGCCTCAGCCGCCGTTTCGGGCCAGCTGCGGGCATCGCTGCCGCAAGCCTGCTGTTCGGCCTCGCCCACATCGGCGCCGGTCCCGCGGTGGCTGCATTTGCGGCGCTCTTGGGGCTCGCCTGCGGGCTGGGCTATTGGGGCGCAGGCCGGTTCCGCGTGCCGGTGCTGATGCACTTTGCCTTCAACCTCACCCACCTGTTGCTGTTCACCTATCCCGGCCCGGCCTGAAAAAGCGCCGCGCCGGTGCACAGGGGGTGTACAGGGGGTGCACACATGCCACCCCCCTAATTTCAGCTTCAGACCGGCAGCGCCGTGGTCTTGAAAACCGTGCGCAGGGCAAAGCTCGACTGCATCTGAGCCACTCCCGGCAGCCGCGCCAGATGCTGACGGTGAATGCGGGCGAAATCCTCGGTGTTCTCCGCCACCACCTTGAGGATGTAATCCGCGGTGCCCGCCATCAGGTGGCATTCCAGCACATCCGGAATCCGCGATACCGCTTTCTCAAACGCGTCCAGAACTTCGTCCGCCTGGCCGGACAGGGTGATCTCTACAAACACCGTCGACGGCACGTTCATCTTGCGCGCATCCAGCAGGGCGACATATTCGCGGATATAGCCCTCCGCCTCCAGCCGCTGCACCCGCCGGTGACAGGCCGAGGCGGACAGGTTCACCCGCTCCGACAGGTCGGCGTTGGAGATGCGCCCCTGCTTTTGCAGCACCGAAAGAATGCGACGATCTGTTTCGTCTAGCGACATTTTGCGAAGATCCTTGCTGTATATGGCCAGTATACGCGAAGAATCTTCGAAAGGCATGTTTTTATTCTGCCCAAATAAGCAGCACATTCCGGGCCGCCTGCGGCAATATGCCCGCAGAGAGTTTTGAGGAGATACTCACATGAAAATCGGCTGCCCCACCGAAATCAAACCGCAGGAATTCCGCGTCGGCATGACCCCGGACGCCGCCCGCGAAGCCGTCCTGCGCGGCCATGAGGTTGTCATCCAGCAAGGCGCCGGCATGGGCGCAGGCTTCACCGACGAGGACTATGTCGCCGCCGGTGCCGTGATCCTGGACACTGCCGAGGAAATCTTTGCCACCGCCGACATGATCGTCAAGGTGAAGGAACCCCAGGCGGTTGAGCGCAAGATGCTGCGTGAAAACCAGCTGCTGTTCACCTATCTGCACCTGGCACCCGATCCGGAGCAGACCAAGGACCTGCTGGAAAGCGGTTGTACTGCAATTGCTTACGAGACCGTGACCGACGACCGCGGCGGCCTGCCGCTGCTGGCGCCGATGTCCGAAGTGGCCGGCCGCCTGGCCCCCCAGGTTGGCGCCTACACCCTGCAGAAGGCCAACGGCGGCCGCGGCGTGCTGATGGGCGGCGTCCCCGGCGTGGCCCCGGCCAAAGTGGTGGTGATCGGCGGCGGTGTTGTCGGCACCCACGCAGCCAAGATCGCAGCCGGCATGGGCGCGGATGTCACCATCCTCGACCGCTCGCTGACCCGCCTGAAGTACCTGGACGACGTGTTCGGCCGCGAGTTCAAGAACCAGTACTCCACCGCCGGTGCCACCGCTGAACTGGTGCGCGACGCCGACATGGTGATCGGTGCGGTTCTGGTCCCCGGTGCCGCAGCGCCGAAACTGGTGTCCCGCGCACAGCTCTCTGAGATGAAGCCGGGCGCGGTGCTGGTGGACGTCGCCATCGACCAGGGCGGCTGCTTTGAGACCTCCAAGGCAACCACCCACGCCGACCCGATCTATGAAGTCGACGGCATCATGCACTACTGCGTGGCCAACATGCCGGGCGCCGTCGCGCGCACCTCGACCCAGGCTCTGGGCAACGCCACCCTGCCCTTCATGCTGAACCTGGCCAACAAAGGCTGGCGCCAGGCGTGCGAGGACGACCCGCACCTGCTGAACGGCCTGAACGTGCACGCGGGCCAGCTGACCTACTACGCCGTGGGCGAGGCTCTGGGTCTGGACGTGCTGTCGCCGAAACTGGCACTGAAGCAGTAAGCCCTCAGCGCACACAGAAATACGGAAGCCCCGCCCTTCAGCGGGGCTTCTTCTTTTATGGCACCCCTGTTGGACCCGGCCATTGCACAGGATGCGCTCAGCCCCGGCAGGATCCGGTGCCGGCAGCTGCAACAGCTCTGCGGCGGCCCTTGACGCAGATATGCGGGCTGCCCCCGTCGGGGCCGTCGTCGTCCTCCTCATCATCGAGAATTGCAGCCCGCATATCGTCGATGTCGGCGCTGTGCAGAAACCGCCTGACCGGATGACGCAGATCGCAATGCAGGATCATGCTGGCTCTCCTGAGACCGGCTGCAGGCGCGACAGCCGCGCAAGCCCATGGGCCTGAAGTTTCGCCATGCAGCGCGTCATCTCATCCTTGATTTGCAGACGCCGCAGTTTCAGCCCGCGCAGGATAAGGCTGCACGGCGCAGGCCGCTTCAGCTCGGTGGCGATTTTCGCCTTCACGTCCTGGTGCTTCATACGCAGCTGCGCCAGCCGCACTTGCAGCGAAAACGCTTTTACCCGGGGACTGTCTTTCATGATTTACCTCCATTTCTGATGCTCTGGGCCGCGTCCATCGCTGATGAACTCCTGGCCCGTTTTTCAGATAGGCAGGCATTGCACCTGCAAGAAGCCAATCTTATCTGAAAGTAGAATAGGTTTTTCCTATCCAATAACGCAGCGAGGATCCTGTGACCGGCATTACCCTGCGCCAGCTCCGTTACTTCAATGTGCTCAGCAAGTCGCTGCAGTACCGCAACGCGGCCCGCCAGCTCGGTATCAGCCAGCCCTCTCTCAGCCTGCAGATAAACGCGCTGGAGGAGGCGCTTGGCACCCGGCTGGCGGAACGGCGGCGCAGCGGCCTGATCCTGACACCCGAAGGGCGCGAGGTCGCGGCACAGGCCGAAAAGATCCTGCAGGACGTTGAAAGGCTCCAGCAGACCGGCAGCCCGTCCAAAGACGAGCTGGCAGGCACCCTGCGGCTCGGATCCTCGCCGACGATCGGCCCCTACCTGCTCCCCCGTGTCCTCAGGCAGCTGCACAGGGTCTATCCGGAACTGAAACTGGTCATCCGGGACGGCGCGCCGCGCGACATGATCGAGGACCTTTTGGCGGGAAAGCATGACCTGGTCCTGACCCAGCTGCCCATCGCCCGCGACGACATCAGCCACACGTTCCTGTTCCGGGAGCCGCTGCACCTGGCGGTCCCCCGGGAGCACCCGCTGGCAGGCCGGGATCACGTCAGGAAAACGGATCTGGCGGGTGAAAGCCTGATCCGTTTGAATGCGTCCTACATGCTCAGCCGCCAGGTGTCCGACCTGTGCGCGGACTCCGGCGCCCGCCTGCGCGACGATTTCGAGGGGACCAGCCTGGATGCGCTGCGCCAGATGGTGTCGCTGGGCATGGGCATGACGCTCCTGCCCGCGCTCTATGCCGGGTCCGAGGTCAAACCCGGGGAGGGCGATGTCGCCATCACCCAGCTGAAGCCAGGGCTTTACCGGCAGGCCGGCCTGGCCTGGCGGCGGTCCAGCGGCACGCCGGCCAGCTTTCTCAAACTGGCAGAATTCATCCGCGGCGTGGCAGCAGAGGAATTTGCCGGCAAGGTGTCCCTCTAGGCTAAGGAGCCGCCTTTGCGCAAGAACCGGATCGATCTGACCGGCAAAGGCGGCCTTTCTGGAACCTCTCAAAGAGGTGTCCCGAATGCTCCAGACCACAGCTGCCCTGATCGTGTTCCTGTTCCCGCTCGCCTACAGCCCCGGCCCCGGCAACCTGTTCTTTGCCGCCAACGCCGCGCGTTTCGGCTTTGCCGCCACGGTTCCGGCCAACGCAGGGTACCACCTGGCGACCTGGGTCGTGACGGCAGCTATCGGGCTTGGCTTTGTCGCTGCAATGGATCAGGCGCCGCAGCTGTTTGCAGCACTGAAGACTGCAGGCGCCCTGTATGTCTTGTGGCTCGCCTGGAAACTGGCCCGGGCCGGAGCGGTGGAAGGCACACAGCAGGCCCGGGCAGCCAGCTTCACAGACGGTGCGGTGCTTTTGGTGCTGAACCCCAAGGCCTATGTGATCATCGCGCTGATGTTCTCGCAGTTCCTGGACCAGGAGGAAACCTCCCGCATATGGCCTGTGCTGCTGATTACATCCGTCTTTACCCTCAACAATCTTCTGGCCTTCTCAGTCTGGGCGCTGGCCGGCGGCAGCATCGGCAAGCTGTTCCAGACACCGGGCGGCAGCCGCAGGCTGAATCTGCTCTTCGGCACCGTGCTGGCCGCAGCCGCAGTCTGGATACTGCTGTCCTGAGGCTTGCGGCAGATGGCCCATCGTTCACCTGACAGAGACAATCAGCCCGGTTTGTTCCCGCGCAGATGGTTTTTGTCCGCCATCAATTTTGTTAAAAATGAGGCGAGTTTGTGGAATTGCGGGATGCCCGGACAGCAGCGGCCGGCAGGGCAGGCCTGCGCAACCCTTTCCGGTCACGAGTGAAAGCCTTTCCTATGCCAGACAGCTCCAAGATCTTTACCTATTCCGTGGACGGCCTTGCCTATACCGTTACCGTCTACGAGGAAAACGGCGCGTTCTTTGCCGACATCACCGTCGACGAAGGCGCCATGGATGTGAACGCCATCTATTTCGGCGATGATGACTTTTCCGGCTCCAGCGAGACCCTGAGCGGTCCGCTAAACATGAACGGCGCCCGGCTGGACGGCGAAAAGGTGCAGTGGGACGAGGCCACGGAGCTGAGCGACCCCGGCCTGGGACCGGAGGGTGAGGACAAGGAAACCTACCTGCAGACCGGCGACACAATGACCGTCGCGCTGGATATCGAAAGCCTCGACGAGATCGACATCTTCGGAATCCGCGCCACCTCCACCACCACGGGCGCCGGCTCCATCAAGGGTGTCAGCGATGACCCGGAGGAACCGGAAGAGCCGGAAGAGCCTGTCTATGAGAAGCTCTTCTTTGGCGAAGTTTTCTCGGAGACGGGCGACCCGCTTGGCGGCACTTTCATTCTGGCCGAAGAGCCGGACCCGAACCCCTACAGCATTCCTGCCCTGCCCGAAGGCACCGAGCCGACCTTTGACAATTACCTGACCTATTTCCTGTCGGATGATATCGGCGGCGATCTGTCCGCCGTGCAATCGGTGGTGTTCTACGGCAGCGGCGAAGATGGCGTGCAGGAAGAGCTGTTCCGCATCGACGCCCCAGGCGGCGGTTTCCAGAGCCCGGATGAGCTGCTGGCCGCCTATGACGATGTGCTTGATGGCGCAGGCGATCTGTCGGGCATGGACCTGATGGCGGCGCTGAGCCTGGAAGACAGCACCGAAGCAGTGCCGGAGGCAGAGGACGATCTGGACACGGATGGTTTTGAATTGGTGTGACCTGACCATGGGCGGCCCGGCGGCCGCCCTTGATACCGCCCTGCAGTTGAGGCGTTCCCCGCCTGATATTCCCCGTTTACAGAATGAAACACCGCTCCTAGCCTGTAGCGCATAACAACGCGACAGGGATGGAAAGGAAACGGGCATGCTGGACGAATTCAAGGCCTTCATTGCCAAGGGCAATGTGATGGATATGGCGGTGGGGATCATCATCGGTGCCGCCTTCACCGCAATTGTGAAATCCATGGTCGATGATCTGATCAACCCGATCATCGGCCTGTTCACCGGCGGGGTGGATTTCACCAACAATTTTGTGGTGCTGGGCGGCGATGGCGCCAGTTACGGCTCGCTGGAAGCTGCACGCGAAGCCGGGGCCTCGGTGTTTGCCTACGGCTCCTTCCTGATGGCGGTGCTGAACTTCCTGATCATCGCCTGGGTGGTGTTCCTGCTGGTCAAATCCGTGAACCGCGCCCGCGACGCGATGGAGCGGCAGGAGGACGCCCCGGCGGAGGAGGCACCCGCCGGGCCGAGCGAGCTTGACGTGCTGCTGGAAATCCGCGACTCGCTGAAGAAATAGCGCCTGGGCGCCAGCACCAGGGAATTGCAGAGGGGCGGGTTTCCGCTCCTCTGCGCGTTTGAAAGGGATTGAAACTGATGGAACAATTGATTGAACAGGCCGGGGCGCTGTGGCCGCTGATGGTGGCGGGCATCAAGGCGCTGGTGGTGCTGATCCTGGGCTGGATCGCCACCGGCTGGATCAGCGGTGCGGTTCGCAACCGCATCAACAAGACGCCGCAGATCGACCCGACACTGGGGAATTTCGCCGCCAGCATGATCCGCTGGGTGCTGCTGGCGGTGGTGCTGGTCGCAATCCTCGGCATCTTTGGCATCCAGGCCACCAGCCTGGTTGCGATGCTGGGCGCTGCCACCCTGGCGATCGGCCTGGCGCTGCAGGGCACGCTCAGCGATCTGGCCGCGGGTTTCATGCTGATCCTGTTCCGCCCCTACAAGATCGGCCAGTATGTCGACATCGGCGGCACCGCCGGCACGGTGAAGGACGTGAACCTGTTCGTGACCGAGCTGGCCACGCCCGACAATGTGCAGATCATCGTTCCCAACGGCCAGGCCTGGGGCACGGTCATCACCAACTTCTCGCATCATGCCACCCGCCGCGTCGACATGGTGTTCGGCATCGACTACGGCGACAGCGCCGACGCCGCCAAGGCGATCATCCTGGCAGAGGCCAATGCGGATGCGCGGGTGCTGCAGGATCCGGAACCTTGGGTGCGGGTCACCAATCTGGGCGACAGCTCCGTCGATCTGACCGCGCGGGTCTGGTGCAAGGCCGAGGATTACTGGGACGTGAAATTTGCCCTCACCCAGGGCGTGAAGGAGGCCTTTGACGCCAAGGGCATCTCCATCCCCTATCCGCATTCGGTGGAGATCAAGAAGGCGGGCTGAGGCGCTCCCGCCCGTCCTTGGCCCCTGCCGGGGCCGCATTCCGTTGGTCGTGGCGCCCCGCCACCGGCGGGGCGTTTGCACGCCGCAAGGCCCTGATGCCTATTGCTGCCGCGCGCCCTGCATCGCCCGCAGCGCTGCATTGCGGGCTCTTGCCGCGCGGGCGCGCTCCTGCACTCTGTTTTCCGGTTTGGCCGGCGGCCAGCCTGCCAGCACAGTGGCGCCGTCCTCATCCGCAAACGCCCACTGCGCCGCGATCAGCTGGTAGTTCTTGACCTCCCAGCCGGACGGGTCGGGCTGAAACCGGAACCGCCAGGTGCCGCGGACCTTCACCGGCAGCCGCAGCTGACGGATGCTGTTCATCGCCTGATGGCCGTTCATGGCCGCGCGTACCCCCGCAGCCCGCAGCTTTTTCATCCGCACAATCAGGTTGCCGGCCTCCCGGAGCCGCCGGCCCGCAAACACCACCTCGATCTCTGCATCAGGCTGCACGATCCCCTTGACCACGAGATCGCCGCGGTTGTTGCGGCTGAAGACCGGCACCAGCTCCACCACCACGTCACGCACCTCGCGCTTGAACAGTCCCGCGTCCTCGATCAGCGGGGTGACTTGCACTGGAGGGCGGCGGCGGTTGGTCATTCGGCAGTCCCAAACACCGCCCTCCGGAAAGCGCGGTGCCTATGTTGTAGTCCCTTGTCGCCCTGAACCTAGACCAGGGGCGTTAAAGAAGCGTTGCATGGCGTTGCGGACTGCCGATGAACGAGCCTCTGCAAGCGCCGTGCAAAATATTGAAATAATGGAATGTTTGCAGCTTCACCGGCTGACGGAACGCTTCATGACCAGCGTCGGGCTGCCCCTGTACAGCGCCTCGCCGGCAGGCGCATAGCCCAGCTTGAGCGCCACCCTGTGCGAGACCTTGTGGGCCGGGTCGAAGATGCAGGCCGTTTCTGCCCAATCCGTCTTCTCTGCTGCCCACTCGTGAATGCGGCCGACCGCCTCGGTCGCGATCCCCTGCCCATGCACGTCCGGTGCCAGCACCCAGCCGGCTTCCGGCACGCCAGCCAGCGGCGGCTCCATGCTGCGCTGGTAGTCGGCAAAGCCCACCTCGCCGATGAACCGGCCGCTCTCGCGCAGGGTGACCGCCCAATAGCCATAGCCCATCGCCTGCCAATGGCCGATGTAGCGCAGAAGCCGGGCCCAGCTTTCCTCTGGCGCCGATGGCGTGCCGGAGATGAAACGCACCACCTCCGGCTCCGCCCAGAGCGCCGCCACGGCCTCGAAATCCTGCACCCGGTGCGGGCGCAGGGTCAGCCGCTCTGTTTCAAGCGTTGGAGCGGTCATGCAGGCAGCTTGCCCGTCAGCACATAGGTGAGTATTTCGACCACCTGGCGGGGCTCCTCCGCCACTGCCAGCGCGGCGGCATGGACCTCTTTCAGGGCGTGCTGATGCTCCGGCGGGCTGAGCACGATAATCGATTTGCCCAGCGCCGCGGCATAGCCCGCGTCAAAGGCCGCGTTCCACTGTTTGTACTTGTCGCCAAAGCGCACCACCACGACATCGGCGTCCGCAATTCCCTTGCGGGTGCGGATCGCATTCACCATCGCGCCCTTGTGGTCGTGCCAGTACTTGTTCTCCTCAGCCCCCAGCACCGCCACGCCGCAATCGTCGCTGGCGTCATGATCGGTCACCGGCGCGCTGAAGCGCACCTCCAGCCCCTTTGCGCCCTCGACGATCTGCTCCCGCCAATCGGTGTGGATCTCTCCCGAGAGATAAACATTCAATGCCACGTCTTGTCCTTTCCTGCGCCAGCGCCCGGGGCCGCGGCCAGGGCGGCCATCACCTCGTCATCGCTGGTTTGCGTAAAATCCCTGTAATGCGCGCCGACCGCCCAGAACTCCCTGGGGCTCAGCAAACAGACCAGAGTATCCACCAAGGGGCGCAGTTCGTCCACCGCTTCCGGCGGCGCAACCGGAACCGCCAGGATCACTCCGGCAGGCTTGCGCTCCTGCAGCCAGAAATGCGCCGCCATGAAGGTAGCGCCAGTAGCAATCCCGTCGTCCGCCACAATCACGGTGCGCCCTTCCAGCACAATCGGATCGCGCCCTTGCAGATAGCGGGCGCGGCGGGCGGCGTTCTCCTCGCGCGCCAGGACGATCTGGGCGGCGAAATCCTCCTGCTTCATACCGGCGGCCTTCAGCAGGGCGCCGTTGAAAATGGGATTGCTGCCCTCGGCCAAGGCCCCCGCGGCCAGCTCCCGGCTGGAGGGCATGCCGATCTTGCGGATCAGGATCAGGTCTAGCGGCGCGTGCAAGGTCTGCGCAATCGGCAGGGCCACAGGCACCCCGCCCCGCGGCAGCGCCAGCACCACAGGGTCCGTCATCGGCAGTTCAGCCAGTTCCTTGGCCAGCTGAAGCCCGGCAGACATCCGGTCTTCGAACATCTCAGCCTCCACCCCGTTACCTAGCGCGGAAGCTGCAAAGGCAAAATTCAGCGCCGCCGCGCCACCAGGTAACGCCCGGGCGTATCGGCCGGGTAGTTGCCGGTTTCGATGATCTCAAAGCCCGCCTTCTGCACGGCCGCCTCCAGCCTGCGGATATCGATGAAGTCCACGTAGCTGGGCGCCTGCCCCGCCAGCCGCATAAGCGGAATGGCGGCCGAAAACAGCCAGTACTTCCAGCTGCCGCGCATCTCGCCCAAACAGGGGGTCTTGGAGATGAACAGCCCGCCGGGCTTCACCCGTGCCGCGACGCCCTCCAGAACCTCCGCCAGATCCGGCAGCAGATGCAGCAAATTATGCGCCAGGACCGCATCAAACGGCCCCTCTGGCGCCTGCCCGGCGCTGCAGCGTTGAAATTCAACGTTACCGGCGCCGGCATCCCAGGCCCGCTCGCGGCCAACGTCCAGCATGGCCTCCGACAGATCGGTTGCGGTGATTTTGCAGACACCGCGCGCCAGCTCAATGGCGGTGGAGCCGGTGCCGCAGCCCAGCTCCAGCACGGAGTCGTCTGCCTTGAGATAAGACCGTGTCCGCTCCAGCGCATAACGGTAGGCGTCTTCGTCGCGGATCTTGGACTTGGCGTATTTGGGGGCGATCTTGTTCCAAAAGCGGGCGTCGGCGGTCATGGCACATCTCCTTGGCTCCCCGAACCCTACCTATGCAGGAACCAAGGATAAATTGCCGAAATCCGCAAGAATGATATACGTATTTGCATAATGAGCCCCGACTGGAACCATATCCGCGCCTTCCTTGCCACCGCTGAAACCGGCTCCCTGTCGGCAGCGGCACGCAAGCTTGGCCTCACCCAGCCGACGCTGTCGCGCCAGGTCGCTGCGCTGGAGGCAGATCTGGGTGTGCTGCTGTTTGAGCGCCTTGGCCGCGCTCTGGCGCTGACAGATGCGGGACAGGAGCTGCTGGCCCACAGCCGCAAGATGGGTGAGGCTGCCGATGGCTTGTCGCTCGCCGCAACAGGGCAGGCGCACTCCATCGAAGGCACCATCAGGATCACCGCCAGCGACATCATGTCCGCCCATGTGCTGCCAGCGGTGCTGCAGCAGCTCCGCCAGCGGGCGCCGCGGCTGACGATCGACGTGGTGGCCGCCAATGACATCCGCGACCTGATGCGGCGTGAGGCGGATATCGCCATCCGCCACGTCCGCCCCGAACAGCCGGAGCTGATTGCCCGGCTGGTGCAGGAGGCCACCGGCCATTTCTATGCCGCCAAATCCTATTTGGACCGGCGCGGGCGTCCGCAAACCCTTGCGGACCTGGCAGACCATGACTTTGTCAGCTTCGGCGACGCCAGCCGGATGATCGAGTATCTGGTGCCGATGGGAATCCCGATCACGCCGGATAACTTCCGGATCGGCTCCAACAGCGGCCTGGTGGCCTGGGAACTGGTGCGGCAGGGCTTCGGTGTCACTCCGATGTCGGATGAAGCCGCTGCCGCTGCGCCCGAGGTTGAGCGGCTTCTGCCCGGCAGCGATGCCATCACCTTCCCGGTTTGGCTCACCACGCACCGCGAGCTGCACACCAGCCGCCGGATCCGGCTGGTGTTCGATCTGCTGGCAGAGTTCTTTGCCAGCAGGTGACAGGAATGGCGGCGCCCGTAAGGTGCGCCGCCCAAAAATTTTCCTCAAAACTTTTGCCAAGGCTTTTTCTCAAAAGCCTTGGGCCCGCAGTTACCCGCGCAGGGTGCCGCCGGTCGCCTTGGTCACCTTGGCGATGATCTTTTCGCTTACCGCCTCGATGTCCTTCTCCTTCAGCGTCTGATCGCTAGGCTGCAGCCGCACGGTGATCGCCAGCGACTTCTTGCCCTCGCCCAGGGAGCCGCCGATGAATTCGTCAAAGACGCGCACGTCTTCAATCAGCGCCTTGTCGGCCCCGGCCGCGGCATTGACGAGGGTCAGCGCTTCAACGCTGTCGTCAACGACAAAGGCAAAGTCCCGCTCCACCGCCTGCAGGTCGCTGATTGCCAGCGCCGGACGGGTCGCTGAGGATTTGCGCGGCAACGGAATTTCATCCGGATAGATGGTGAAGGCCACGGCAGCCCCCTTGATGCCCATCTCCTTCAGCACTTTCGGGTGCAGCTCGCCAAAGACGCCCAGCGTCTTCTTCGGCCCCAGGCAGATGCGGCCATGGCGGCCCGGGTGCCACCAGGCGGCACCTTCGCGCAGGACCTGCACCTTGGCCGGTGCGCCAATGGCAGCCAGTACCGCTTCAATATCAGCCTTGGCATCATAGAGATCCACCGCGCGCGAGGCGCCATGCACGTCCTTGGGCCCGGTACGGCCCACCAAGAGGCCTGCGATCTGATTGACCTGCTCGCCCGGCTCGCCGCCGGTGAAGGCAGGGCCGGCCTCAAACAGCGCCAGGTCCATGAAACCGCGCGCCTGGTTGCGGGCTGCCGCCTGCAAGAGGCCAGCCAGCAGATCGGGACGCATATGCGACATCTCTGATGAGATCGGGTTGGCCAGCATGGTGGCGTCATCGCCGCCGCCGAACAGCGCTGCGGAGGCCTTGTCGATAAAGCTGTAGCTGACAACTTCGTTATAGCCGAGGCTGGCGCAGGTGCGGCGCGCCATTTGCTGGCGCCGCTGCTGCGGGGTCATCACCGGCTTGGGGATGCCATCGGTCAGCCGCGGCAGCGGTTTACCTTGCAGCTTGGTCAGCGACGCGATCCGCGCGACTTCTTCCACCAGGTCGGCCTCGCCCTGCACGTCCGGGCGCCAGCTGGGCACATGCGCCATGCTGCCCTCCAGGCGGAAGCCCAGGCGGGTCAGGGTCTGGCGCTGGTCGCTTTCCGGGATCTCCATCCCGACCAGCGACTGCACCCGGTCGGCGTCCAGCTTGTAGGCGCGGGAATGATCCGGCACGTCGCCCGCGATCACCACCTCCGACGGCTCACCGCCGCACAGGTCCAGGATCATCTGGGTCGCCCGGTGCAGGCCCTCGATGGTGTATTCCGGATCGACGCCACGCTCAAAGCGGTAGCGCGCGTCAGAGTTTATCTTGAGCGCGCGGCCCGCCATGGCGATCTGCACGTGATCCCAGAACGCGCTCTCCAGGAACACATCCACGGTTTCCTCGGTGCAGCCGGTCTTTTCGCCGCCCATGATGCCGCCGATGCTCTCGGGGCCATTGGCGTCGGAGATCACCATCTGGCCCGCGCCAAAGGTGTATTCTTTCTCGTCCAGCGCTTTCAGCGTCTCGCCGCCAGCCGCGCGGTGCACCCGCAGGTCGCCGGAGACCTTGGCCGCGTCAAACACATGCAGCGGGCGGTTCTGGTCGAAGGTGAAGAAGTTGGTGATGTCCACCAGCGCCGAAATCGGGCGCAGGCCAATCGCCTTCAGCCGGTCTTGCAGCCACTGCGGGCTGGGGCCGTTCTTCACGCCCTTGACCATCCGGCCCGCAAACAGCGGGCAGCCGTCCAGCGTATCGGCGTCGATCGTGACCTTGACCGGGCTTGCGAAGTCACCCGGGATCGCTTCAAAGGCGCGGGTCTTGAGGGTGCCGAGGCCACGCGCCGCCAGATCGCGGGCAATGCCGTAGACGCCCAGCGCATCGGGGCGGTTCGGAGTGATCGCGATTTCGATCACCGGATCGACCTTGGCCGGATCGTTCTCCGCCAGCCAATCCACGAATTTGTCGCCAACCGCGCCGGAGGGCAGCTCGATGATACCGTCATGCTCCTCCGACAGCTCCAGCTCGCGCTCAGAGGCCATCATGCCAAAGCTCTCGACGCCGCGGATCTTGCCGACGCCGATGGTGATGTCGAGGCCCGGGATATACATGCCCGGCTTGCAGACCACCACGGTGATGCCTTCGCGCGCGTTCGGCGCGCCGCAGATAATCTGCAGCTCGCCCTCATCGGTGTCCACCTTGCAGACCCGCAGCTTGTCGGCATCCGGATGCTTCTCGGCGTGTTTCACATAGCCAAGGGTAAAATCCTTCAGCGCGTCAGCCGGATTGACGACCCCTTCGACCTCAAGGCCCAGATCGGTCAGGGCATCAGTGATCTCTTCCACCGAGGCGTCGGTGTCGAGGTGGTCTTTCAGCCAGGAAAGCGTGAATTTCATCGGTCGGGGACCCCTTGGCAGACATGCGTGTTTGACCTGAGGCAATGGCAAAGAATGCGCCAAGGTTCAAGGGTTCTGCGCCCCTGCTCTCAAGGATAGCTGGGAGTGAGGTTCAAAAGCTCATCCAATTGCCGCCCGATCCAGCCATGCGGGATGAAATGGCCGCCTGGATGGGTGTCCAGCACCACCTGCCCCTGGGCGCAACCGGCCCAGACCGTGCGCTCCAGCTTGAGGAAGTCGACCACCTGCCACTGCCCCAGTGCCCGCGCCGCGCCGCAGCCCAGCCGCGCCCGCCACAGCGCCACCGGATACGTCCGCTCGCCGCCAGGGCCATAGGGGAAGTCCATCACCGTGTCCTTCAGCCCGTGCACATGGCGCACCTCTCGCGGCGCTTCGGGACAGTTTTCACTCTGCCGGATGGTGCCAGCCACAGCCAAGAGCGCCGCCACATCATTGCCGCTGTGGCAGACATAGCGCCAGGCCATGGCCGAGCCATAAGAGTAGCCGGAGACGTAAATGCGTTCGGGGTCAACCGGATAGCGTTTGGCGACGTCTTCCAGCACCCGGTCGGCAAAGGCAACGTCTTCCGTGCCGACCGACCAGAAATCCCACGTCTTGTTGCGCCCGTTCGGCGTCACCAGCAAAACACCGCGGCGCTTGGCAGAGGCCCCGACCCGGTCGCTTTTCTGTGCATGGCGCCCGGTGCGCGACCAGCCATGGAAATGCAACAGCACCGGCAGAGGAGAAACCCCGTCCCAGCCCTCCGGCTCCATCACGTGATAGGAGCGGCCGCCCAGTTCGCAGGGCGCCGCGTCGTGGCACTTCGCCGGTTTTGACGGCCCCATGGCAGCTGCAGCGGAAGCCCACAGCAGGGCGGCGGAGAGGGAAAGGACGGCTCGGATCATATCTGCGAGCCTACCCGCCGCGCGGCGGCTGTCACGTCACAAGTTTGTGGGCCGCGTGCGGCTGCGCCGCTGGCCGGCGCTCACTGGCAGCCGGCTGGTCAAACATTCCAGGCACGCGATGTTTTGAGATTCCCCCGGTTTCGCGCATACTGATCCCCTCACTGCCAGGGAGACACCGATGACGGATCTGCATTCCGGGGTTCAAAACGCCTTCTTCGTCATTGCCGACCTGTCGGGCTACACCAAATTCATGGCCGGCACCCCGCTGGAGCATTCCAAAGGCATCCTGGACGCGCTTTTCGGCGCTCTGCTCCCCGCGATCCGCGCGCCGCTCCAGGTCTCCGCTCTGCAGGGCGATGCGGCCTTTGCGTATGCCTTCGAAAGCGAGGTGATGACCAAGCAGTTCATCCTCGACTTTGCCGAAAGCCTTTACTGCATCTTCGCCCGCGAGAAGGAGAAGATGATCCTCAACACCGGCTGCACCTGCGACGCCTGCACAAGATCGGCGATCTGGAGCTGAAGCTGGTGGTGCATCACGGCGAATGCATCCAGCAGGACAGCCGCGGCAGCCATGAGCTGGCCGGCCCGGATGTGATCACTGCCTTCCGGCTGCTGAAAAACTCCGTGACCGAGCGCACCGGCCTCACCGCCTATACGCTCTTGTCCTGCGACGCGCTCAGGGCGATGGACCTTGTGGATTTCTTTGACGCAAGCGAGTTTCACAGCGAGGACATCGAGCATATCGGCCCGGTCGAATACGTGGTCCGCGACATGCGCGCTGCCTGGCAGCGCCGCTGCGCAACCGAGCGCAGCTTTGTCGCTGCGGGGGATGACCTGCTGTTTGATGAATGGATCGTCCCGCTCGCCGTCTCGCCTGAGGTCGCCTTTACCATCTGCACCCGGCCGGATCTGCGCACCGAATGGCTGGGCGCCGACCGAATGGATCTGCTGAACACCAACAAGGGCAAGATCGAGCCCGGCACGATGTACCACTGCTACCGCGGCGATGCGCTGTTTCCCTATGAGGTGGTGGACTGGAACCCCGGCGAATATGTCACCGGCCGCTACAATCTGGCGATGGGCCTGCAGATGTATGAAACCATCGAGATGGAGGAGGTCGGCGGCGGCACATTGGTCAAGCTGCGCTATGCCAAGACGCGCTCACCCAAGCTGATGGGCAAGCTGATGGCCGGCATGGTCAACCGCAAGCTCCGCGGCTTCATCATCCCGGACAAGGAAAACCGGGTCGCCAGGATCAAGGCGCTGGGGAAACGGCTGGGCGGGGCACCAGCTGCGGCGCCGGTCTGAGTGTCACGCTCAAGCCACGCCATCGCCTGACCGCGGGAAGGCGATCCAACGATGATGTTTGGCAGTTTATGCCGGCCAAGTCCGTACGACGTCTAACCGGTGTGCTTGCGGCCCCAATTCGCCTGCCCGTGCGGGCGGTCAGGCGATGGCGCGGCGGCCTCTCGGCCTTATTCCGCGCTGAGGACTGAACTTGCAGCCTCCCCCCGATCCTGCGGGGTGGACGGGCGCTGCCAGGCCTGCCCGCCGGGAAGAAGAGAACATGTTTAGCGTTTGAAGCCTTTGAGCAGACTTCGTGTCTTGCGCAGTTGTGATGTGGCGGCCCGCATTTCGCGTGCCCGTTTCCATCTCAAACGCCGATCCAGTTCAAAGAACAGGCTGACCGGGGCACCTCCCAGGAACACAACCGGCAAAGAAATCTCTTCAGGCGCGAAAGAGATCAATGCAACAGCCACCGCGAAAAACAACAGCCCCGCCAGATTGATTTTCCAGCGGGGCGTGGTTTCAGAAACCGTATTACACCAGTTCACATAGTGCGACAGGAATAAGCTGATGACGTACACTTACCGGCTCAAACCACCATGCAGCGCCGGCATGTCCAGGCTCTGGAAGCCGTAGTGGCGCAGCCAGCGCAGGTCGCTGTCGAAGAAGGCGCGCAGGTCCGGGATGCCGTATTTCAGCATCGCCAGGCGGTCGATGCCGATGCCGAAGGCAAAGCCCTGGTAGATCTCCGGGTCGATGCCGCCGGCCGCGATCACCTTGGGGTGCACCATGCCGGAGCCGAGGATTTCCATCCAGTCGTCGCCCTCGCCGATCTTCAGCGTGCCGCCTTCCCAGGAGCAGCGGATATCGACCTCGGCGGATGGCTCGGTGAAGGGGAAATGCGAGGCGCGGAAGCGCAGTTCGACGTCATCCACCTCGAAGAAGGATTTGACAAACTCCTCCAGCACCCACTTGAGGTTCGCCATCGAGATGTCCTTGTCCAGCGCCAGGCCTTCGACCTGGTGGAACATCGGCGTGTGGGTCTGGTCATAGTCAGCGCGGTAGACGCCGCCCGGGCAGATGATGCGCAGCGGCGCGCCCATCTTCTCCATCGAGCGGATCTGCACCGGCGAGGTATGGGTGCGCAGCACATGCGGCGGGCGGTTGTCGCCCTCGGCGCGGTGCATGTAGAAGGTGTCCATCTCGGCGCGCGCCGGATGGTGGCCGGGGATGTTCAGCGCATCGAAGTTGTACCAGTCGGTGTCAATCCGCGGCCCTTCGGCCACCGAGAAGCCCAGTTCGGCAAAGATCGCGGTGATCTCCTCCTGCACCTGGCTGATCGGATGCAGGCTGCCCTGGCGTGCGGGGCGCGACGGCAGGGTCACGTCCAGCCATTCGGTGCGCAGGCGCTCATCCAGGGCGGCATCTTCCAGCCCCGCCTTCTTGGCTGCGAGGGCAGAGTTGATCTCATCCTTCAGCGCGTTCAGCGCCGGGCCCGCCGCCTGGCGCTCTTCCGGAGTCATCTTGCCCAGCTCGCGCATCTTCAGCGCCACTTCGCCCTTCTTGCCGACGGCGGCAAGGCGGATCGCCTCCAGCGCCGCCTCGTCGGCGGCCTCTGCAATCTGACCCAGGTACTTGGCTTTAAGATCGTCCATCACGGCCCCTCGAATTCTGCTTGTGCCCTGCTACCACAAGGGCCGCCGAAAGCAAGAGGGCGGGAACGGGTGGCGGGCGGATGTGTCATCCTGTCCCCCTTACGCGGCTGCGGCTTCAGCACCGCGCCGGAGCGAACCGCTTGCGGTAGGCGCTGGGGGACAAGCCTACGGTCCGCAGAAACAGCTTGCGGAACGCTGAGACGTCCAGATAGCCCACCGCCATCGCAATGGCCTCGATACTCGCCGTGCTCAGCTCCAGCTGCTCCCGTGCCTTGGCGATACGCAGCTGCTGCAGATACTGCGAAGGCGCCAGGCCGGTAGCGGCCTGGAACCGGCGCAGGAATGTGCGTTCCTCCAGCCCGGCAGCGGCGGCCATCTGCGGCACCGCCACCGGCTGATGGAACCGGGCCTGCAGCCAATGCTGGGCCTCCAAAACCGCGGCATCGCCATGGGTCAGGCCGGGAGCAAACAGGTTGTAGTAGCTTTGCTCCCGCACGCCGGGGTCAATCAGGAAAAACCGCGCGGTCGCCAGCATCTCCGCAGGCCCCATGAAGCGCGCAATCAACCGCAGCCCCAGATCGGTCCAGGCCATCAGCCCGCCCGCGGTGATCACATCGCCATCGTCGATCAGCAGCCGATCCGCCTGCAGCTGCACCTGCGGATAGGAACGCGCCAAGTCCTGCGCCAGCGCCCAATGGGTGGTGGCCGGGCGTCCGTCCAGCACACCGGCTGCCGCCAGCAGAAAGGCACCCGCGCAGACAGAACACGCCAGCGCCCCGCCTTTGTGCTGCTTCTTCACCCATCCAGCAATGGCCTGCAAAGCCGCACCTGAGGGCCTCTCTCCCAGACTGGGCGGCAGGACCACCGCATCAAACTGGCCCTGAGCGGCAAAATCCCCGACCAGCTCGGTCTTGAACCGCCGCGCCTGCCCCGGCGCCCCGCCGCCTGCGGCCTCCAGCAGGTCACGCAGCCCCAGCAGCGCAGCCTGCTGGGCACCCGGATAGGCCACAAGGGCGACGCGAATCTGACTGTCCTGTACCATTTGTCTGATTGTGCCTGTTTTATGTCATTTTCGCCAATCACTCTGCTGCAGCGTCAGGCGCTATACCAAAACAGCAACCGCAAAGGAGTGGCACATGGCCAAATCTGCACTGATCCTGATCGACATTCAGAATGACTATTTCCCCGGCGGCAAATGGGAGCTGCACGGCATGGAAGCCTCCGCCGCAAACGCCCGCAGGCTTCTGGACGACGCCCGCACCAAAGGGCAGTTCATCGTGCATGTGCGCCACGAGAATGAGCGCCCGGACGCCCTTTTCTTTGCCGCCGGCACCACCGGCGCAGAGTTCCATCCATCGCTACAGCCCGCAGCGAATGAGCCGGTCGTGGTCAAGCACAAGGTCAATGCCTTCCTCGAAACCGGCCTCAAGCAGCTGCTGGACGAAAACGGCATCACTGACGTTACGCTCGCCGGCAGCATGAGCCACATGTGCATTGATGCAGCAGCCAGAGCCGCTTCTGATTTCGGCTTTGACGTCACCGTAGTCGAGGATGCCTGCTCCACCAGCCGCGACCTGGAATACAATGGCGTCACTGTTCCGGCAGAACAGACACACAGGGCCTTTATGGCCGCGCTCAGCTTTGCCTATGCTTCGGTCACCGGAACTGACGCCTACTTGTCAACCTGACCAATCGTCCGGCGTCCTTGCTGCGCCGGACAAACAGCGCCTGAATTCACACCCTTATTATGATACACTTTGCGCATCCCATTCAGCAGCAACCGGAGGAGACAGCCATGGCACATGTGGATTGGTATATCGAAGGCCGCAGCTTCGGGAACTGCAACTGCAACTACGGTTGCCCCTGCCAGTTCGAGGATCTGCCGACCCACGGCAATTGCACCGGGTTCGAGGTGCTCCACATCGACAAGGGCCATTTCGGTGACACCGACCTGACGGGCACAAGGTCCGCCCTGCTCTACGCCTGGCCGGGCCCGATCTTCGAAGGCAAGGGCGCGCTGCAGGCAATCATCGACGACCGCGCCTCTGATGCCCAGCGTGCGGCACTGGAAACCGTGCTCTTGGGCGGCGAAACCGATGAGGAAGCCACTCATTGGTGGGTGTTCCGCGCCATGTGCGAGACGGTGCACGAAACACTGATCAAGCGGATCGACTATGAGGCGGACATCGAGAACCGCACCGCCAAACTGGATATCGAAGGCCTGGTCACCTCAACCGGCCGCCCGATCCGGGCCCCGCATGGCGGCGGCGAGCACCGGGTCCAGATCGGCATCCCCGGCGGCATTGAATTTACCTTGGCCGAGATCGGCAGCGCCTCCACCAGATCCGATGCGGCGATCAAGCTGGACCTCGACGACAGCTATGGCCAATGGGCCATCATCCGCCACGGCCCGCACGGGATCGCGGCTTAGCCCCCGGGCTTGCTTTCCGGCTTCTTCTTCCAGCGCTTCTGGTTGAACGGGTACAGGAACTGCCGCCAATAGCCGTTTGGCACCGTATCGCCGGCCACCCCGTATTTCGACGGCCAGTCCTCCTCCGGCAGATGATGGGTGCCGAACAGCCAGTCATAGAGCGGGAAATGCGAGGCATAGTTGATGTCGATCGCCGCCCGCTCGCTGCCGTGATGCCAATGGTGGTAGCGCGGGGTGACCAGGAACCGCTCCATGAAGCCCAGCTTCCAGCCGATATTGGCGTGGATGAAGCTGGAGTAGAAATAGACGATCAGCAGATAACCCTGGATCGCCTCAGGCTTGAACCCCAGCGTGAACATCGGCACCGCGGTCAGCCCGCGCAGCACCGCAATCTCGATGAAATGCATGCGCGCGCCGGCCAGCCAGTCCATCTTCTTGGCCGAGTGGTGGATCGCATGGAAATGCCACAGCGCCGGAAAGGTGTGAAAGGCGCGGTGCACCCAGTACTGCACGAAATCGGTTGCCGCCATGATGATCAGCACCTGAACCGCAAAGGGCAGATTGGTGATATGGGCGCGGATCCCCTCCAGATCGAACTCGGTGTTCACATAGTTCGCGGGCGCCATGGTCAGGAAGGTCAGCACCTGCACCAGCATGGAGCTGACCAGGTAATAGAACATGTCCTCGCGCCATTCGGTGCGGAACACGGTCTGCTCGCGCCGCGCCGGAAAGAACCGCTCCAGCGGCACGAACAGGAACCCCACCAGCAGCACGTTGACGACGAAGTAGTCGAGCCCGAAATAGAGACTCTGCGGCACCTCGCCGGCGTGCTGCGGCTGCGCCGTGGCCATCAGCGAGGCAGCAACCGACAGCCCCAGCGCCGCCCAGCCCAGGCTTTTCTGGCGGCTCAGGATCAGGCTGAGGAGCGACATCGCATAGCCCGCCAGCAGCACAAAGCGCAGAAAGGCGGTGACATAGCCGCTGGAATGCACAAAGGCGATCTGCGGATAGGAGAACGTCTCCGGGTACCAGCGCAGCAGCACCAGCAGCAGCCCGGTGATGGCCGCCAAGAGTGCCATGGATCCCGACAGCCAGCCGCTGCCCAGCGGCCGCGCGTCGCGCGGGGTTTCCAGTTGCGCGATCACATCCCGGATGAATTTCATGCTGGCCTCACTCCGTCAAAGTCCGGCGCAACCTGCCATACGGCGGCGCATTCCGCGATTCCGGAATTCACTACGATGCGGCAGGCGCCCGGTCAAACCACCCGCTGCATCATCGCCAGCAGGGACTGGCGGCTGGCATAGCCCAGCCGCTGCGCCACCTGCTCCATCCGGGCGCCGCGCGCTTTGGCCCGCAGCGCGATCTGGCAGCGCAGCCGGTCGCGCCAGGCACCAAGGCTGAGGCCGGTTTCCTGCTGGAACCGGCGGGTGAAGCTGCGGCGGCTCATCCCGGCCAGCGCTGCCCAATGATCGATGGTCCGCATGCTCCCGGGGCTGTCCATCAGCGCATCGCAGACCCGCCGCAGCCGGGCGTCACCCGGATAGGGCAGCGACAGCGGCGATTCCGGTGCCGCGCCCAGCTCAATCAGGATAAGCCGGCTCAGATGGTGCGCCCGCGGCGGCAGCGGCCAGGGATTGTTCATGCCGCACAGGGCCGCGATCAGCCCGGCCAGCAGCGGCTCCACCAGCACCGCCCGGCACTCCGCCATCGCATCCGCCCCCGCCTCTGCCGGATCGATGTAAAGCGATTGCAGCTGCACCTCCCCCGCCATACGGATCTCGTGCAGCACGCCGGCCGGCACGATCAGCCCAGACCCCGCAGGCACCGCCCAGCTGGTGCCGCCGGCCTCCGCCGTCATCAGCCCGGCCACAGCATAGACCAGCTGATGGCGCGGGTGGTCATGCCAGGCGGAGATATAGCCGTCCGGATAGCTGCGGGCATAGGTCACCACCCCGTGCGGCAATTCCTGCACGGCATCGGCGGAGGACCAGCCCCGCGCGGTGATCTCCGGATTTTGGCCCATTTGCGCGAAAACTGGCCCCATGACAGCGAAAGGGCAAGCTAAAACGCAACCAAAAGGAGGCCAACGCCATGCAAACCCTTACCAGCACAGATGAGCTTGAAGAGATCTACGGCGCCCCGGTGCCGCAGTCGCTCACCAAAGTCGCCCCTCGCCTGACGCCGCTTTACCGAGACTGGATCAGCGCCTCGAAGTTCGCGGTCCTGTCCACCATCGGCCCTGAAGGCACCGACGCCAGTCCGCGCGGCGATGACGGCCCGGTGGTGCATATGGCGGATGACCGCACCCTCTGGCTGCCCGACTGGCGCGGAAACAACCGCATTGACAGCTTGCGCAACATCGTCCGCGACCCGCGCGTCAGCCTGATGTTCATCGTGCCGGGCTGCAACAACGTGGTGCGGGTGAATGGCTCCGCCGTGCTGACTGCGGATGAGGCCCTGCGCAGCCATTTCGCCCGCAAATCCCTGCTGCCCGCCACTGTCGCGGTGATCACCATCGAAGAGCTCTATTTCCAATGCGCCAAGGCGCTGATGCGCTCCCGCCTGTGGGATGCAGAGGCTGACCGCCCCGCCGTGCCCACCGCAGGCCAGTTCCTGAAGGAACAGGAAGCGGCGTTCGAAGCAGAGGCTTATGACGCAGGATATGCGGAATATGCGAAAAGCCGGATGTGGTGACCTCTGCGGCGCGCCCGGCCGCGGTCCTGCGGACCGGCAGATTTTCCGCTCTATGCCAGAAACTTAGGACTTGCCAGACGGTTGCGGCATGCGCATGCTGGATGCTGTTCTGCTCCACATGGAAAACCCGCCGTGCCCTCCCAAATGGACCGCACCAGCCTGACCTGGAAAGTCACGCCCGACCTTTTGGGCGTGGTCGATGCTTCCGGCGTCTTCATGGACACCAATCCTGCCTGGTTCCGCACCCTCGGCCTGCTGCCAGAGGAAATCGAAAGCCGCCAGTTCTTCGACTTCCTTCACCCGGATGACATGTCCCGGACAGAAGCCGCGTTTGAGCGTGTCAAACACGGGCAGCCGGTGCTGCAGTTCGAAAACCGCTACCGCCACAAGGACGGCAGTTACCGCTGGCTGTCCTGGAACGCGGTGCCGGAAGGCGACCGGTTCTATTGCAACGCCCGGGATGTGACCGAGGCCAAGATGAACGCGGCCCATCTGGCGGACCGCGAGCAGGAGGCCCGTTTCCGCGAGCAGTTCATCGCCGTGCTGGGCCACGACCTGCGCAACCCGCTGTCTGCGGTCGGCGCTGCACTGAGGCTCCTGGAGAATGAGCCGCAATCGGCCAAGGCTCTGGAAATCCTGGCGCTCGGCCGCCAGTCCGTCACCCGGATGTCGGCGCTGATCAACGACATCCTAGATTTCGCCCGCTCCCGCCTTGGCGAAGGCATCGACATTGCGCGCAGCGAAAGCACAGACCTGAGGCCGGTTCTGTCGCAAACGGTCGAGGAAATCCGGCTGGCAAACCCGGGCACACCGATCACCGAAAGCTACAGTTTCGCCGATCCGATGGACTGCGACACCGGCCGCATCGCGCAACTGGTCTCCAACCTCCTGTCCAACGCGGTCACGCACGGCACGCCCGGAAAACCTGTAACCGTGGCCGCTGACGATGACGGCGGCGATTTCGTCCTGTCGGTCGCCAACCATGGCGACCCGATCCCGGCAGAGACCATGACCCTGCTGTTTGAGCCTTTCACCCGTTCCGGCACCCGCGAGTCGCAAAACGGCCTGGGCCTGGGCCTCTACATCGCCCAGCAGATCGCCGCGGCGCATGGCGGCCATCTTTCGGCGGAGTCGGATGAGCGGCTGACCGTTTTCACACTGCGGATGCCACGGGGCTGAGGAAACCCGGCCCGCGTGCGGTCGGTTTGCTGACGCTGAACGGCCCCTGCTTCAGCCCAAATGCGCGCGGTCTTGCTGCCAAAGGAAAAGGCCGCCCCAACCGGGACGGCCTTCTCTCAAACTCGAACTCTCTGGCGCATTAGGCTGCCAGCGCGTCCTGTGCCTGGCGGACGATTGCGCCGAAAGCTTCGGGCTCGTGCACGGCCAGGTCGGCCAGAACCTTGCGGTCCACTTCGATGCCGGCCAGTGTCAGGCCGTTGATGAAGCGGGAGTAGGTCAGCGCTTCGTCGTGCGAACGCACAGCAGCGTTGATACGCTGGATCCACAGCGCGCGGAAGTTGCGCTTGCGGTTCTTACGGTCGCGGGTTGCGTACTGGTTGGCCTTGTCGACGGCCTGGCGGGCAACCTTGAAGGTGTTCTTGCGGCGGCCGTAGTAACCTTTGGCTGCCTTGATGACCTTCTTGTGACGGGCGTGAGTTGTGGTACCACCTTTAACGCGGGACATCTCTCAAATCTCCTCTTAGCGGTCGTAGGGCATGAAGCCCTTGACGATCTTTGCGTCGGGTGCCGACAGGGTGGTGGTGCCGCGAGCGTCGCGGATGAACTTGGTGGTGCGTTTGATCATGCCGTGGCGTTTGCCGGCCTGACCTGCCATCACCTTGCCGGTGGCGGTAATCTTGAAGCGCTTCTTGGCGCTCGACTTTGTCTTCATCTTGGGCATTTCCGTCTCCTTCAATGCGGGTTCGCTAGACGCGCGACTCGGCATGCCTCGACGGCCGGCCGCGCGGAACAGAGCTGCCCTTTAAGCAATGCAGGCGGAATGGGCAAGCGGATTCTCTAGAAAAGCTGCGCCGCGACCCGGGAAAACACGTCCGGGATCTCCTCAACGCTGTAGCCGCCCGGATTCATCATCACCGCATAGGTGACCAGCGCGATGGCCGCAAGGATGGGGAGCAAGGACGCCCGCGGCGGGCGCCGCTCGCTGAGACCGGCCAGAACCGCAGGCACTGTGAAACCCCCGATCACAAGCCCCAGAACCAGCGCCAGATCCGTCTGCATGACCCACCCCCATCAGCACAGCAACATGGGATGATGGTAGGGGCAGGCAGCGGCTTTTCAATTCCGCTCCGCCAGCGGCAGACCGGCCTGCACCTACTCCGGATCAGTGCTGTAGATCAGCCGCTCGTCACAGGGGGCGATGCGCAGGATGTTGGTGGTGCCCGGCACGTTGAAGGGCACGCCCGCGGTGACCACGATCTGGTCGCCCTCGGTTGCGTATCCGCCCGCGCGCGCGGCGCGCGCCGCACTGACAACAGCGCCCTTGAACCGGTCCAGCTCCGGCGTCATCACGCATTTGCAACCCCAGCTGAGGCACAGCCGCCGCGCAGTGGCGCTGACCGGGGTCATTGCGATGATCGGCACGCCGGGACGTTCCCGCGCGGTCAGCAGCGCGGTGGTGCCGGACTGGGTGAAACAGCAGATCGCCTTGATCTCGGTCTTTTCCGCAATCTCCCGTGCCGCGGCGACGATGCCGTCAGCAACCGTGGTGCCCTTGGCCGACCGCGAGGCGGCGATGATCTGGGTATAGGTCGGGTCGGCCTCGACCTCAATCGCCACCTTGTCCATCGTCCGCACCGCTTGCACCGGATACTGGCCGGCCGCGCTCTCGGCGCTCAGCATCACCGCATCGGCGCCCTCATAGATGGCGGTGGCCACGTCGGAGACCTCGGCCCGGGTCGGCATCGGGCTTTCGATCATGCTCTCCAGCATCTGGGTTGCAACGATCACCGGTTTGGCCGCCGCCCGGCACTTGCGCACCAGCCGCTTCTGGATCGGCGGCACCGCCGCCACCGGCAGTTCGACACCCAGATCGCCGCGTGCCACCATGATGCCGTCAGAGGCGTCCAGAATGGCCTCGAAATCTTCCACCGCCTGCGGCTTCTCGATCTTCGACAGCACCGCCGCGCGGCCATCCGCCAGCGCGCGGGCCTCATAGACATCCTTGGCCCGCTGCACAAAGGACAGCGCCAGCCAGTCCACACCAAGGGCGCAGACAAACTCCAGATCCGCCCGGTCCTTCTCCGACAAGGCGGCCAGCGGCAGCACCACATCCGGAACATTCACGCCCTTGCGGTTTGAAATCGTGCCGCCGGTCTCCACCGTGCAGTCGGCGAAATCCGGGCCGCAGGTGTCCACAACCAGGCGGATCTTGCCGTCATTGACCAAGAGATGCGCGCCCGGTTCCAGCGCCTGGAAAATCTCCGGATGCGGCAGGCAAACGCGGGTCACATCGCCCTCCGCCGGATCCAGGTCGAGGCGGAACTTCGCCCCCTCTTCCAGTTCCTCAGATCCGTTGGCAAAGACCCCGACACGCAGCTTCGGCCCCTGCAGATCCGCCAGAATGGCAATCGGGCTGTCCAGATCCTGCTCCACCTGGCGGATGATCCTGTGCTTCTCGGCAATCTCCGGATGGCTGCCGTGCGACATGTTCAGGCGGAACACATCGGCGCCGGCCTCATGCAGCGCACGGATGGTCTCGTAGGTCTCCGAGGCCGGCCCCAAAGTGGCGACAATCTTCACATTGCGCGATCGTTTCATTGGGGTTCTCTCCTCCGGCCCTGCACATGTTACCGCAAACAGCGTTTGAAGTGCTTATCCCCCAATTCCCATTCTGCCGCAACTCCCGTAAACAACTTGCGGCAAAACATATCAGGCTCATGACATACACTTCCTTTTTTGTTCACGGTGCAGACCGTCCCGCCCGCTGGCTGATCACTTGCGACCACGCAACCAACCATGTGCCGGATTTTGCCGGCGGCGGCGACCTTGGCCTCCCGCGCGAGGACATGGAGCGCCACATCGCCTATGACGTCGGCGCCTATGAGGTGTCCAAGCTCCTGGGCGAGATGCTGGACGCGCCGGTGGTGGCCTCCAACTTCTCCCGCCTGGTGATCGACCCCAACCGCGGCGAGGACGACCCGACCCTGCTGATGAAGCTTTATGACGGCACCATCATCCCCGCCAACCGCCACGCGGGCGAGGCCGAGCTGAAGCAGAGGCTGGAGGGCTGCTACCGCCCCTACCACCGGGCGCTGGCGCGGCTGGCGGAACGCCCCCGCACGGTCATCATCTCCGTCCACAGCTTTACCCGCCAGCTGCGCGGCCGCAGCCCGCGCCCCTGGGAGATCGGCATCCTGTTTCCCGAAGGCGAGCGCTTCTCGCCATTTGTGGTGGAAGAACTGAACCGCCCCGGCGATCTCTGTGTCGGCGTCAATGAGCCCTACACCGGCTACCTGCCCGGCGACGCGATCGAAACCCACGCCACCAAGCCGGGCCGCCCCAACACGCTGATCGAGCTGCGCAATGACCTGATTGCCGAACACACCGGCCAGCAGGTTTGGGCCGAACGCCTGGCCCAAGTGCTGCTCAGGGCACTGGAAGCATCCGGTCTCTGACCCGGAATTCGGCGCGAATTCCGTCTCGGAAAACACGTGTTTTCCGGGCCGTTTTCCGCGCCGGAAAACGGCACCCCGCGTTGCAGAACCGGCCATGCGCCACCATATCTGTAACGGAAACGCGGGAAATTCCGGGAAAGGAGCCCTCATGGCCCAGGAAACCCTCTCTGCCTTCTTCGGCTGGCTGACCGTTTTGCATATCGGCCTGTTCACCCTCTCCGCCGTGCTTCTGATGCTGATGCGGGACTGGGTTGCGGGGCTGCATGCCCGCATGTTCGGGCTGGCGCCAGCCGATGTCAGCCTTACCGTCTACCGCTGGCTTGGCACCTACAAGATCGTCATTTTCGCCACTGCGCTGGGACCGTGGCTGGCACTGCAGCTGGTCTGACCGCCGCCGCCCGCGCCCATTGCCCGCCCCCGCTGCGGCTGCTAGGCCTGCGGGGACACCAGACAACTCCGGAGCCACCGCCATGGACAAGCAAACCGAGACCGAAATCCAGGCCGCCGCCTTCCGCCGCCTGCAGAAGCACCTGATGGAAGACCGCACCGATGTGCAGAATATCGACCTGATGAACATGGCCGGCTTCTGCCGCAACTGCCTGGCCCGCTGGTACCAGGAGGCCGCCAACGAGCGCGGCATCGAGATGGGCAAGAATGAGGCCCGCGAGATCTATTACGGCATGACCATGGAGGAGTGGAAGGCCAGCTACCAGACCGAAGCCAGCGCCGAGAAACAGGCAGACTTCAAGGTGGCGTTCAAGGAAAACGTCACCGACAAGCAGTAAGCGGCTATCCGTCAAGGCCGGGCGAAGGGGCGCTGCCCCTCCTGGCCTTGCGGCCAATTCACCCCGGAGTATTTGCCCAAAGGTGAAATCAGCCGGTCTGGCCGCGGCCTCAGCCCCTCAGCCGCAGAGCCGCGCGCGCCGGATCAGCCGGCGCGCCATCCGCATCCACCAGCGCGACCCGCAGCGGCGCGCCACTCTCCTGGTCCACCACCCCGACCGGCGCGGCGCCGCCGGTCACATGCGCCTCCCCCCATTGCGCCAGTGCCATAAAGGTCAGTGCCAATCCGCGCCCCGCGTCAGTCAGCACATAGGCCTGGCGCACCCGGTCGCCCGCCTCCTGATAGGGCTGCTTTTCCAGTATCCCCCGCGCCACCAGACTGTTCAGCCGGTCCGTCAGGGTGGAGCGCGGCGCCTTCAGGTCCGCACGCATGTCGTCATAGCGGCAAACGCCATAGAAAGCCTCCCGCAGGATCAGGAGCGTCCAGCGGTCGCCCAGGATCCCGGCGGCCAGCGCCATCGGGCACTGCTCCTTGGGCACCAGGGCGCGGCGGCGGACGGCGGGCAGGGTTTCACGGGAATCAGAAGCTGAGTTTGACATGCGGACCCAGATAGGTGATTTCTATCTGAGTTCAAAATTGAGACTTAGATTCGCCAACAGGAAGGATAACCCGGATGACCAAACGCCCGATGGACCAGGATGACGTGCTTGAAGATTTCGAGCCGCGCCGGATCGCCCTCAACGGTGCAGAGAAAACCGTGCATGTGTCCGGCCAGGGCCCCGCAGTAATCGTGATGGCGGAAATGCCGGGGATCAGCCCGCATGTGGCCCGCTTTGCCCGATGGGTACGCGATGCCGGGTTTACCGTTTACATGCCCTCACTGTTCGGCCGCGACGGTGCTGTGGCCACCGCAGAAGACGGTGCAGAGGTGTTCCGCCGCGCCTGCGTCAGCGCCGAATTCCGCGCCTTTGCCGGTCATGGCGCCAGCCCGGTCACCCAGTGGCTGCGGGCGCTGGCGCGTCTTGCGCACGGCGAATGCGGCGGCCCCGGCACCGGCGCCATCGGCATGTGTTTCACCGGCAATTTTGCGCTGTCGATGATGCTGGAGCCCGCCATGCTTGCCCCGGTTCTGGCGCAGCCCTCGCTGCCGCTGGACAACCCGGCAGGTGTCGAAAGCCCAGCCGAAGAACTGGCCGCCGTACGCGACCGGCTGGAGCGCGAGGACCTCACGGTGCTTGCCTACCGGTTCCAGAGCGACGCCTTCTGCCAGGCGCAGCGCTTTGCCGCCTATGCCGAGGCGCTGGGAGAGCGCTTTGACGCCCGCACCCTGCCGGACAGCGCTGCCGCCGCGGAGGTGCCGCCGTTCTTTGCCAAACACGTCCCCGCTCCGCACAGCGTGGTCACCGCGCATCTGGTGGATGAGGCAGGCAGCCCGACCCTGGCCGCGCGGGATGAGATCCTGGCATTCTTCAGGCAGCGGCTGACAGCAGGCAGCTGATCTAGCGGACGGCGGCGCAGCCCCGCCCGCCGCCTCAGTTCTCCAGGCCTTCAAACCAGTCCAATGCCATACTGCTCCAGCCCCTGGGCATCCCATGACCGCCCTTGTGCAGGATCAGTTCCAGACCGCCGGTTTCGCAGTCCCACCGTTTGCGCCAGATCCCGTCTTCGGCCGCATGCGCGGCGGCGTTACTGGGGCAGCCGTTTTCGCGCCGCCACAGCTGCAGCCCCTCCCAGATATCGGCCTGCACCACACTCGCACCGGGGATGGCGCGGCCTTCCAGCGGCACGACGGTGTCGGCAAAGCCGTGGATGTGCAGCAGCCGCACCGGCCCCTTGCAGTCCCGTGTCACCGGCAGCCAGAAACCGCCAGAGACCGCCGCATACCCGGCGGCAAACTCCGGCACCCGGCAGGCCATGTCCCAGACCATCGATCCGCCGCGGGAAAAGCCGCTCAGCAGCAGTCTCTCCGGATCCACCCCAGCCCGTTCCGCGGCATCCGCCAGCACCGCGCGCAGGAACTCCGTGTCGTTGCGGGGATAGGTGTTCCAGCCGTCGCGCACCGACCAGTCCGCAGGTTTGCCGTTGGCCCAGGGCAAGCCGCTGGGAGCAATCACCGCATAACCGCGCCGGGTGAATGCCGCCACCAGCCCGCTATTGGCAGCAACCTTGGCGCCGCTGCTGCCATAGCCATGCAGGAACATCACCGCAGGCCCGCCCTGCCAGCCGTCCGGCAGGCCCAGGTGATAGGTCCCGCTGTCAATCCGGCACGGCGCCTCCCCGCCGCACGGCGCGTCCTGCGCCGCCGCACCTGCCGGCACACCCAGCAAGGCCGCGGCCAGCAGCATCAGACCCCGTTTCAGCATCCGCCCCTCCTTAGTCCGGTTCGTGCTCTACCCTAGCACAGACCGTCGGCAGCGATGCGGCCATGAAAAAGGCCGCCCGTTCTGGGCGGCCGCTGCAAAATGTCTTTTTGGAAATGCCCCGGACCACACATCCGCGGCTGGGCGCGTCCCCCCGAAGGCGCGCCTAACCGCGCAAGCGGCCCAGAAGACGCGCCGCCAGCGCGCCAGAGGCCGTGCGCTCCCGCGCCAGGAGCTTGCCAGCGAGCCACCCCTGGCTGGCAGGCGCCTTGACAAAATCGGGATGCGCGACCTCGTCCGCGGTCAGCACCTGACGCACAGCAGCCAGGATTTCCACGTCGCTCGGCTCGGCGGCCTCGCTGTTCATGGCTTCCCCCATCACCGGCTGATAACACTGTTGCATACTGGCACCTCCACGGTTTGCGGCTCTGGCTGGCGGCCCCCCCGGCCGGTTCCCATCGCCTGGCATCAGAATACCGCAAGCTGCCGCCCAAGGGCGCATTTTGTGTAAAATTAGTTAAAATCCAGAGCCGAAACAGGGGGTTTTAAAAACAGTCCCCACATCAAAACACTCATTGTTTCCATGGCTGGGAGAATGCGCCGTTTCAGCATCCTGTGAACCAGGCTTTCGTACCCGCCCGGCGGGGCGGAAATCGCAGAATCGATTCTCTATTTAACAAAAGGCCGCCCGCAAGGGACGGCCTTTTGCAGCAATGCGGCAAGCAGCTTCAGACAGCTTTCTTGCGGCTTTCCTCCAGGTAGATCTCGCGCAGGCGCTTGGCGATCGGGCCCGGGGTGCCGTCGCCCAGGGTCACGCCGTCGATCTCCACCACCGGCATCACAAAGGCGCTGGCAGAGGTGGTGAAGGCCTCGTCCGCCTCCTTGGCTTCCTCGATGGTGAACAGGCGCTCCTCAATCTCCATCTGCGCTTCCGCCGCCAGACGCAGCACCGCGGCGCGGGTGATGCCGTGCAGGATGTCATTGGACAGCGGCCGGGTCACGATCTTGCCGTTCTTAACGTAATAGGCGTTGTTGGAGGTGCCTTCGGTCACATAGCCGTCTTCGATCAGCCAGGCATCGTCGCAGCCGGCCTTCTTGGCCATCATCTTGCCCATCGACGGATAGAGCAGCTGCACGGTCTTGATGTCGCGGCGGCCCCAGCGGATGTCCTCAATCGAGATGATCTTGGCGCCTTTCGCAGCGGCAGGGCTGTCGGCCAGGCCAGGCTTGTTCTGGGTGAACAGCACCAGCGACGGCGGGGTGTCCGCGGAGGGGAATACAAAGTCCCGGTCGCCGTCAGAACCGCGCGAGACCTGCAGGTACACCAGGCCCTCCTCGATGCCGTTCAGCTCCACCAGCTTGCGGTGGATCTCCAGCAGCTCCTCCTTGGAGCAGGGCGACGCCATGTCCAGTTCTTTCAGCGACCGGTCCAGGCGCACGGCGTGGCCTTCAAAGTCGATCAGCTTGCCGTCGAGGACCGAGGTCACCTCATAAACCGCATCGGCAAACAGGAAGCCGCGGTCAAAGATCGATACCTTGGCGTCGCCTTCGGGCAGGTATTCGCCATTCACATAAACAGTACGGGTCATTGTTGTCTCCTCAACCCCACAGGGCAGCTTTGGGCGGGTGCACGCCCTCGGCATCAAATGTCAAAGGTTCCTCGCGGTCTTCGGCCAGAAGCAGCGGCCCGTCAAGATCCGTAACCGCCGCACCTTGCGCCACAAGCGTCGCCGGCGCCATCGCCAGCGATGAACCGACCATGCAGCCGACCATCACCTGATAGCCCTCGGCCAGCGCCTGTTCGCGCAGCTTCAGCGCCTCAGTGAGGCCGCCGGTCTTGTCCAGCTTGATGTTGACCACGTCATATTTGCCCTTGAGTTTCGGCAGGCTCTCGCGGTCATGGCAGCTCTCATCCGCACAGACCGGCACCGGTCGCTCCATGCCGATCAGCGCCTCGTCCTCACCCGCGGGCAGCGGCTGCTCCACCAGCTCTACGCCCAGGCGCAGCAGATGCGGCGCCAGTTCGGCATAGACCGCAGCCGACCAGCCCTCATTGGCGTCGATGATGATCCTGGCATCGGGCGCGCCGGCGCGCACCGCCTCCAGGCGGGGCATGTCGTCGGGGGTGCCGAGCTTGATTTTCAAGAGCGGGCGGAACGCATTCTCCGCCGCCTGCGCCTGCATCTTCTCCGGCGTGTCCAGCGACAGGGTGTAGGCGGTGATCTCCGGTTTCGGCTCCGGCAGGCCTGCCAGTTCCCAGACCCGTTTGCCGGCCTGTTTTGCCTCCAGATCCCACAGCGCGCAGTCAACCGCGTTGCGGGCGGCGCCGGCGGGCAGCAGCGATTGCAGTTCCTCGCGGGTGAAACCGGCAGGCAGGCCCTCGATTTCAGCGGTCACGCTTTCCAGCGTCTCGTTATAGCGGGCGTAGGGCACGCATTCACCCCAGCCGGTGACGCCGTCCTTATCAACCCGCACGGTCAGCACTTTGGCTTCGGTGCGCGAGCCGCGCGAGATGGTGAAGACCTGCGCCAGTTTGAAGACGTCCGGTGTGACGGTGATGTTCATGAAACTGCCCTTTCCTGCGGCCCTGCGCGCGCCGCGGCGGGCCTTGGCATGATGCCCTTCATCCGGGGCACCTGCTCTTTCATCTTTCCAAAAATACTCCCGCCGGAGGCATCCCAGGCTGCGCCTGAGCACCTCCGGCGGGGCTGTTAGATCAGGCCGCTGCCAGCGCGTCCACCAGGCGGCCGGCGCCGTGGCGGTACGGGTCGACGGCGGGCAGGCCCATGCGCTCTTCGACTTCGGCCAAGTACTTGACCGCTTCGTCCTCAGACAGGTGCTGGGTGTTCACCGAAATGCCAACGACCTTACAGGCCGGGTTGGCGCGCTGAGCCAGCGGCAGGGCCACTTCGCGCAGCTCTTCCAGGGTCGGCACGTCATATTCCGGCAGGCCGCGCATATGGGTGCGGGTCGGCTCGTGGCACAGGATCAGCGCATCCGGCTGGCCGCCGTGCACCAGCGCCATGGTGACGCCAGAGTAGGACACGTGGAACAGCGAGCCCTGGCCTTCGATCAGGTCCCAGTGGTCGTCGTCGTTGTCCGGGGTCAGATATTCGATCGAACCCGCCATGAAGTCGGCAATGACCGCGTCCAGCGGCACGCCGCTGCCGGTGATCAGGATGCCGGTCTGGCCGGTGGCGCGGAAGGTCGACTTCATGCCGCGCTCGCGCATCTCGTTGTCCATCGCCATCGCGGTGTACATCTTGCCGACCGAGCAGTCGGTGCCAACTGCCAGGCAGCGCTTGCCGCTGCGCGGCTTGCCGTTGGCAATCGGGTAGCCGACGGTGGGCACGCGCACATCATGCAGGGTGCCGCCGTGGGTCTGGGCCGCGGCCACCAGGTCGCCTTCGTCGCGCAGCAGGTTGTGCAGGCCGGAGGCCAGGTCATAGCCCATTTCCAGCGCTTCGATCAGCACTTCCTTCCAGGCCTGGGAAATCACGCCGCCGCGGTTGGCGACACCGATCACCAGGGTTTTGGCGCCGGCTTCCTTGGCCTCGGCCAGGGTCAGGTCCTTCAGGCCCAGGTCGGCGCCGCAGCCCGGCAGGCGGATCTGGCCGACCGCGTGCTCGGGGCGCCAGTCACGGATGCCGATGGCAACTTTGGCAGCCAGCATGTCGGGCGCATCGCCCAGGAACAGCAGATAAGGGGTTTCGATCATGGCGGGTTTCCTCTTCACTCTTGCCGGTGAGTTTGCTGAGATTCCCGCACAAGTTCATACCTATTCCGCCGCGCCGAACCTCCATCGCGCAAGATCCTCCTACTATTTTGTCATTTATCGGGAGATTCCTGCGGTATGTCACTATTGCTGACATTATTTTCCTCCTCCATCCAGGATTCGGCCTGAAGCACCCCGGTTTGAGGCGCACCAAGCACCGCAATGGCCTGCTGGGAGCCGGTTTCCTCCGGTGCATCGGCCTGCGTCCGCCGCAGCGCAGCAACCCCTGAGACCATAAAACACAGGGCTGCGAGCAGGATCAGCAGTCCATTTCCGTCAGCAATGCTGACCATATTTGGAGCGGCCAGAGTGCCTCCGAACTGACCGGCGTTCAAAAGGAACACCATGGCGCCGCTGGCCGGCACGATCTGCGCCGGTTTCAGCTGATCGTTGGCGTGGGCAGAGCAGACCGCATACATCGGCAGGCTGGCACCTGCGAGCACCGCAAAGCCGATCACCAGCGCCTGCGGCGTGGGGGTCGCCAGCATCCACAGGCAGGCCACGGCACCGATGACGCCGAGCCCTATCAGCACCAGCCGCCGGTCGGTCTTGTCGCTGATCCAGCCGACGGGGTACTGCACGACCGCGCCCACGATCATCGCCACCACCAGCGCGCCCGATGCCTCAGCCGGGCTCATCCCGCGCGACAGCGCATAAAGCGGCAGCGCGATGAACCAACCCGCCACCGCAGTCGCGCTGACCAGGTTGCCCAGCACCGCCATCGGCGATACGCGGTACAGTTTGCGCACCGGCATCCGGTCCGGGACCTCATACTCCGGCGCCTTGATGCCCGACAGCAAGAGCGGCACGATCGACAGGGAAATCAGGATGGACACCGCCCCGAACAACAGATTGCCGCTGGGGTCCGGCAGCGCCACCAGCGCGGTGCCGATGGCCGGGCCTGCCATCCAGATCATGAAGTAGAGCGACAGGATCTGCGCCCGGTTTTTGTTTTCGGATTTTGCCTGCAGCCAGCTTTCGGTGATCACATACATGCCGGGATAGCAAACCCCGGCGAGGAACCGCAGCGCGGACCAGGAATAGGGATCGGAGGTCAAAAGATGCAGGATCGCCGAGATAGACACCAGCGACGCGAGCGCCGAAAACGCCCGGATATGGCCGACCCTGGCCACCATCCCCGGCGCCATCACGGTGCCCAGCAAGGCGCCGGCCGGATAGGCCGCCTGCATGATCGAAATAGTAAGGTCGGAGAAGCCAAGCCCCGCGCCCCGGATTGTCAGCAGGGTAACCAGAAGCCCGTTGGCCACCATCAGCATCAGCATGCCCAGAAACAGGGCCCAGTTTTCAATGAATGCACGTCTCATGCCCGGTTGCTCGCACGGGTCCCCCGCGGGTGCGCGCCTGTTTGCGGCAATGTTTCCGCCGCCGCATTGCAGCGGCATTTTCTGCGGCTGCAAAATTCCCTTGCATGAGGCCGCGCAACTTTCTAACACTTCAGCCCAGCAGAATTGAAACGTCATTACCCGGAGGATTGCCCCATGAGCTTCCGCATCCAGCCCGCCGCCCCGGCGCGCCCCAACCGCTGCCAGCTGTTCGGCCCCGGCTCCAAAGTGAAGCTGTTCGAGAAGATGGCAGCCTCGGCGGCGGATGTCATCAACCTCGACCTGGAGGATTCGGTGGCGCCTTCCGACAAGGACCAGGCCCGCGCCAACGTGATCGAGGCGATCAACAGCGTGGACTGGGGCAATAAATACCTGTCGGTGCGGATCAACGGGCTCGACACCCCCTACTGGTACCGCGATGTGGTGGACATTCTGGAGCAGGCCGGCGACCGGCTGGACCAGATCATGATCCCCAAGGTGGGCTGCGCCGAGGACGTCTATGCGGTGGACGCACTGGTCACCGCCATCGAACGCGCCAAAGGCCGCACCAAGCCGGTGTCCTTCGAGGTGATCATCGAATCCGCGGCAGGCATTGCCCATGTGGAAGACATCGCCAAATCCTCGCCCCGCTTGCAGGCGATGAGCCTGGGCGCTGCGGATTTTGCCGCCTCGATGGGGATGCAGACCACCGGCATCGGCGGCACCCAGGAGAACTACTACATGATCCGCGAGGGCCAGAAACACTGGTCCGACCCCTGGCACTGGGCGCAGGCGGCAATTGTCGCCGCCTGCCGCACCCATGGCATCCTGCCGGTGGACGGGCCGTTTGGCGACTTCTCCGACGAGGACGGTTATGTCGCACAGGCGAAGCGCTCTGCCACTTTGGGGATGGTCGGCAAATGGGCGATCCACCCCAGCCAGATCGCGCTGGCCAACCAGGTCTTCACCCCATCCGATGAGGCCGTGGCAGAAGCCCGCGAGATCCTGGCGGCGATGGAAGAGGCCAAGGCCTCCGGCGCCGGCGCCACGGTTTACAAGGGCCGTCTGGTCGATATCGCCTCGATCAAGCAGGCCGAGGTAATTGTGGCGCAGGCCGAGCTGATCGCGGGCAGCTGACGCCGGTCCGTGACGAGAGGTTCCAAGGGCGTCCCCGGGGGGCGCCCTTTTTGAATGGAGAGAGATATGCCGGATTTGACCTTGCTGCATACGGCTGAGTTGCATGTCGGAACCTTTCGCGCGCTGGCGCCGGGGGCGGAGTTGGATCAGCAGGTGCGCGCCGATTGGCTGGAGCGGGCACAGGGCGGGATTGATGCGGGCCTGAGGGCAGAGATTGCCTCGGCCGTCGCGGCGGCGGACGGGCCGGTCCTGTGCACCTGCACCACCCTTGGCCCGGCGGCGGAGGACGCAGGGGCCATCCGCATCGACTGGCCGATGATGCAGGAAGCGGCGCGCACCGGCGGGCCGGTGCTGATGGCCTATTGTCTGGAAAGCACTGCCGGGCCTTCGGAAGCGCTGCTGCGCCGTGCCTTCGGGGCGCGCGAGCCTGAGCTTACCTGCCTGGAGCTGGGCCGGCACTGGCCGCTGTTTGAGTGCGGGGACAGCACTGGCTTTGCCGCGGCCATTGCAGCGGATGTGGCGGAGGCGCTGGCGGCAATGGATTTTGCCTGCGTGGTGCTGGCGCAGGCCTCGATGGCCGGTGCGGCAGAGCTGCTGCGGGAGCAGTCACGGGTGCCGGTCCTGGCCTCGCCGGAGATTGCAGTGCGGGCCTTGCTCGCAGAACAAAAGGCGGGTGCCTGACCTTGGAGAGGCAAGCAGCGGCAGGGCATGCCTTTCTCCCGGCCGGGGCCCCTGCCCTGCCGGTGTGTCTGATCCGGTTTTGCCTTTATCCATGATCTGCTTCAGCGGAGGCATTATGGACTGGCGGCGCCGCCAGAATGGCGGAGATGGACGGGCGTATCCGCCCGCGTGCTAAACGTTGTCTCTGCACGGCCCCGCTGCCAGGCAGGGGTCCGGTTCCAAGGGTGCCGGGGAGCCAAGCCCCGGCGGGTGATCGCGACCGGGAGCAAGACTGCCAAAAGCGGCTTAAGATCCGGTGAGGGCTGCGTACGGTGGGCGCGCAACACCTGCGGCCGCGCGTCTGAAGCCAACCCAGCGCAGTAAGTATTTGGGGAAAGATGAAGCGCATCAGACTTTCATCTTTCCCCAAATACTCAATATCCAGCCTCAGCCTGAGTTCACGCCCGCAGATCCTTGGGCGAGCCCATCACCACATAGGTAGTGATCGCGGTGACATAGGGCGAGGTGCCGAGGATGTCGGTGTGGAACCTCTTGTAGCTGGGCAGATCGGCGCATTCGACCCGCAGCAGGTATTCGATGGTGCCGGTGATATTGTGGCATTCCACAACCTCCGGCGCCGCCTGCATGGCGCGCTCAAACGCCTCCTGCGCCTCCTTTGTGTGTTCGCCCAGGCCGACGCCGATGTAGGTGGCAAAGCCTACCCCCAGTTTTTGCCGGTCCAGGACCGCGCGGTAGCCGGTGATGACGCCGGAACGTTCCAGCTCTTGCACCCGGCGCAGGCAGGCGGAGGGCGACAGGCCCACCCGCTCTGCCAGTTCCAGGTTGCTGATCCGGCCGTCGCGGCTGAGTTCTCGCAATATTTGCTGGTTTATCTTGTCATTTTTCGCCACTGATTGTGAAAATAGACGCAAGGCACGGCAAAACGCAATTTCATTTGGCCGGTTTGGCGCAATGATTTTGCGCATGACTTATGAACTCCTCACCGCGCTTGCGCTTTTCGCGTTTGTCTCCTCGATCACGCCGGGGCCGAACAACCTGATGCTGATGGCCTCGGGCGCCAACTTCGGTTTCCGCCGCACCATCCCGCATATGCTGGGAGTCGCCTTGGGATTTGTGTTCATGGTGCTGCTGGTCGGCGCCGGGCTGGTGCAGGTGTTTGATGCCTTCCCGGTCAGCTACACTATGCTGAAGGCGGTTTCGGTTGTGTACCTCTTGTGGCTGGCGTGGAAGATCGCCAATGCGGCGCCGGTTCAGGCCAAAGGCGCGGAAGGCCGCCCGATGACCTTTCTGCAGGCCGCGGCATTTCAGTGGGTGAACCCCAAGGCCTGGGCGATGGCGCTGACTGCGATCAGCGCCTACACGCCGGATCAGACGCTGGCGGCGATCCTGCTGGTAGGGGTTATTTTCGGGGCGATCAACCTGCCCTCGGTCGGCTCCTGGACGGTGCTGGGCCAGCAGATGGCGCGGTTTCTGACCAGCCCGCGCCGCCTGGTGCTGTTCAACTGGACCATGGCGGTGCTGCTGGTGGCCTCGCTTTACCCGGTGATCTGGCCGCAGTAACGCAAGCCCCGCTCCCGGCCCAAAGGGGCGGAGCGCCCGCCCCCGCGCCAGAGGGCGGGCGGAACATCATTTCAGGGGCAGGCAAATCTCTGTCAGGAGATCCTCAGGCGCGGTGTCGCGGGGATTGTTGAGATAGACCTCGTAGCAGGGCTGGTCAGCCGGCTCTTCGCCTGAGACGGGCAGCCAGTTGCCGAATAAGCTGTGCGTCGCAGCCGGGATACCGGAATACGGCCCCTTATAGGTGAGAACCGCAACGCGGCCGCCCGGCAGGCTGACCTCCTCCATGCCCTCGGGCAGCGCCTCGCCGGTGAACTCCGCACCTGCAAAGCTGCGCAGCCCGGCCTCGTCCACCTCGTCCGGGCTGTCGAAATAGACCCCGAGCACCGCACCCAGCTGCGGCCAAAGCTGGCGGCTCTCGCAGATCGCCCCAAGGGCTTCAAAGCTCTTGCCGATCTCGTGGTAGGCGCCCTCGTGCGGCAGGCCGGCAAGGCGGCGGGCGGGGTCGGTGCGGGTGATCACGTCATACATGGGATAGCTTCCTGTTCTTAGGGCTGGGCTGGGCAGCCGCACCTGGCCGTCACGGCGGAAGGCCGCCGGGCTGCTGCCATAAGATTCAGAGAAGGCGCGGGAGAAGCTGTTCTGGTTCGGGTAGCCTGCGCGGGCTGCCAGCTGCGCGATGGGCATTTCCTCCATCACCAGCCAGACCGCGGCGCGGTGCAGCCGGATCCGGCGCACCGCCTGGGCACAGGTCTCGCCGGTCAGGGCGCGAAACACCCGGTGCCAGTGAAACCGCGACATCGCCGCCACATCCGCGAGCCGGTCCAGCGACAGGTCGCCATCCGTGTTGTCGTGGATATAGGCCAGAACCCTGAGGATCCGGTCTTCGTAGCTGGCGGCCATTTGCGGCGTCTCCTTCGTGTCTCTCTGCTCTCAGGTGATGGCATAAGCCAAGATCACAAATCTTGCTGAGTTGCATCTTGGCGCTGCTAAGGCCATATAGCTGCAAACCTGCAGAGCAGAGGCAACATGACCCAGTATCTGGAATTCGAAAAACCGCTGGCCGAAATCGAAGGCAAGGCGGAGGAGCTGCGGGCGCTGGCGCGCGCGAATGAGGAAATGGATGTAGCGGATGAGGCCAAGGCGCTGGACGCCAAGGCGGCACAGCTGCTGCAGGACCTCTACAAGAATCTGACGCCCTGGCGGAAGTGCCAGGTGGCGCGCCATCCGGAGCGCCCGCATTGCAAGGATTACATTGAGGCGCTGTTCACCGAATACACGCCGCTGGCCGGCGACCGGAACTTTGCCGACGACCTGGCAGTGATGGGCGGGCTGGCCCGTTTCAACGACCAGCCGGTGGTGGTGATCGGCCATGAGAAGGGCCATGACACCAAATCCCGGATCGAGCGCAATTTCGGCATGGCCCGTCCCGAGGGCTACCGCAAGGCGATCCGGCTGATGGAAATGGCCAGCCGGTTCAAGCTGCCGGTGATCACCCTGGTGGACACCGCCGGCGCCTACCCCGGCAAAGGCGCCGAGGAGCGCGGCCAGTCCGAGGCGATTGCGCGCTCGACCGAGATGTGCCTGAAGATCGGCGTGCCGCTGATTTCGGTGATCATCGGCGAAGGCGGTTCTGGCGGCGCGGTGGCCTTTGCCACGGCGAACCGTGTGGCGATGCTGGAGCATTCGATCTACTCGGTGATTTCCCCCGAGGGCTGCGCGTCGATCCTGTGGAAGGACGCCGAGAAGATGCGCGAAGCCGCCGAGGCGCTGCGCCTCACGGCCCAGGACCTGAACAAGCTGGGCGTCAACGACCGGATCATCCCGGAACCGCTGGGCGGCGCCCACCGCGATCCGAAAGCTGCGATCAAATCCGTCAGCGGCGCCATCCAGGAGATGCTGGACGAGCTCAAGGGCATGGACGCGGCCGCGCTGGTCAAGGACCGGCGGCAGAAGTTCCTGGATATCGGCTCCAAAGGGCTGGCGGCCTGAACCTCAGCCTGCCCGGCCACAAGCAAACCCGGCTGCGAGGCCGGGTTTTTTCATCTCTGCATATGCACAGAGCCTTTCAGGGTTTTCACAGGTGGAGGCAATTATGCCTGAACGCGCCGCACGTCCGCGCAGTGTCCGCATCTTCGCATTGGCTGTCCTCGGCGCATTCTTCCTGGGGGCGCTGCCCATCCTCTCGGGCAAGGCCGGCTATCAATTCCTGCCATCAGAGCAATGGCTCACCCAAAGCCGTGTGGCGGCAATTCTCCTTGGCGGGCTTGCCGCTGCAGCTGCGCCTTTTGCCGTCTTGAAGGGGATGAAAGTGCAGCCCCGCAAACATGGCACGTTCATGAAGATTGTCCTCACCGGCTTTGCCCCCTTCCTTGCCTTTATGGTTTACAGCCACTTCGTTTCACTGGGCATTCCACTGGTCGTGGCAATCGCCGCCGGTACAGAAACCCGGGCAGTATACACTGTCTCAGAGGCCAAGCTTCTGAAGGCTGGCAAATGCCGGAACCCTATTGAAATTGACGGCATGCCCTATGCATGGGGCGAGTTGTGCAACTTTCCAGCCGGTTTTGTTCAAGGCCTGAAGCCGGGTGCAAGGATAGCCGCCGAAGGCAGGGGCACAGAGATGGGGCTGTATGTCACCAGTCTCAGCCAACAGGACTGAGCCGCCGGGACAAGCCCTGGGTTTCCGCGCTTCCGGCAATCAGGACGGCAGCGGTTAAGGGGTAAAGGGCTGCAGGTCTCACAACCTGCGCCGCGGACCGGGCGTAAAACCAGACAGCCACTCTTCGTGGGACAGCCAGGCAGGCATGTCTTGGGCGGGCCAACATAGCGAAAAATCTTAATGTATGATGGCGGAGACGATGGGATTCGAACCCACGAGACGGTTTCCCGCCTACTCCCTTAGCAGGGGAGCGCCTTCGACCACTCGGCCACGTCTCCGCTGACCCGTATATTGGCCAGAGCCTAGAGAAACAAGGCGTTTTTTCAATTTTTTGCCGCGGCAGAAAAACAGGGCAATTTCCCCGGTTTTCCGGGAGCTTTTGCGGAACTGCACGTTATTCGCGTGCAAAACACGTGCAGCCGCGTTCGCATGATGTTCACGGCAACCAGCCTGAAATTGATTCCCCCGCTCCAGCCGTAATGAGAGCCGCAAAGGCGAGTACTGCCATGCTGCCAAGGAAGAAGCGCTCGCGATCCTCGACACCGCTTTGGTGGGCATCGGCGAGCGCGATGATCTCATCACGCTTCACCTTGGCTCTTCTAGCACATGCAAGAACGGATGTTGTTTTCGCTGTGAGGCTGCGTGAAATCCTACACCGTTGCAGTAAATTCGGTCTGGGCTCAGTGCCGCCATGCGGCAGCACAGCACCGAGCAACCAGCGCCAACCTGCCCCAGGCCAACTGTGATCCTCTCAATCCAGACCTTTCATGACATTTGAAACAGGTGCAGCGATACTCCAGCTGCTGGGGCAAAGGCAGGTGGCCAAACTGCGCAAAGCAGCCGTTCAGAGGGGATCCTCAGATTTGGTCGATGCTCCGCCGATCACCAGCGGCAGCGATGCGCAGGAAGCGCCATTTTCAAACTCGGCCGTTTGACGCAACCAGCCGAGGTTTTGTGCTGCTGCGCAGCCCGCCGTTTCTGCCGCTTGCTGCGACTGCGAGGTGCCGGAGCCGGTGAATTCACACTGCGCCGGACCGTAGCCGCCTTTTGCTCTTACAGCTATTGCTGCCGCAGAAAACTCTCGCCCCGCAGCGCGAGATTTTCGGCAGCGCAGCGAACTTTCCGTTTGCGGTCATTCAGGTCCGCGAATACCGGCGGAACCCAAACCACCCTTTCGCTACAGTCAGGTCGGACAAACGAGACGCGGGACAAAGCATGGGTAATCGGGCTGACCTGATGGATGGGTTGGGTTCTCGATAGAGTTGCAGTGATTTCTGCAATCTGAGGAGAACAAGATGAAATACTGTGTTGGATTGGACGTATCGCTGCGGTCAGTGGCTGTCTGTGTGATTGATTCCGAAGGTGGAACCGTACTTGAGCGCGCGGTCGCTTGCGAGATCGATGACATCACTGGTTGTCTGTTAAACTTCGCGGCCCCTGATCTTCGAATTGGTTTCGAAGCAGGCGCGATGAGCCAACATCTGTTCTTCGGGTTGCAGGCGGTAGGTTTCGACGTCGTGTGCATGGAAGCACGGCAGGTGAATGCGGCACTTTCGGCCATGCGCAACAAGACAGACAAAACAGACGCACGCGGGATTGCCAATGTGCTTCGATCTGGCTGGTTCAATTCTGCCCATATGAAAAGCCGAGAGGCTCATGCCATTCGGGCGCTGCTCAGCAGTCGCAAGGCGGTCCAGCGAAAGTGCATCGATCTGGCAAATGAGATACGCGGGCTGTTCCGGATCTTTGGATTGCGGCTGCCATCACGTATCGACCAGGCGTCCTTTGATGAGAGGGTGCGTCCCATCATCAAAGCAGACCCAGACCAGTCACATGCCTTGCTGCCGCTGTTGGAGGCCCGAGCGGTTCTCTTCTCCGCGTACCGGGAACTGGATCGACGCGTGAAGCAAGCGGCCAGCCACAATGAGAACTGCCTGCGCTTCATGGCAATCCCAGGCGTGGGGCCGATCGCGGCCCTGACCTTCAAAGCGGCGGTGGATGATCCCAAACGCTTCGCCAGTTCCAGAACGGTCTCCACGCATTTTGGCCTGACACCGAGGCGCTACCAGTCCGGAGAGATGGACAACCCCGGCCGTATCTCGAAGGCGGGAGATGCAGACGTTCGATCCGCGCTATACGCAGCAGCGAACGCGATGATGATGCGATCCGTCGCCAGCTCTGAGATCAAGAGCTGGGGCCTTCAGTTGATGCGCCGCAAAGGCCGCCGCAGAGCCATTGTCGCCGTTGCCCGCAAGCTTGCTGTCGTCATGCACCGCATGTGGGCCGACAACACCGAGTTCCGTCAAAGACTGTTGGAGGGCGCCGCATGAACTGAACCTCCAACAATCAATGACGGGAACGTCCCGCACCGGACGAGGTCAGCGGATGACGCCGAAAATGGCTGCTGCGCCATTCAAAGCGCGAGACTAAGCTGGGCGTTCCGCGACCGATCCGACACATGCATGCAGCGGTCCAACCGAACCGGACCAACAATGACTGCGAAGAGAAGCTTGACCCGGATGAGAGACCCTACCCCACAGGATGGAAACGAAACGATGAAATGAACTTGACCCAAACGCCCGATTGGAGAGGCAGCCTTTTGCTCTTGCAGCTTTCGCTGACGCAGAAAATATGTTCGTTTGCCGCGAGCACGTCGCTGCGTAACGGATTAAATTAACGAACCGGTCATTGATCTGAGCCGACAATGGTAGGTTCGAAACCGATCTCTCTCCGCAGCCAGGGTCGACCAACGAGCAGTGCGACTAAGCCGGACATAGACCATTGTAACGAATGCAAGTGCAAAGGCACACGACACCTATTTTACACTCGCAGCAACGGTACTTCCCATGACGGAGCGGACTTTTGCAGACCAGACTAAAGCAAATTGGTCGAACAGCTCACGCTCGTCCAGTGAAGGCGCAGTGGCCGCAGCGGTGGATTCCTGGCAATGTGACTGCCAATACGCCTTTCCGGGCGGCAGACAAGTATTCGGCCACCCGTTGATACTCACAGATGTTGGAAACTGCTGCCTAATCTGCAATCAGCTCGGCAGCAAATGTCTCCAGCCGCTTCCGCTGAAACTGCACGAAGTCCGCCGGCGGCTGGTTGGCTTCGGCGACACCACGGAACGGGTCTTCGACATCGCTCGTGATACCCGCCATGGTGGCGATCACCTCATGGGCACAGAAAGGCACCACTGCCTCGGCATAGCCGCCCTCATGCACCGCAACCAGTTTGCCATCGCACAGGTCACGGGCGGCCTTCATCACCGCGCGGGTGAGATAGGCGAATGTGCCGCTGTGCGCAGTCATCCGGCTGAGCGGGTCGAAATTGTTGGCATCAAGCCCGCAGGCGATGATGATCAGATCCGGTTTGAATTCATAAAGCGCGGGCAGCACCAGCAATTCCATCGCATCGGCATAGGACTGGTGGCCCGCGCCCGGCAACAGCTCGACGTTCAAGTTGCAGCCGGCTCCTGCTCCCGCGCCGCGCTCCTCCCCCAAGCCGGAGCCGGGCGGGAAGCAGCTTTGCTGGTGGAGTGAGATCGTCAGAACATCATCACGCTCATAGAAGATGTCCTGCGTGCCGTTGCCGTGATGCACATCCCAATCCAGCACTGCCACCCGGCCCAGCCCCTTTTCAGCCTTCGCAGCCTCGATGGCGATCGGGATATTGGCCAGCAGGCAGAAGCCCATGGAGCCGTCGCGCCCGGCATGGTGGCCCGGCGGGCGCGACAGGGCATAGGCGTTCTGATAGGTCCCGTCCAGCACATCGAAAACCGCCCGCCGCGCCAGCCCTGCCGACAGCGCGGCAATTTCGTAGCTGCCAGCTCCAAATGGCGAGAACAGACCAGCGTTTCCGCCGCCGGCATCGCTGAGCGCCTTGAAACGCTCAATGTAGTCACTGCTGTGGACTCGCGCCATTTCGCATTCGGTGACGGGCCGGGCGGACTGCACGCCCAGTTGGGCGGTCAGTCCGGACACATCCATCAGCGACTTCAGCCGCCGCTTGGATTCTGGCGATTCCGCGTGACCGGCGCCAGCGGGCGGCTGCACCCAGCCCCCGACCGGCATGATCAGCGCGTGTTCGCCAGTGGTGTGCCACAGGCAATGCTCGTCAAAGTAAAATCCTGTACCCGGCATTGTCGTCTCTCCTCGATGTGCAGGTTTCAGAAGCGCAGCGTTGCGTTCAGCAGCGCGGTGAACTGGTCGTTGCGGCCACCGCCAAACAGTGTGCCGCCGCCGTCATAGGTGTCGTAGCGAAGCTCTGGCCGGATCCGCAGCGCGGGGGTTGCCTGCCACTCCAGCCCCGCCGTCACCGCATAAACATTGCCGCCGGTGGCGCCGTTCGCGGCCCACAGGATGTTGGCGGCGCTGTCGTCGCGGAACCATTCGGCACGCCCGTTCAGGTGCAGATTGTCCGCAAGCTGGTAACGGGCCTGGGCATTGAGGCCGTACCATTCGCTTTTTTGGGTAATCGCGCCGGGGGCCGGAATATCGCCGCCCTCCTGAAAGCCGTAGCTGGCCTCAAATGCGAGCGACAGATCAGGGTTCACCTGATGGCCAACCGTCAGGTAGGCCGCCGCCCGGTCGAGCCGTTCACCGGTGCTGCTGAGCGCGATATAGGCGGAACCGCCGCGGGACGGGCCGTAGGCATCGCCCTCGCCGTCTCCATAGACCGCCTCGAAGTCGACCCAGGTTCGGAAATCCGCACTGCGCCAGCGCAGCGCGCCGATCAGCGTCGGGCGGCTGTCTTCCACCGTGCTCCAGCCGGTCACGGCGCCCAGCTCAAAGCCCCAGAGACCGGCTCCCTCCCGCGTGGGCAGACGAGAGCTGATCAGCACGCCGGTATGGGTCCCAGGCCCATGCTGCAGGCTGTAGGTATGGGTGGAAAACCAGTTGGGCGGGGTGAAAGGCAGGCCGATTTCCTTACCAGAGACTGGCGACAGGAAGTTCCCCGCCAAGACCGTAGTGCCGCCCAGCAACGGCAGATAGACCTCAGCATAGGCCTGCGGGAAGGCCAGCTTGTTGTCATCGTCCAGATCGGAGGTGAAGTCGTCAAACCCCGCAGTACGGAAGAAGTCGGAATCCCTCCCATAGGTCGCGGTGATATTGAAACCGAACTCCACCTGCTCGCCGCGCGGCCCCGGAAACGGGCCGACCCGGGCGATAACGCCTTGCGGGCGGCCGGCCAGCGGACCGGGGCAGCTGATGCCACGGCAGAACACCAATCCCAGCTGGTTGAGGTTCAGCCCCTCCTCGCCGGAGAAGAACGCGCCATTGCCGAGTGCTCCGTCCGCGCCAGTGCTGGACGCCGTGATGGCGGTTGCATCCACCCAGCCCAAGACACCAATACGGTGGTTCTTTTCCAGGCCGTCGCCCGCGATGCTGCGGAACAAGGACCCGTAGGCATCCAGTGGCGGCGCATCCTGAGCACGGGTAGCGGCAGGCAGCAGTGATCCGGCCAGCCAGGCGGCCAGCGTCAAACTCTTCTTCATTTTCCCCTCCTGAAGGTATGGTCTTGCAGGCCTCAGACGGCCCTTCTGATATTGGGGAGCAGGCGGTCCAGCAGGCCGCTCAGCCCCCGCGGCGCCAACAGCATCACCGCAACCGCGATGAGGCCGAGGGCAATCTGGCTCCAGCCGGGATAGGCGGCGAGCCCCTCCCGCAGAAGTACGAACAGCAGCACGCCGAGCACCGGGCCGCGGATTGTGCCAAGCCCCCCGATCACGCAGATGAAGATCGCGTTCACCGTCCAGTTGATGTCGAAGGCGGCGATTGGTGAGACATAGAGCGTGCCAAGAAAACTGATGGCGCCGGCCATGCCGCACCCCGCCGCCGAAAGGACAAAGATGGTCCCTTTGATCCGCCGGGTTTTCACCCCCAGCGAGCGGGCGGCGGTTTCGTCATCGCGCATCGCATGGACATGCAGGCCATAGGGGCTTTGCTGCAGCAGCCACAGCCCCAGACACAGCCCCGCGGCCAGTGCCAGCGCAAACCAGTGCGCCGACGCGGGCAGCCAGCTGGTGTCGATCCGCCGCGCCGCATAAAGCGGCAGGCCGGACGAGCTTCCGAAGTAGTCCAGTCGGCCGACAACGATTTTTATGATCTCTGCCGCCACCCACATGCCGATGGCGAAATAGACCTCGCGCAGGCGGAACAGAACCGGGGTCAGGGCAAGCGCCAGCAGCGCCGCCCCGGCCCCGGACAACGGGACCATGATGTAGGGAGAGACAGGCAGGTCCCGTGTGACGGCAAACAAGAGGTACGCCCCGGTGGCGACAAAAGCGTGGTGGCCAAGCGACAGGAGGCCGCCATAACCCGCCAGCAAGTTCCAGCTTTGGGCGATGGCCAGCAGCACCAGCATTTCGGTCAGCAGCGCCAGCCCGCCTGCATTCAGCGCAAAAGGCGCGGCAGCAAGTGCAGTGAGCAAAAGGGCGAGAAATGAGCGGGTCATCGTGTCACCACCTTTCCGGCAAGCCCCTGCGGGCGGATGAGAAGGAAGACCAGCAGAAGCAGGTGCCCGTAGAGCAGCCCCGACGCCGGATCAAAGTAGAAGCCCGCCACATGCACCAGCGCCAGGGCGATGCCGCCAAGATAGCTGGCCCAGATTGAGCCAAGGCCGCCGATCACGATCACCTCAAAGGCGATGAGCAGCCGCTCCGCACCGGAAAACGGCGTGATCGAACTGCGTGAGGCCAGCAGCATTCCCGCCAGTGCCGCACAGGCTGCGGAGACTGCCATGGCAATGGCAAAGATGCGCCGGCGGCGGATTGCAAACAGCGCCACGGTTTCCGCATCATCAGAGGTTGCGCGCACGGCACGGCCCAGCCGGGTTTTGCTCAGGATCAGATGCAGCCCGCCGAACAGCGACAGCGACAGCAGAAAGATGCCCAGCGGCAGCCAGCCGATTGTCTGGCCTGCAATGGTGAGATTGGCGGTTTTGACCGCGCCCAGGTCGATGCTGCGGCTGTTGGCGCCATAAAGGCCGACCATGGCATTCTGCATCACTACCGACAGGCCGAATGTGACCAGAAGGGCAGGCATTGGATCGGGGCTCAGCACCCGGTTCAGCAGCTGGGTCTGCAGCAGCCAGCCAAAGGCGAAGGCGCCCGCGCAGACCAGCGGCATCAGCAAGAGCGGGCTGACGGGCCAGGCCGCGCTGAGGGTAAACAGCACCAGCGCGCCGGCAATGGCCAGCTCGCCATGGGCGATATTGGCAATCCGCATGACACCGAAGATCAGCGACAGTCCCAGCCCGAACAGCGCATAGAGCCCGCCCAGGAACAGCCCGTTCATCAGGATTTCTATGGCTGTGCTCATTGGTTCTCTCCGAAATAGGCCTGACTCACCCGCTCGAAACAGGCACCGTCCGAAGCGCCTGCCAGCGACACTTGCCCGCCGAGCATGCAGTAGAAACGGTCAGAGGCTGCCAGCGCCCTGCGGATGTCCTGTTCGACCAGCACAATGGTGGTGCCGCGCGCCTTGAGGCCGGCCAAAGCCTCATACACCCGATCAACAATCACTGGCGCCAGCCCGAGGGAGGCCTCATCCACCAGCAAAAGCTCCGGGTTGGTCATCAGCGCGCGGCCGATGGCCACCATTTGCTGCTGGCCGCCCGACAGCAGACCTGCAGGCCGCTGCGCCATCGGCGCGATTTCGTCGAACAGCTCCAGCACCCGCGGCAGGGTCCAGTAGCCGCGCCGTCCGACATCGCCGCCGATCATCAGGTTTTCCGCCACGGTCAGGCTGGGGAACAGCCGCCGCCCCTCCGGAACCATGGCAATGCCGCGCTGCGCCAGCGCGCCGGGATCCAGCGCCAGAATGTCCTGCCCGGCAAAGGTCAGCTGTCCGGCCTCGCGTGTGCCCAGCCCGGCAATCGCGCGCAGCAGCGTGGTCTTTCCCGCGCCATTGGCCCCGATCAGCGCGACGGTCTCCCCCTCGTCCACATGGGCATCAATCCCGAACAGGGCCTGGAAATCGCCATAGCGCGCGGTCAGGTTCTGCATCTGCAACAGGGTCATGCCGCCGCCCCCAGATAAAGCGCGCGCACCTGCGGGTCGGCGGCAACCACCTCCGGGCGGTCCTCGATCAGCTTGCGACCCAGCGCAAGCATCATAATCCGGTCAGAGGCCTCCTGCAGCGCATGGGCGATATGTTCGATCCACAGCACCGCCAGCCCCGCCTCCTTCAGGCGTTTGACCAGCACAACCATCTCGGCGGTTTCCTGATCGGTCAGCCCGCCGGACACCTCATCCAGCAGGATCACCTTTGGATCAGAGGCCAGCGCCTTGGCCAGTTCGAGCCGTTTGCGGTCCAACAACCGCAGCGCGGTACCGAAGTTGTTGCGGCGCGGTCCAAGGCCGGTGATCTCCAGGATCTCCTCCACCCTTGCCCGTGCGGCCTTGGGCGCGATGCCGTGGCTGGCGTGCTGGGCCAGATACAGGGTGTCGCTGACGCTCAGCGAGGCAAAGGCGCGCGGCACCTGAAATGCGCGTGCCAGCCCGGCGCGCACCCGCCCGGCGGTGTCGAACCCGGTGACATCGCACCCGGCCACATGGACAGACCCGCCATCGGCGCGTGTGACGTCGGTCAGGAGGTCAAAGAACGTGCTCTTGCCCGCGCCATTGGCCCCCATTATCCCGAGGCAATTGCCCGGTGCGACGGTGACCGAGACATCCTCGATCACCCGCAGGCCGCCAAACGCCTTGCTGAGATTGCGTGCTTCCAGCATGGCTCAGACCTTGGGCAACGCGATGGTTTCACTTTCGACGCGAATGTCGGGTGCGAGGGCGTTTTCGGTAATCACCAGTTCAAACGCGTGCTTGCCGGAGGACTTGCGCCACTGGCCGCCCGCCAGCTGGGTCTTCGCCACGTTTTTGACAGGGCTGGAGGCAAAATCCACCGGCCCCACAACCGTGTCCAGTTTTGTGGCAGCAAAGACGTCGCGGACTGCGGCGCGGTCCTTGGGGGCGCCGGACTGCACCAGCGCATTCAGGCCCACCTCGAACAGCGCATGGCTGTAGCCCAGCGTCTGCACCCATTGCGCGTTGCTGCCCGCCTCCCAGGCATCTGCCAGCTCACGGGCACTTTGCCCGGTGAAGGATGAGGCGAAGGGCACATTCGGGGTCCACCAGACCTCAGTTGTCATGCCATCGCCGCGTGCGCCCATCGCTTCAATCGCCTGCGGGAACAGAAAGGCCGCCGCAAAGGTGCAGGCCTTTGGGGTGTAACCAGCCTGCCCCGCCTGGTTCCAGAAGGTGATCCAATGCGGCGGGAAGCCGAAGCCGGTCACAATATCGGCGCTGGCGTCGCGGAAGCGGCTGACCTGAGCGGAATAGTCATCCGAGTCGATCTTGAACATGCCGCCCTCAGTGCGCGAGTAACCGCCCCGCTCGATGAAGCCAGGCAACCCCATCGCCGGATCGGCAAAGGCCTGTCCGACTGGGTTGTCGAGATAGAAATCGCCAACGCTCTTGTTGGTGTCGATCTGATCCCAAAGCCGCACAAAGGTGCTCATGGCGTCATCTGCGCCCCAAAAGAAATGGAAGGTCCAAGGAAAGCCCTGTTCAGGGTTGGAGCCGCGCGGGAACATCCAGGCCTGCCAGGGCTGCATCGTGCTCATCGTCGGGATGCCATGAATATCGGCGATTTCGCCCAAAGCCACCGCTGCATCGCCGTCGTTGATCAGCAGCATATCGACCTGATCGCGCAGGATCAGCTCATTGCCAGCGGAGATTGAGCGGTTCATGTTGGACTGGTTGTCCTTCACGATGATCTCCACCTCATGGGAGCTGCCACCTGAGTTCAGCCCGCCCTCCAGCTGCTTGCGGATGCTGTCGACCATCCACTGGTCCGATGTCCCGAACGAGGCGCGCGGCCCGCTCAGCGGCGAGATGAAGCCGATCCGCACCTTCTTGGAAGCAGCGGTTGCAATGGATGGCATCGCCAGTGCGCCGGTTGCGGCGGCCGTTCCGGCCAGGAAACTGCGGCGGCTGAAAGATGTGAGTTTGGTCATGGTGATCCTCCCTGTTTCCTAAACGGTATGGAAGGGCGGACGGGCCAGACATAGTGCAGATGCACTATCCGGCTGCGGGCTTTTGTTCGACCCTGCAGCGCTTGCGGATACAGAAAGAAGCTGCAGAAAATCAGCAGCCTAGTCCCGGATTCAACTCAATTGCAAAAGGCCGGGCGCAGCTCTAGCGCGGCAGGCCGCCCGCCAAGCGGAGCAGTTCGACTTTGTTGTGAACGCCAGTTTTCCGGTAAACGGAGGCCGCCTGATTCCGCACGGTATTGATTGAAACGCCAGATTCTTCGGCAATCGCCCGCATGGTCGCCCCGGCAATCAGCAGCTCCGCCACCCGGCGTTCCTTCGGGGACAGCCGGTTCAGCGGGCTGACGGGCTGGGCCGAAACCAGCCACAGATCGTCCAAATAGCGAACGCGGCTGAAAGTGGTCCCGGAAGGTGCGGTAACCACCGCTTGCCCAGCGAATTCCCGCATCATGGCGGTCGGCTTCTGCCCTGGCTCCAGTCCGTCTTTCACCGCGCCATTGAAACCGGAAGAGCACAGGAATAGCTCGCCCTCGTGATCAAGCAGCCCCCATTCGTTACAGGGATCCACACGCAAACCCAAATCCAGCTGCAGGCACATCGACAGCGCCTGTTCCAGATGCCGCAGGATAGCCAGGAAATCCGTTGTCTCCGTATCGGTAAAGGCCGGGTTCTGGCCATGCCGGTAGAGTGACATGAAGAAATTGAATGGCCCCTCGCGCACCTTGCAATGGCCGTTCAGCATCTGGGTCAGGTCGAATTCCGCTGCAAATACTTTAAATCCGGGATCTGTCACAGCATCCTCGACAGACAATGACCGGGCATACCGTTTCAGGGAGCGGCCTGTGCGCACGAAAGGGTCATTTACCAGATGCGCCTTGACCTTGGGCTCGAACCCGTCTGGCAGGCCGCTGACCATCGTATGCACCATCGCGATCTTGCCGCCGCGGAACACTGACCAGCCCCACCAGGCGGAATCGAACACCGTAATCCCGCGCATCAGCCCGATCATGTACTGCTGGAAATGCAGCGGCGTATGGGTGTTGGCCTTGTCCATCAGGCTCAGCACAAATTCACTCAGATCATAGCGGTTCATGAGGTCAGGTTATCCCGTGCCAAGCTGCCACCCGCATAGTGCATATGCACTATACAGTCGCTTCCTTTCCCTGACTAGCGTTGCTGTCAGCGCCCCGGAAAAGTCTGGGACAGGCGCAAACGCAAGGGAGGATTGCACCATGACTGCTACGCTGAAAGACGTGATCGCCACCAAGTCCCGCCAGTTCGAGGCGAATTTCGCCGCCGGCGATGTCGCCGCGCTGGTGGAGGACTACTATACCCCCGACCCGGTGGTGATCGGCCAAGGAATTGGAACCTTTTCCGGCCGGGATGGTGCCTCGGCCTATTTCCTTGGCGCCGTGCAGGACATGAAAACGGCGCAGTTATCCACCACATCGGTGCAGCATGAGGGCAGCAGCGCCATTGAAACCGGCCGGGTGGTGCTGACACCGCGTGCTGAGGGCGCAGGTGATATCCATCTGGCCTATGTGGTGGTCTGGCAGAACGGCGAGGACGGCTGGAAGGTCCACATGGACTATTTCATGCCCGCCGCCGCCTGACCCGCTGGCAAGGAGAACACCCCATGAAATTTGAAATGACAATCGGCGGCGCCCCCGCTCCCGCGGCTGCCCGCTTCGATGTGGCCAATCCGGCAGGCGGGCTGGCAGGCCGAGCACCAAACGGAACACTGGCGGACCTAGACCGTGCGGTAGCAGCCGCGCAGGAGGCCTTTGCCAGCTGGTCGCAGCTGTCCCATGCCGACCTTCAGCGCTATTGCGAGGCTGTAACAGCCAAGATCGCGGAGCATGCCGAAGAGCTTGCTCAGCTGATCACGGCTGAACAGGGCAAGCCGCTCAATGGCCTCGGATCACGTTTTGAGATGGGCGGCGCCCAAGCCTGGGCTGGATACACCGCTGAGCTGTCGCTGCCGGTCAAGGTGCTGCAGGACGACGCCGAAGGCCGGATTGAGCTGCATCGCAAACCGCTTGGTGTCGTCGGTTCGATCACCCCCTGGAACTACCCAGTTATGATAGCGGTTTGGCACATCCTGCCCGCGCTGCGGACCGGCAATACAGTGGTGATCAAACCCTCGCCGCTGACTCCGCTCAGCACGCTGCGGCTTGTGGCTTTGCTAAACGAAGTGCTGCCTGCGGGTGTTCTCAATTGTATCACCGGAGACGACCAGACTGACAACCTGGGAGCGGCAATGTCTGCCCATCCGGGTATCCGCAAGATTGTCTTCACCGGCTCTTGCACGACCGGAGAGAAGATTATGACCGCGGCTGCGCCGACAATGAAGCGGCTGACGCTGGAAATGGGTGGCAATGACGCGGGCATCGTGCTGCCGGATGCAGACCCCCAGGCGATTGCCGAAGGGCTGTTCTGGGGCGCTTTCATCAACAACGGCCAGACCTGCGCCGCGCTGAAGCGGCTCTATGTTCATGAGGACATCCATGACGCAGTCTGCGCCGCGCTGGTGGAATTTGCCCGCACCATTCCGGTGGGTCCGGGATCTGACGAATCCTCTATCCTTGGCCCGCTGCAGAATCCCATGCAGCACGCCAAGGTTTCCCGTCTCGTTGCCGCTGCCCGCGAAAAGGGTCAACTGCTGCTGGGCGGCAACCCAGGTAAAGGGCTGTTTTTTGAGCCGACAATCATTGCCGGTCTTACCAATGGCGACCCGCTGGTGGATGAAGAACAGTTTGGCCCGGCCCTGCCGGTGATCAAGTACAATGACGTGGAAGAGGCGATTGCCGCCGCCAACGGCAGCCCCAACGGGCTGGGCGGGTCGGTGTGGTCCAGTGATATTGCCAAGGCGTGCACCGTCGCGGCACGGCTGGAATGCGGCTCTGTCTGGATCAACAAGCACGGGGCAATCCAGCCCAACGCGCCCTTTGGCGGGGTGAAATCCTCGGGGCTCGGCGTGGAGTTCGGCGAGGAGGGGCTGGCGGAATACACCGATATCCAAGTGGTGTTCGCCTGAACCGGCGGCCGGGACAGCGGTCCCGGCCCTAGCCTGCGCTGTCGTAACGCTCCCGCGCCGACATGATTTCCGGCTGTTTCGCCACCGCCCAGGCGGCCATTGCGCCTATCGGTTCAAACAACGATTTGCCCAGCTCCGTGATGGCATAATCAACCCGCGGCGGGACCACCGGAGTGACCCTGCGCGCCACCAGCCCATCCCGCTCGAGCTGCCGCAAGGTCTGGGTCAGCATCCGCTGCGAGACATCCGGGATTGACCGCTGAATCTCGGAAAACCGGTGTTCCCCGTCCCTCAGCAGCAGGATCACCAGCAGGCTCCATTTGCCGCTGATCTGCGCCAGCACTGTCCGGATCGGGCACAGATCCAGCCCCAGCTCCCGTTCGAGTTCTTCACGCCGCTTCATGGATTTTCCTTAGTTACTAAAAAGTGCCTACTTCCGAATTGAAACTTCGGTTCCTATTAGTAACTCATGTACCCGACTCAAGCAACTGTCACGATGGAGACTGCAATGACACTTCTTAAAAAAGCAGCCGCAGCTGTGCTTGCCTCCGCCGCCGCGACCAGCGCCGCCGCAGACCCAGCAGAAAACAAGGCCACAGCCGTTGCCCTCTTGGAGCAGGGCCTCGCCAAGGGCGATCGCGATTTCATTCGCGCGCATGTCGCCGAGGATTACATCCAGCACAACCCGCAGGCCGCCGATGGGCGCGAAGGGCTGCTGGGCTTTGTTGATTTTCTTGAGACCCTGGATCCGCCAGTGCAGGTGAACCCGATCAGGGTGTTCGGCGATGAAAATTTCGTGGTGATCCACCAGACTGCAGAGTTCTTCGGGCCGAAGGTGATCATCGACCTGTTCCGCTTTGAAGACGGCAAGCTGGTGGAGCATTGGGATGCGATCCAGGATGAAGTGACTGAGACCGCCAGCGGCCGTTCCATGATTGATGGCACCACCGAAATCACAGATCTGGACAAGACCGACGCCAACAAGGCACTGGTCACCGGCCTCGTCACCGACGTGCTGATGGGCGGCGACCTTGCCAGGATCGACAGCTACATCCGCGCCGACTACATGCAGCACAACCCCTATGTGCCGGACACCCGCGACGGACTGAAGGGGTTCATCGCCTATCTGGCCGAGAACGAAATCTCCTTCGGCTACACGAAGCTGCACAATGTGGTGGCTGAAGGCAATTTCGTGATGACCCAGGCCGAAGGCATCTACGACAGCAAACCCACGGCCTTCTATGACCTGTGGCGCGTCGAGGATGGGCTGATCGCCGAACATTGGGACGCGGTGCAGGAAATCCCTGCCGAGTTCGTCCACGGCAACGGCATGTTCTGATCCCACCTTCCATTCCACACCATTAGAAAGGATACACAATGACCAAATCCCGCCTTTTCAGCCTTCTGACTGTTCTTGCCGCCACCGCTGGCGCCGCTGCCGCGGAAACCTATAAAACCGACCCCGGCCATACTGAGGTCCGCGTCGGCTGGAGCCATGCTGGCGTGTCCATGCAGCATGGCGAATTCACCACCGTCACCGGCACCCTGGAACTGGATGCCGAAAACCCGGAAACCGCCAGCGTCACCGCGGCGATCGCGGCGGACAGCTTCTTCTCCGGTGTCGAAGCGCTTGATCAGCACGCCAAGAGCCCGGATTTCCTGGACGCAGGCACCTATCCGGAAATCACCTTTGCCAGCACCGCCGTGAAACTCACTGGCAAAGACACCGCTGAGATCACCGGCGACCTGACGCTGCACGGTGTCACCAAACCGGTGGTGCTGGACGCGCGCCTGACCCATCTTGGCGCGCATCCGGTCGGCCAGTTCTTCGACTATTACAAGGGCGACTGGGTGGCCTTCTCCGCCAAGGGGCAGATTGACCCGGCAGACTTCGGTGTCGGCAGCAGCATCCCGGTGGGACAGTTGACCATCAACATCGACACTGAACTCAAAGCAGCCAAGTAATCCGGCGATCTGACAGCACAAAGGCTCCGGGGCCTTGCTCCGGGGCTGGTTGGAAAACCATTTCGAGAACAGTCAGGTCATTTCGCAGATTTTCAAGACACTCGGGCGGCCCGGTCGGCTTCATAGGCAAACAGCCACCCCCCCGCATCTAAACGACAGGCTTCTTGCTCTTGTCGCGACTTGGAGCCGAAAAAACCATGGCCACTGTCAAGAAATGCGTCCGTGCCGCCCGGCGTCCACTGCCTGAGCTGCAACCACATCGCGGCATATCCCTTGAACGACCGCTTTACCTCCAGCCTCGCAGCACAATCTTTTTGGGCAGTGTAGCGGTGTAGCACGCTGCGAGCGCGCGCAGCACGGTTTGGAGAGGTCCGATGTGGGCTCGCAGCTGCCGAATGCGTCTGCGGCATGTCCCAAAGAACAGGCAACCTGACAACGGCCATTCAAACTGCCGGTAAAACTCAGATGCCAGCACGGTGCTGATGTCTGGGTTTGGCGGGAGGATTGGAGGGCGCACTATGCCAAGAGTCCAACTTCCCGCTGTCACCCCGAAACGTAGAGCCTGGAACAAAGGCCGGATCATAGGCCAGAAACGCCCACTATTGCCGAAACAGGTCTGGGCGATACGCGCGCGGCTCGAACTGGCGGGCAACTTGCGCGATCTAGCACTATTCAACGTGGCAATTGATAGCAAGCTTCGCGGATGCGATTTGGTCAAACTGGCCGTCACTGACCTGGTGAGGGATGATCGCGTTCGCGAAAGGGTGTCCGTGGTCCAGAGCAAAACCAAGCGGCCCGTTCAGTTCGAACTCTCTGAAAACACGCGGGACACAATTGCCGCGCGGGTCAAATCGCCGGACATGATCGGTTTCCGTTTCATGTTTCCCAGCCGGTTTCACCACCGCCCGCACATCTCAACACGCCAATATGGACGGCTTGTGCGAGATTGGGTGGCGGCGATCGGGCAGGAGCCCAGTGGACACGGCACCCATTCGCTGCGCCGGACCAAAGCAGCGGAGATATACCGAAAAACCGAAAATCTCCGAGCGGTACAACTTCTGCTCGGACACACAAAGGTCGACAGCACTGTCAGATATCTTGGCGTCGAACTTGAAGATGCGCTGAGCGTCGCCGAGCAAATCGACATTTGAACCACGTTGGCGGTTGGCACGTGCCGTCCGCCAATCCGGACCGGACTTGCGTTCACGGTGCAGCGGCGGATCGGATCGAGCCCATCTTGACCGATGCTGCGCAATGCACGATTAGCCGCTTCACCGATCACATTTGCAATTCGCTATACGGGCATACATCGTCGTTAAACGGGACATGTCTGCGCCGAAAACTGCTATTAGGAACGGCTTCCGGGCTGTTGATCCTGTCCATACGAAAGTGCCGGAAACCATCTCGCATCGGGTCCCAGCCGACGAGATACCATAGCGGCGGGAGGATCAGCATTGCTTGCGGTTCCACTTCGCGCGTAGTGTTGCGGCCCTTTGCGTCGCGATAGCCAAAGCGGATGAGGTGTCGCCCAAGAAACGCCGCTTCGAATGCAGGCAATAATTCGGAATCCATTTTGCCCATGTCAGATAGATCCTGCAGGGGCGACAGCTGGCCAATATGAAGGCAGTCGAGGAAGGCGCGCAGATCGCGCACCTTATCTCCAGGCAGGGCTTTTTCGATCTTGGCAAGCCCCGCATCAGCCAATTCCGAGAATGGCAGATTTCCCGCCGCGCGTATTGCCGCAACGCTTATAAGCAGCGCGAAAACTTCTGGCACCGATAGCTTGGCAGTCGCTTGCATCGATTGGGGGTCAAGTTGCACCCCACCGCCGCGCCCGACATCGGAATGGATCACATAGCCCTCATCCCTTAACGCGCTGATGTCGCGCAGCACGGTCCGACGGGATACGCCGACCTCATCGGCAAGGGTATTAATGGTCGAAGTGCCATTGCGGCGAAGGCTGCGCACAATGGTGTCATGTCTGAGCCGAATGTTCATATCGACACCTTATCACAAATGGTGTCAGTTTTTGGCACTATTTTGATTTACACCGGTTCCAGCAACGCAAAACAAGGAGAATGCGATTTGGAACGGACAGCAGTGAACCCGTGGGAGTGGTCGATCAAACTGGGCTACAATCAGGCAGAGATGATCGACAGCGCGACCCGTCAATTGATTTGCGCAGGTCAAACTGCCGTGGACGAAAACGGTGCCCCCCAGCACCCCGGCGACATGCGCCCGCAGATCAGTCTGGCGCTGGACAATTTGGAAGCTGTCCTCAAAGGGGGGCGCATGAATCTGAGCAATGTCGTTAAGCTCAGCGTCTATGCAACCGATGTGGATGAAGCCTTGAAAAACTTTGACTTGATGGGGATGCGTTTTGGACCGCATCAAGTGGCCCCGCCCATGACCTTGCTGGGAGTAACCCGCCTCGCGATCCCCGGCTTGCTGTTCGAAATCGAAGCGACAGCAATGGCATGACGCTAGTCACAGCGGTCATTTTGTTTCGAAACCCAAATGGCCATTTCGTCCCGCGTCTCGTTTGTCCGACCTGACTGTAGCGAAAGGGTGGTTTGGGTTCGCCGGTATTCGCGGACCTGAATGACTGCAAACGGAAAAGTTCGCCGCAGCCAAGTCGGACATGGTCTCCTGACCGAGGGGGCGTATTTCTGCCGGTTGATCTCCCGGTGGCCGAGGCTTCTCCAGCGGAATCCGTTGCCAGCCTCCCCTTTCCTATCTAACTGCGCCTGGCCAACAGGCGTAGCCTGCGGTTTCACAGTGGTATGGACGCTGCTGTGCTGTCCCGGCTGATCCACACAGAAGGCGGCATTGGTGGCTGGTCTCACAACCAGGAGAGGGGTCTGTTCCGGTAAGGGGCAGAATAGTACGATAAGACCAAAATCGTCTTGAATGAAATCCGCAGGAAGTTGCTGCCAACCACCTATCGTTTGGCTACCACTTTGTAGCTTTCCCCCGCTACGCTCAATCACCTACACAACATAGTTGCATGGATCTCTCTTCCGGCATAGTTCTGAGACATTCGGTACAGAATGGTTGAGAGCGCTATGAGGCCAAGAGAATTTGATGAGGGCGCGGTAGTTGACGCAGTCATGCGCACATTCTGGCGCAATGGCTATGCGGCGACTTCCATGAATGATCTGGTGGAAGCAACCGGCCTGTCCCGCAGCACCATATACAATTCCTTTGGCGGCAAAAAAACGCTTTTTGCGCTTGCACTTAAAGAATACCGGCGGGTAACCACCGGGACTGTCGCGAAGATCTCCCGCTCCTCTGATGTGCGCGGCAGCCTCCGGGCGCTGCTGATATCCATCGTTGACGATGAGTTAAGCGACCACGAGGGCTTTGGTTGCTTTGCTGCCAACAGCAGCCTGGAGATTTCCGGCCGGGATCCGGAACTCAGCGCGCTGGTCGCACAGCATTTCCAGCGGCTGGAGAGCGGATTGCTGCGCCTCCTGAGGCACGGCCAAAAGACCGGCGAAATTTCGCCTGATCAGGACTGCCAAATACTGTCCAGGTATTTTGTTGCCGTAATTCAAGGCATTAGGGTCGTCAGCAAAGGGCTTCCGGCAGCCTCCCGCCAGCCCTATCTGCACAGTATCGTCGAAGCCTCCATCGCCACGGTGTAACAGTAATGCGAAGTTCTCCTTTTGGTTGTTGACGGTTATGGAATGAATATTCCATAACTGCCTCCAGATACCGGCCGCCCATGCGGGTCCCCCTTCCGCGGCCGCTTGGACCCAGAGAACAGAGGCTCAACATGACAACTGACGCAATTTCGCCGCCGCCCCGCCCCGCCCTGCGCGTGGCCGTTCTGGGAGCCGGGCTGATGGGGGCACCGATGGCCCGCAACATCGCGGCGGCCGGCTGCCAGGTCAGGGTATGGAACCGGACCCCTGACAAAGCGTCTTCTTTGGCGGCACCGAATATCACTCCGGCTGCGGATCCGGCCGGGGCAGCCCTCCACGCCGATGTCATTGTGACCATGCTGAAAGACGCCAGTGCCATCGCAGAAGTCATGTCGGCGCTGCCCGACGCGGACAGCGTGCCCGCGGCACCCGTCTGCTGGCTGCAAATGAGCACGGTCGGGCCGGCCGACATCCCCGGGCTGGAGACGCTGGCGGCCCGCAAGGGGCTCACCTTGATCGACGCGCCCGTGCTTGGCACCCGCCAACCCGCAGAGGCGGGCCAGCTTCTGGTGCTGGCGGCCGGCCCGGACAGCACCAAGGAAGCCGTCCAGCCGGTGCTGGATGCGGTCGGCAAAGCCACCCGCTGGCTGGACACCGCCCCCGGAACGGCGACCCGGCTGAAACTAGCCTTGAATAGCTGGGTCTTCACTTTGACCCATGGAGCGGCAGAGAGCCTGGCCTTGGCCCGCGGTCTGGGACTGGATCCGGATCTGGTGGCGGACACTCTGCGTGGCGGGCCATTGGATACCCCCTTCTTTCAAATGAAAGCCCAGGCTATGGCCTCGGGCGATTTCACTCCGGCATTCACCATCGATAATGCAGTCAAGGACAGTGCTCTGATCGTTGACGCCGCACTGAAAGCCGGGGTGAAGCTGGATTTGGCTGAGGCAGGCCTGAACCGCTACAGGCGGGTGCAGGACCAAGGCCATGGCGCCGCCGATATAGCCGCCACGTTTCTTGCCTAGCAGCACAGCTGCGCCCCAAACCATTGATTGAAAGTTTCAAAATACAGGATCTAATCATGAGTAGCTTTCTGGGTAACCGGCTGCGCGTCGGTGTTGCCATTCCATCGACCAACACGTCCGCTCAGCCGGAGATGGAGGCCATGCGCCCCGTTGGCGTCACAAACCACATCGGCAGGATGATCATCGACGATGACTCTCTGACCCATGAGGCGGGCTTCAACCGGGTCATTGAAAACATCCGCAGCTCCACACCGGGCGCCATCCGCAGCCTGCGCCATTGCGGTGTTGGGGCGGTCATTGCCGCGGTGTCGCCAGATGGCTATTGGGAAGGCCACGCTGCGCATGAGGCTCTGCATGGCCGGCTTGCGGAAGCAGCAGGGGGCGCAAAGATCATTATGAGCGCTGATGCAATCCTGGCCGCGCTGAAGGCACTTGGCGGCATCCGGCGAATTGGCCTGATTTCTCCTTACCTGGAGCTGGGCGATGAACCGGTTTCGCGGTTCTTCACTGACAGCGGAATTGAGGTTGCTGCCACCCATGGGCTTGGCGGGCGGACGCCGTCAAACATCTCCGACGTCACCCTGGAAAACCTGCGTGACGCAGTGCTGGACGTTGACGGACCGGATGTGGAAGCCCTTGTCCAAGTGGGAACCAATGTTCCCATGGCGGATTTTGCCGCTGCCGCGGAAACATGGATTGGGAAACCAGTGTTGTCTAATAATGCGGTTCTCTACTGGCACGCCTTGCGTAGCTGCGGTGTGGCCGACCCAATTTCCGGCCGAGGTTTTCTCTACGAAAACCACTGACTCATCCCGCAGCAGGCGTACCTGCTGCGGGCATTTTCTGAATAGCAACTTACTAACTGCCGGCCTGCCGCGGCGGTGAGTGGCCGCCAATTTTGTAATGAACATTCCAATACTTGACAGGACATACCATGAGCACCCCCAACTCACTCCTTTCCAAACCCGTTACCGCCCGCCCGCAGCAGACCGATATCACCCGCGCGCTGCTGCGCACCGCGTCGGAGCGTACCTCGCTGGTTGATATGCTGATGCTGCAGGTGCGTTGCCGCAGTGAAGAAATCGCGGTCTGCGACGATACCAGCGCGCTACGCTACAGTGATCTGGCCGAATACGCCGCCCGCCTGGCCGCCCGTTTGAAACGCACTGGCGTCGGCGCGGGAAGCCGTGTGGGGCTGTTCGCGGAATCCTCAGCCGAGATGATGGCCGGCCTCTGGGGCATTCTGTTCTCGGGCGGCGCCTATTTGCCGCTGGGCACCGATTATCCAGTGGACCGGCTCACTTATATGATCCGTGATGCCGGCATTGATGTGATCGTCACCCAGGACAAGCTGCAGGGCCGCCTGGCTGAGATGATCCTGCCGGAAGTTACCGTGATTACCTTGGATGCGCTGGATGCGGTTCCTGGCCGGGAAGACAGCGATTGCTTGTGCGGCCCTGCTCTGCTGGAGGACGATCTGGCCTATATGATCTACACTTCCGGCACCACCGGCGCGCCAAAGGGCGTGGGCATTTCTCATGCTGCGATCCTCAACCAGCTGACCTGGCTGCAAACCGAGCAGAAGTTGCGGGTGGGTGAAGTCATCCTGCAAAAAACTCCCGTCAGCTTTGACGCCGCACAGTGGGAACTGCTGGCGGTCTGCTGCGGCGTTCAGGTTGTGATGGGCCGTCCCGGTGTTTACCGTGATCCAGAAGCTCTGATTGAGCAAGTCAAACAGCATGGGGTTACCATGCTGCAGGGGGTGCCAACCTTGCTGCAGGCACTGGTTGACCTCCCGGAATTCGAAAGCTGCACCACCCTCACCAGCCTGTTCAGCGGCGGCGAGGCCCTGACCCGCAAGCTGGCCACCCGGATTTTTGAAGCCCGCCCCGGCTGCCGGTTGGTAAACCTTTACGGGCCGACCGAATGCACCATTAACGCCACCGCCCAGACGGTGGAACCGGCAGCGCTGGAAGACGGCCCGGAGATGATCCCGATCGGCCAGCCAGCCGCAAATACAAGCTGCTGGGTGCTGGATGAAAACCTGCAGCCGGTTGTCGAAGGTACGGCGGGCGAGCTGTATATTGGCGGCCGCCAGCTGGCAAATGGCTATCACAATCGCGTCGAACTGACCGCCGAACGCTTTATCACCTGGATCAGCCCGGCTGGCGGCATGCCGCTGCGGCTTTACAAAACCGGAGATATGGTGTGCCAAAATCCCGATGGCAGCCTGCAATTCAGAGGCCGCGCCGACAATCAGGTCAAATTCCGCGGCTACCGGATTGAACTGGATGAAATCCGCTTGGCCATCGAGAACCACGACTGGGTCAAGGCTGCGGGTGTATTCATCAAGCCTCATGCCCGCACTGGCCAGCCGGTGCTTGCTGCCGGTATTGAGCTGAACCCGCGCGAAGCACCGCTGATGGATCAGGGCAATGCCGGCGCTCACCACCACAGCAAGAAAAGCCGCCTGCAAGTGCGGGCCCAGTTGTCTGGCGCGGGCTTGCGCAGTGCGGCTGAAACCGAAGGGCGCAAAACCTATGCCCTGGCGGGCGCAGAAGCGGACGCTGCCCAGCGGCAACTGGCTTTTGCCCGCAAGACCTATCGTTTCTACGAAGGTGGCGAGGTCTCGGCCGAGGACGTCCTTGCTGTGCTGGAACAGCCGGAGCAGCCCGCCTCCAGTGCCAGGGGGCTTGAGGAGCTCAGTGCGCGGGATCTGGGGTATCTGCTGCGCTGGCTGGGTCAGTTCACCAGCGAAGAACGGCTGCTGCCCAAGCATGCCTATGCCTCACCGGGCGCGCTGAACGCGACGCAGGTCTATGTGGAGCTCGCCAATGTGGCGGGGTTTGAGCCGGGCTATTACTACTACCACCCGGCCCGCCATGAACTGGTTTTGACGGTACCGCGCCCGGCCTCGGCCGCGCCGGTGATGCAGCTGCATTTCGTGGGAAAAATCCCGGCGATTGAACCAGTCTACAAGAACAACATCCGCGAAGTTCTGGAGTTCGAGACCGGCCATATCCTCGGTCTGATGGATCATATCCTGCCTGTCCATGGACTGGGCATTGGCGCGGGTACGGATGCGCCTGATGCGTTGACGCATCTGCAATGCGGCCCGGACCATATCTATATTGCGGGCTATGCAGTCACTGCACATGCCGAGCGGCAAACAGATCTGCCGGTGGATTTCTATGTGCAGGCCCATGGCAGCAAGGTGTCGGGACTGGAGCCCGGACATTATGCCTACCGGGACGGCGGACTGCAGCCGTTCTCACGCCACATCATGGAACAGCGCCATGTGATCGCCATCAACCAGCGGGTCTATCAACGCGCCAGCGGCATGATCTCGATGGTCAGCCGGGATGCGGAGAGCTGGCACGCATATATCGACCTGGGCCGCAGCCTGCAGCGTGTGCAGCAGAACTGCCGCCAGATCGGGACCATGTCGTCCGGCTACAGCTCCAAATCCGGGAATGATCTTGTTGCGGCAGTCCGTCTTAAGGACATCCTGAACGCGCAGGGTTTTACTGCCGGCGCCTGTTACAGTGCCGTTTTCGGCAAGGTCAGCGCCGAACAGATTGCGCATGAAGGCATGCATGAAGACAGCGTGCATATGGAAGGCCCGGCTGAACTGATCCGCCGCGACCTGCAATCATCGCTACCCGACTATATGGTGCCCAGCAAACTGGCACTGGTGCCGTCGATCCCCTGCAGCGCGTCGGGCAAAGTGGATGTGAATGCCCTCAAAGCGTTCCCCGAGTTCGACGATGCCGCGGCCGAGCGCGGAATCATCGCCCCCCGCAACAATACGGAAACCCGCCTGGCAGAGATCTGGTGCGCGCAAATGGGCATTGAAGAGGTCTCGGTACAAGACGATTTCTTTGAAATCGGGGGTGACTCGCTGAAAGCCGTCAAACTGGTGCAGGGTATCAACCGGGCCTTTGAAGCCAGCCTGCCGGTTCAGGTGCTGTTCGAAGACACAACAATCGAAGCGCTTGCTAGCCGTTTGGACGGCGGCAGCGCTGGCTCCAGCCTGTCGCGTGCAGTGCCATTGAAGAAAGGCACGGGCAGCCCGGTTTTCTGCTGGCCCGGTCTTGGCGGTTATCCGATGAACCTGCGTCATCTTGCACGGGAACTTGATACGCCCCGTCCCGTCATCGGTGTGCAGGCCTCTGGCGTGAACCCTGGTGAGCAGGTTTGCGGCTCGATCCAGGAAATGGCAGCTCGCGATGCCGAACTGATCCGACAGGCGCAACCGGAGGGCCCCTACACGCTTTGGGGATATTCCTTTGGTGCGCGGGTGGCTTACGAGACCGCCTATCAGCTGGAGCAGGCAGGAAGCGAGGTGGCGGAGCTGACCCTGATCGCGCCAGGCTCCCCGGAGCTGCCCGGAGGCGATCCGGTGCGCGCGGATGAGGCTTCGCTGTTCCGCGATGCGTCCTTCCTGACCATCCTCTATTCGGTGTTTTCCCAGACCATCGCACCGGAGCAGGTGGCCCCGGTGATTGAAACGGTCTCGGATCTGGATGGCTTCGTGGCGTATATCGCCGCCGAAAAGCCGGACCTCGACCCGGGCATGATCGACCGTATCACCCGGCTGGTGGCACAGACCTATGCGCCCGAATACGGGCTGCAGATGGAACAGCGCCAAGTGGCCGCGCCGATGTGCCTGTTCAAGGCGGCGGGCGACAATCTCTCCTTCCTGGAGGAAGCCACCCGAACTCGGGCCGCTCCGGCACCGGTCCACGCGCTGGCTGCCGACCACTACGAACTTCTCAAACCCGGCGGTGTTTCCGAGCTGGCCGCTGCAATTCGCCGTCACGTTCCAGCATGGCAGCCGGCCCAGCCTGCAATCCGCAACCTGCAACAGACCTGATCCCATGCCCCACGTTATCATCAAGCATTTTGCCACCACACTGCCTGCTGAACAGCACGCAACCCTCTCAGAAGCCATTACCCAGTCGGTCGCTCAGGCCTTTGGTTGCTCGGCACATGCGGTCTCAATCGCACTGCGCCCGGTGGCACCGGGTGACAGGCACGGCAGCGTCTTTGTCCCGGACATCGAAACCCGGCCCCAAGAACTGATCAAATCGCCGGATTATTCGGCGGTTTGACCTTCCAGACCTCTCATTGAAAGGACTTCCCATGACCATACGCATCGCCAAAGCGTCGCCAGCGTTATTGCTGGTCGCGATATTCCTGATCTCACTGAACCTGCGTCCTGCAGTTGCTGCCATCGGCCCGCTGGTGTCGCAAATTCTGGGCGAAACCGGCGTCAACTCCACCATCATCGGCTTCCTGACTATGATCCCGGTGTTCCTGATGGGTATTGGCGCCATCTATGTGCGCCAGCTGCGCGCGGCCGTGGGCGAGCGCGGCGGCATCACCCTGGGCGCGCTGATCATTGCCCTGTCCTGTGCCGCCCGCATGTGGCTGCCCACAGGTGCCGGCCTCCTCGTCACCGCTGCGGGGGCGGGGATCGGCATTGCCATGGTGCAATCACTGATGCCGGGTTTTGCCAAGCGCAACTTCGGTGCCGCAACCGGCCGGGTGATCGGCCTTTACTCCACCGGAATCGTGGCCGGCGCATCCATTGCAGCGGGCACGGCCGCAGGGCTTGCGTCCTCACTGGAATGGACCGGCACTCTCGCGGCTTGGAGCCTGCCTGCAGTTCTCGCGGTCCTGGTTTGGGCCATAGCTGCGCGCAACGCCGACAGTGAGCGCACGGCGCCTGCCCCCGCGGCGGGCACAACGCCTCCGCAGTTCTGGCGCAGCGCGCGTTGCTGGTCGCTGATGCTGTTTTTCGGGGTAGGTACCGGCGCCTTCATGCTGGTGATGGCCTGGATCCCGCCCTTTTACCTGGAACAGGGGGTGCAACAAGGAACCGCAGGCCTGTTACTGTCGGTGCTGACAGTGATCGAAGCTGCAACCGCATTGGGTGTGGCGGCTTTTATTCACCATTTCCCGGACCGTCGCGGCCCGCTGGTCTTAGCGCTGGTGGTGACGGCCCTGGGCTTTGGCGTTCTGTACACCGCCCCGATTGATATGTCCTTCCTAGCAATGGCGTTGCTGGGTGTTGGCATTGGTATTCTGTTCCCGCTGTCAATCATCGTGGCTATCGATCACGTTGATGATCCCACAACCGCAGGCAACTTCACCTCTTTCGTGCAGGGCGGCGGCTATATCCTGGCAAGCTTCGTACCTTTGTCGGCTGGTGCCGTTCGGGATGCTATGTCGGATCTGAGCAACGTTTGGCTGGTGATGGCGGCAGGTTCGCTGCTGATGATCTTCCTTGCTGTCCGCTACTCTCCTGAAAGCTACAAACGCTTCTCGGCCATGCTGCGAAGCGTTTCTCTTGATCGCGGACTGCGCACGGCCAGCTGATACCAGTTTCCTCCCAAGCAGGTTTGATCCTGCCACGCTATCCCCGTTGCGAAATGGGGGTAGCATCCGTAGTTCTGAGATTGAGGCAAAGGTGTAATTATTGATGGCTGTTCGGCAGTTGCGGGACCGCCGTGCGGGCTGAAGTTGGACCTTAAATCAGCAATGATCGAGGCTCGAGTCATCTTTCACTCTATCCTCAGGCGTTGACCGTCATCTCCAAAATAGTATGCACGGCTGACGCAGTTCTGAGTAGCCCCACTTGAGTGGTCCAAATTGAAAGTTAGTGCATGGTTGGCCTTTGGTCCATCAGGACGATGGCCTCTGGCGCAGGTGGGCGGTAGCCTGAGGCTCCCCCAAAGAAGTGGTCCGCCCCTATGATTAGGCAACGGAGGACCACAGATGGCGACCAAGAGGCCCAAGCCTGAAGAGATTGTCGTGAAGTTACGGCAGGTTGAAGTCTTGATGGGGCAAGGCATGCCCCGCATAGATGCGATCCGTCAGATCGGCGTTACGGAACAGACCTACTATCGCTGGAAGAAGAAGTACGGCGGAATGTGAACCGCACCGGGTTTGCCGGAGGCTTCAACTCCTGAGTAGGATGAAGCCACAATGAGCAAGACAACAAACAAGTATTCCCCTGAGGTCCGCGAGCGTGCGGTGCGTCTGGTGCTGGACAACCAGGGCCAGCACAGTTCCCGCTGGCAGGCGATCATGTCAATATCCGCGAAGATTGGCTGTTCGGCGCATACGTTGAATGAGTGGGTGAAGAAGGCAGAAGTCGACAGCGGCAAGCGGGCGGGTGTTCCCACCGATGTCGCCGACAGTGCGGGTCGTTCGCGCAGCGATCACATGATCCGGGGGATCATTTGAAGGCCCAAACGAAGGCGCTTGAGCGGGAGAACCGCGAGCTGCGCCAGGCGAACGAGATCCTCCGCAAGGCATCGGCGTATTTTGCGATGGCGGAGCTCGACCGCCGGTCGAAGTGATGGTGTCCTTTATCCGCTGCCCGGCAGTCGATACGCAGTATCGATGAGAGGGGACATGGGCTCTGTTGCGCAAATCGGGTGAGGGATTCATCTCATGAATCCAGCGTGATAGCTGGAGGGCATGAGCAGACCAACACCCCCGACCTACAAGATCAAGAACTGGCGGGCCTATAACGAAGCGCTGAAGCGTCGTGGCTCTCTGACGATCTGGTTCGATCCCGAGATGACGTGGGAGGCCCGGCCGACCGGCAAGAGAGGCCGACAGCCCATCTATAGCGACGCCGCGATCAAGACCTGCCTGACGATGAAGGTGCTGTTCCGTATGGCGCTCAGGCAGACGACCGGCTTCGTGGAAAGTCTCCTGCGATTGAGTGGATTGGACTGGTCGGTACCGGATTTTAGCACGCTTTCACGCCGCCAGAAGTCTCTCGCCGTGAACATCCCGTATCGTGGTTCTGAGGGGCCGCTACACCTGCTGATCGACAGCACTGGGATAAAGGTAGAGGGCGAAGGCGAGTGGAATGCGCGCAAGCACGGTGGCTCGAAACGCCGCGTGTGGCGCAAGGTTCACCTCGGTATCGACGAAAAGACACTGGAAATCCGGGCAGTCGAGTTCACCAGTAGCAACATTGGTGATGCGCCCATGCTGCCGGAACTGCTTAATCAGATCCCGCCCGAGCAGGAGATCGGCAGTGTCACGGCAGATGGCGCCTACGATACGCGCAAGTGCCACGATGCCATCGCCAACCGAGGTGCCAATGCCGTCGTCCCGCCCCGCAAGAACGCCAAGCCCTGGAAACCCGACACCGCAGGCGCGATTGCGCGCAACGAAGCGCTGCGGGCGTCGAAATACCTTGGCCGAGCGCTTTGGCGGAAATGGAGTGGATACCACCGCCGAAGTCGTGCCGAAACCAAGATGCACTGCATGAAACTGCTGGGACAAAGACTGATGGCACGGGATCCTGGACGTCAGGTTGCCGAGCTTCAGCTCCGTGTTGCGGTCATGAACGGATTCACCGCGCTTGGCATACCCGTCACAGAGGCAGTGGGATAAGTCCGTCTGGGGAAAGGGGAACCTTGGCCCTCAACCGATTTGCGCAACAGAGTCTTCCGCAGTTGCGGATCGTCGAACAGGATCTCTGGGATGCGGTCCGGGCCCGCCAGGGCGAACTGAAGACCGCGGGCACCAATGTGCCGGTCTGGGACCGGCGCCGCCCCAAGACCTTGTTTTCCGGCCTGATGGCCTGCGGCTGCTGCGGCGGCGGCCTTGCCAAGATCTCCAGGGACAGCTTCGGCTGCTCCCCGGCCCGCAACAAGGGGGCCGCGGTCTGCAGCAACAAGCGCACGATCAAGCAGGCCGACCTGGAAGCCCGGGTGCTGGATGCGCTGGCGAACCACCTGATGGATCCGGATGCGGTGCAGGCCTTCTGCGAAGAATACACTGCCGAGCGCAACCGGCTGAAGGCCGCAGCCGCCGGGAACCGCAAGGAAAAGGAACAGGCGCTCGCCCGCGCCAAACGGGATCATCAGAAGCTGGTGGATGCGATCATCGCAGGCATTCCCGCAGATCAGGTGAAGGACCGGATGATCGAGCTCGACACGCGGCGTCAGCAGCTGGAACGGGAGCTGGAGCATACCCCTGCCCCGGACACGGTGGCGTTTCACCCGTCGATGGCGGAGGCCTACCGCGAGCGGGTGTCGCGGCTGATCCGGAGCCTTGGTTCCGCCGAGGGCATGGAGGATGCCAAGGAGGCGCTGCGGGCTCTGGTGGAGCGGATCGTGCTGACGCCTGCGGCGGCGGGCGCTGGCCTGGATCTGACGCTGGAGGGGGATCTGGCCGGGCTTCTGCGTCTTGCGGCGGGTGCGGAAGGCGCGGACACAAAGAAGGCTTCGGGCGGTGCGCCAGAAGCCTTTGATATGTCTGATGAAATTGTGTTGGTTGCGGGAGCAGGATTTGGCCTTTGCCGAACGAAGATCACTCTAAAGAAGTGATATTCGTTCAAGCTCGACAGCTGCCTTTTCAACCATCGCCAGAATGTTAAACCCAGTCAGCTTTGCGCAGGAAGCGCCCTTTGCAAACTCGACCGTGTGAGGCAACGGAGTATGTTTAGCGCCTCTTTGAAGGCAGCAAACAACCATGCGGAGGGGAATGTTCTATCTTTACCGCACTGGGCTTCCTAGAAGCCCTTTAGGGCCTGTCTGCGCTTGAAACCTTCCAGCCCACAGTTCACTGCGCTCATGGAGACTATAGCTACCAGAACGACAATCATAAAAAGCCAGCAGAGCGAGAAACCCTGTGATCAACCCTGACAAGAGGATTTCGCAGCTTTCAGTATCCGCCTCACCCGTACCCTGCAGTGCCTTCTTCAAGAAAAGAAACATACCTCTCGGCAACTCACCTGACCTCCAAGGTTTGAGAGAGTTAAAATTCTCCCTTATATTTTAACACGTTATTATCCTCCGTCATGCATATTGCGACTGCTGGCAGCCGCGATATCAAAGTGTTCTGCGGCTTCCTGAGTTCTCAGTTAAACAGGATGGCGGTATGACTTACAAAATTTCCAAATTTGTGTTCTTAACCGGAACGTTGCTTTCAACAGCTGCTTGCAGTGTGAGTGAAAAGGCAAGCGACCGGCTCAAAGGCATGCACAGCACCCGTCTCCTAGTTGACGAAGGTGTGCCTGGGAAAATTGGCGGAAGTTCCGCGCCCCGCAAAGAACAAATCATGAACGTATTCTTAACCGGCTACAGCTACTGGGACAACACTCCCCGCGGATCGGCACAGATTGCCCGGCCAGTGATCCACCGGCAGGCTGGCGGAACAGGAACCTACGAGGATCCGATCACTCTTGCAGTCGGGCATGTGAAACGAAACGGCCGCAGCTACATGGACTACCCTGCAGGCACGAAATTCTACGTTAAAAACTTGCAAAGATACGCAATTGTCGAGGATCTTTGCGGTGACGGGCCGAAACCGCAAGCAGGCCCTTGCCACAGCGGCTACCAGGGGCACGATTGGCTGGATATCTACGTTGGCGGCCAAGGTATCGACGAGAATTGGGTCGACCGCTGCATGAACCGTATCACGGGAATTCAGCTGGTGATTCTAAATCCCGGTCCTGGCTACCCGGTTACACCAGGGGAAATTGCAGCCAGCGGGTGTGCAGCCCTTTGACGCGAAGCTGCAGTAAATCCATGTCTTGCCGGCTTAAGCCTGTCAGTTGGAGCGGGCAAGACGATGGGCAATGGCCTGAAGAATAACACCGTTTGTATTCAAGTCAGAGTAGGTCTCGGTTGTTCGACCGGTCTTCAGGTAGATGCTCGACGCAAACCCGTTCTTTGTTTTCGCGGCACTTCTAGTGAACCTGTATAGTTTCTCAGAGTATTCATGCGGCTGATAAGCTGACCAGAGAAAAGCAGCCTTACTGCTGATAACCAGATTTTCCTCACGAAACTCAGGCGTTCTGTATTCAGGCTCCTGCCCAACCGTGTCAAAGGCCCAGGTCCGTTTCTTTGCATCCAGTTGCAACCCCTGATAGAGGAACCAGGGCGACTTGTCGATTGCCCCTTCCGAGACGCAGATGAGCCGACCGGTCTCGCGAAAGTCCTCCAATTGAGCGGCAAACAAGACATCCGCCAGATAGGCGCTTTCCTTCGACATCCTCATTTCCATTGCTTCAAGCAGCAGGGGTTCTGCGCCGAACGGCCCGATTTTGGCCGCAGCTTCCAGCAATGCCATTTGCCCATCGGCTGCCGAACGGCCAGCAAAGACCTCATATGGGGATTTGGCAGCGATCCCCCACCGCCGGAAGGCCAATGCCGAGTAATGGGCGCTATGTGACACATATGAAGTCTCAAGTTCTCCATTTGTGACCGAGTGAATTTCACCCTCTATGATCACCTTCCGAAGGTCCCAGGAAGCGACAAGCTTAGCCAGTTGCTCTCCGAAACTGCTGTGCCGGCGCAGGTTGTCCAAGGCAGCAAGCAGCCGGCCTGCGTCGGATCCGTCAAAGTCCCTGTTGCCCCATTTGCGGCGATCAGTCCGGATCCATCCCTGCGGCAAGTGACGTCCCATGAAGGTCCTGCCCGTGATATTGGGCAGGATCTTGCGGATAGCAGTTTCAAAGTCCGGTTGGCTGATCAAGCCAATCTGCACAGCAGCCACTAAGCCATTGATGTGACTGCCAACATCCCACATCGTGACGGCCTCGTGTTTCCGCCCGCCCGGTGCGAAGTCCACTGTCGCCGGACACAACCCGGTCCTGGGATCAGTGAAATTTTCGAAATATTGCCAGGCAACGCGGGCATCTTCCAAAAGCTCTTGCCGCTTGGCATCCGAGAGGTTCTGGCGTGTTCTTGTCAACTCCGGCGCGGCAGCAGCCGTCCTCCTCCATCGTGTTGGCAGCGGCCCTGCCGGGGCAACGGTCCGGGCAAACTCTTCAAGAAGGAGAAACTTCGTCTCCTCATCCCTGAGCATGTCCTTCAAAAGGGTTTCCAACGCTCGCCGCTCAGGCGGAAAGGCAATCGCCTCCGACTGTATAAAAACCACCACATCCCCGGTTCCCGCCGTGGCTGACTCAAATGCTTCCGCCGCACCGCCATCGCTGACAACCCGTTGCGGTAATTGCAGGAAACCTGCGCCCTCCAGCCCTTGGGCACCACCTGTTTCTGCGATAAAGGCAATGCCGATTCCAGGACCCAACGGCCTGACCGTCCGGATTTTCGCCTCACTCCGGCTTTCAATTTCCACAGGGAGCATTCTGTGTTGCGCGGTACTGGTTTCAGCGTTCTTTGGCTGAAAGTCGGTTGGAACCCAAAAACCGTTGTCGGCCTCACCCGCAAACTGGTTTCCGGCGGAATGGGGGATTCCGGCTGCCTGAAGAAACTTTGTAAAACCTGAATACCCGGATAATTGATCACGATCATTCTCTTGCGGCTTCAGAACATGCAGGCAAACCGTCCGTTTGAAGCCGTAGGTGTCGCGCAGTTGAATGTCTGTCACCGGCAATAGCGACACTTCTCCATCCAGCTCTTGTTGCGACAGCGCGCTGGCAAACCAAATCGCGGCTGCCTTCAGCTTTTTCACATCCATCCCAGAGAAATCCTTCGCTGAGAAGTAGATTATATTCTGGCTGGCAGAAGCTGCGGCGGTTTGCGCTTTCCCGTCAAAATCATTCAGGGATAGCAGGTTGCCGCCAAACAGCCTCACGACACCATTGCCCCAAGTTTCGGTCCTGACCGGAGCTGACTGCGCCGGAACCGACAGGAGATTGAGAATGCCCGCAGAACGCACTCCGCGCGGAGCAGCAGGATTTTCCTGGTCCGCACAGGCGATTGCCTGCAGGACCTTGGCCGGCTGCCGGGCAGAGCCCCCCGACCACAGCATCCCTTGCATGGCAAAGACGGCGTCATGAGCCGCCCGGGCTTGGAAATGCTCGGACAGTGACTGCAGTTCCGGAACGTAAGGCACAACATCCAACCCGCTTCTGCCAATCAGATAGCCGTTCAGAACCTGTGCTAGTTTGCTTTTTGCAGTATGCGGGCGGCCTTGTTTATCATAGGGGTTCACCACGCAGGCGAGCGGTATGTTCTGGTCAACAAAGGCATCAATCACCGTAATAAGGTGCGGGATTGAAACGTCTTCATTGATATCTGTCACTACGGGGACAGTTTGCGCAGGAAGCTTCCGCGCAACAGAAGCTGATCCAACCCCTGGGAACAGGGCCAAGCCGGCCGCGACCGATTTCAGAAATAATCTGCGTCTCATGTATGGCCGGCCACCAATCCATAGTCTCGTCCTTGGCGCTTTACGCTACCCCAGCTGGCTAAACGTCCGGTTACGGCACGTAAAACTGAGCGTATTACCGAAAAATACATGAGCGGACGGTAGACGAGGCGTTGAATCGGAAACAGCAGCAAGGACCATCTGCTTTCATCTTCATCGGATGTGATGGCAATGGCAGCAATCAACAGCTCTAGCGCCGGGAGTGCAAGGTAGGCCCATATGTACTGCGCCGACTGTGTGTGCTGGGAACCTCCAACCTCGCCTGCCCAGCCACCGGCCATCAGCTTGTACAGCATCAAGATCACAAACAGATCTGCGATAGGGGCCAACAGCGGGAAAACATAGCCAAACACAAACATGTCGGAAATTGATACCAAGCCAACCGAACGCCTCTCAATGATCGCCCGTTTATGCTTCCAGGCGCTTTGGAACATTCCAAAGGACCATCGAAGCCGCTGTTTCAGAAGCTGACCCACCTTCTCCGGCACTTCGGTGTACGCCTTGGCCTTTGGCTCGAAGACGATATTATACCCCGCCCGGTTCACCTGGATTGTGAGGTCAGTATCTTCGGTCAGAGTTTCCTCACTGAACAATCCCGCTTTCTTCAAAGCCTCAACCCGCCACGCACCGATGGCTCCTGGAACCACCAGAATGCCGTTGATCAGGTCAAACGCTTTCCTTTCGACATTCTGGGACGTTGCATACTCAAATGCCTGCAGCCGGGTCAGCAGGTTCACACGGTTGCCTGCAATGATTTTACCTGCCACCGCACCGGTCTTCGGATCTGCAAAGTGCCTGACAAGATGTGTAATTGCGTTCCTGCCCACTTGCGTATCCGCATCGATGCAGACGACAAACTCAGCATCTGTGCTCAGTATCGCCCTGTTAAGCGCACTCCACTTCCCTTGGTTTGGTTGGGAGATGAGGCGGACTTCGCTCTTGTGGCCAAACTTGAGCACCTCAATAAGCGTGTCGTCGGTGGAGCCGTCATCCACCACGATAATTTCCAGGTTCTTGTAGCCGCTGGTGCGCACGCTTTCGATGCTCTGGGAGATCACCTTTGCCTCATTGTGGGCGGGGATTATCACCGCAACCTTCGGCTGTCTTTGCAGGGGTGTAAATCTTTCCCGGCGGTTCAAAACCGCCAGGATCAGAATGCCGGCAGAGCGAACTATGCCAATTGCAAGCACCGTCCAGAAAACAACAACGACAGCTTGCTGCGCTATCCAGACAATGGAGAAGGAAACTCTGTCAAAGGCCGGGGATCCGCCCTCGGCAACAGGCATCAGCGCAGCCCGGTTGGTGCCAAGAAGATCCGCCAGCGTCGTAAACTCATAGCCTTTTGCCCGCAGTGAACGGATTATCGGGCGAACTGCGTCTACTGTGGCAGTACGGTCCTGGCCACCGTCATGCAAAAGAATGACATTGCCGCTCCCCTGTTCCACCTGGTCTATCACATAATTTACGATTTCCCCGCTGTCCCAGCCTTCCCAATCCTTGGGAACAATTTCCATACCCGCAATCGCGAACCCCCGGGCTTCAGCTGCCTCCAGTGAGGCCACCCGCTCTGCGCTGATCGGGCCGCCGCTACGCTGGAAGGGTTCGCGGTAGAGCAAGGTCTTCCGACCGGTAGATCCAGCCAGGATTTTGGCTGAGAGCGAAAACTCCAGATCAACGCGGGTGTTGGAGATCTGGTCCATTCTGGGGTGAGAAAAGCTGTGCGCACCGACCTCGTGCCCTTCGTCAACCATCCGGGTGACCAGGTCGGGAGCATCCATGACACTGGTGCCGACAACAAAGAAGGACCCGGGAACGTTCTCTTCCTGCAGGATATCCAGAATTTCCTTGGTGTATTTTTCATGCGGACCGTCATCAAAGGTCAGCACAAGCTTGCGCCTGTCCGGTTTGCCGTAGAGCTCAATCGAATACGGCTTGGGCAGAAGGCTATAGGTCTGGTTGCTGATCAGGCCACTCTCCGCCTCGAAGGAAAATTGACGTGCTCCTGCAGTTGCGCGCTGGTCGATGCGGATAAACGCGCCATGTCCTTTGTAATCAACATAGTTATTGAGCTCTACGACATGAAGTTCAGCCCCCAAAACATCTTTGGAAGCATCTTGATGCTGCAGGACTTTCCAAATTCCGGGATCCTCTTGCCCAAGAGACCACACGGCAACGTTGGCAATGCCAAGCTCCTTGAGGCGCACCAGCTGGTTGTGTGCTGACGCGGCATCCAGCATCCAGATTTTGCGCTGACGTCCTTGGGCGTCACGGTAGCGGCTAAAGCTGTTTTGGGCTTTGGCGCTGAACCGCAATTTTGCTCCTGAGGAGCTTACTCTCTGCATGGCTTCCGAGTATGACAAGACCTCAGGCTTTGATACGCCAGACGTCCACTCAACCGAGAAATTGCCGAGCGCGACAACCAGCTTGTCTGCTCCGACAGCCTGGACTGCCTCAGCGGACAAGTCTGCCGTCCAGTTGAAAGGTGCAAGCGGGCCTGGCACAGACTCCACCCAAGGCTGCTGAAACAGCTTCAGGATAATCTGGTCAAACAGATCACTCAGATCCTCTTCCTTCCAGTGGGACTGCTGGCCTGCAAGGATAGTACAGGCTTTCAGCCCTCGGGAACGGAACGCATTTGAAAAGTTCGACATCAGTGGCTTGAGGCGACGGAATGCGTCTGGCTTCAATCCAGTTAAGTCCAGGCATGCACCTTGTGCATTCAATGCCGTCACTGCGGCGGCCATATCTTCGGCCAGCGCTGCCACTCGCTCTGTATCTGCGAGGCCTTCGAGAAAGACCTCTTTCTGCCTTGCCTCACCGAGCAAAATGACCGGCAGAAGCTGCGGACGCATAGCCGTCCTGGCAATGTACTCTTCAACAGCAATCCGGGTATCCTTGCTGATAACAGAGACTGCAGGACGGCCTCCTTTCTCGACGATGCTGATCCACTCAGGCACGACCACGCCAATTTGGCCGCAACTGTCTTCCAGCGACAAAAATGCTTGTTCAGATGACACAGGCACATGACCAAATATCTTGGGAACCGCCGTGTTTGCCAGCGCCGAAAAAAGGGGCTGTTTGCGTCCATCTCCACAGGAAGTTTCTGCTTCTGGTACCGCAAAGGCCGAAGCCAAATGTACTTGATCATGATAACTGGAACCGTCCACCTTATAAGAAGCATAAACATGCTTTTCATCGTAGAATGGATTCAGCTCCCGCAGTGCAGACTGCAAAGAGAAAGCGCCGTCAAGAAACAGCACAGCCCAGCAAATGACGGCCGTTACCAAGGCAACAAGAACAGCCCTAACCCGGCGAACGCGGATCCTTTTGGGATCGGCAAATACCCTGCCGGATGACGAAACGGTTTCAAGTCTGTCCTGGTGAAAGGAAAACCGCGTCAAACGATCACCCTCCGAACACAGCCGTACTGCTCTTCGAAAGCTGCCAGGCACAAACCCGCAAAGCATAAATCAACACTACTGTCAGCCACGGTCCCCCGACCCCTTTGCAGGCCAACACTGCTGTCTAGACTGCGCAGCGCCCGTCCTCACAGAGTTCCACGCATGACAAGCAGATCAGGCTACATGGCCTACAATGTTCCCATTAAGGCAGGGCTTGTCAAAATTTCTTCAAGTTTTAGCCAAAAATTCGCTTTAAACACTAAATTAAAGCGACAATTCCATAGATTTGCGAGGCACTGTTGACACCAGCAGCATAACAGGCGTTTGCGCGGAAACCGGTCAAAAAACTTGGATACCGGCAACATCAGTTCTTACCGGAGGTCGGCGTCGCACCTTCAAGCTTCGTCGACAATTCGGAAACAATGGCGGCCAGTTGCAAGAATTGAATGAGAAATCCGGCTGGTCGCACGAGGTTTGCTTCAGATTCTAAAAAAGGTTGTTGTTTCTCTCCGAAAGCGCTCTATCACCTTAATCCCAAGGAAGTTTCGCCCGAATGAGTATCCAAGATTGGGCTCTTGCGCTTAGTGGGGATTACATGAAGACTGCCGTAAAACTGATGGCCGCCGTACTTTTGGGCACCATTCCATCTCTTGTTCTTGCGGACCCAAAGCCCCGCAGCGCAAAGCCTGTGCCCCCACAACTTGTAGCGAATATCTATGCTGGGAATACTGATATCTGGGCTGAAGGATGCAATGGCGGCATCTACTACTCACCTAATCAGCAAGCCCGCGCCTGGTGCGGCGACAACAGTGACAGCCTCGGCGCCGGGCAATGGGAAGTCGACGCCCAAGGCCGTATGTGCCATCAGCTGTCCTGGTACTGGCCCAACGGCAGCCGGGCAGGAAAAAGCCTTGGCGACCAAACGTGTATTTCTCATGTTGTCGACCGCTGGGGAACAGTTTGGCGCAGCTGGCCGAATGATTCGGAATGGTGGCCGCTGGCTGGCAAAATCTCTGGAGTTAAAGAGTATTCCGGGATGAAAAAAGGTTACAAATTCCATTCCAATGTTATGGCAACCCGATCAAAACTGGGGCTGTAGCGGCCGTTTCCATGGTTGGCTTGAAGTTTGCATCGAGTTGAAAGTAGCGCCTCCGTCTTCAGATAGGCCCGGCCTGCACATATTACCTAGCGATCATTAAGCACTTCTTCCTCCGCACAGGTTCCAGAAAGCCGATGGTGGTGCCGGGTGGCCCGAACCAGTTGTAGAACGTGGTTTTCGGGATGCCCAGCAGATGCGCCTGAATGAGTTGACCGAATGCCGTGTGCGGCATGGATATCGTCGCCTGCACATACTGCTGCGAAGGGAGGGGTGGCATCTGAACCACACGAAAATAAACGCAGACCCATGTGACAAGGAGAGTCCGTCAAGTTTCATCAGGTGATGGCCTTAAAGCTCGGAAATTCTCGTGAGACTCTTCGATGTCGCAACTTGCATGGTAAATCGAATAACCCGCCTCTTCTATAAACTCCATTAACTGCCAAAAGGTTTCGTCGTCCAAGTCCCGAAATACTTGTTCGAAGATATCTCCTTCATTCGTCGAGCAAGGCCTTCGCGAAAATTCTCTTCTTACCAGATCACGAGGAGATGGCACATTTTGCATTGGGGATTTGCGTGAAGTGTTCATTGCTGCTCGTGAGAGGCTCAATATTTGAATCACTTTTCCAGATTGAGTTTCCTTATTTGGCATTTAGCTTCTCCAACTGAACTTCCCACCCAGCACGACAAGCCTGCTGTCGCTATGTGATTTCGGTTTTATCATTGCACCCAGCAATGGCTGATTAAAACCACTGATGATACCACTAGTGCTCGGTCAGAAAAGAAGCTGACAACCCCAATAAATAGAAAGGCTCTTTGTTTTGGCAGCTTGGTTGAAGCTGCAATTCCATGCTTCCCCGCAAGTGGTTAAGCAAGTGTAAACTTAATGAATTTTCCGAAAATTTTACGCACACCTTTGCTTACCCAGAAGCCTGCAAGAGGGAAGGTTGGGAACCATGTCCATTAACGGAATATTCAAAAAGTTCCCCCAATGTTCACTCACTGTTCGCGATTGTTCTTGATCGCTTTGCCAGTTTGCCTCTGAACCTTCGCTGTCGCGCCCGGGGCAAACTCTGAGAAGGGAGAGCAAAAAGTGATTTTGTTGCTTAACGCAATGGTTTTAGTATCTCGCAGGAGGCTGAGTGCACCCCTGCGAAAATGGACAGGTAACGTCTCCTGCTTTTTGACCGAACTATCAGATCCAAAAAAACTTATAGCTGAAGAGTTAACCCTCATTGGTTTAGAGGCAGGAAACCTGAAGCCTAAGGAAATGCGTTTCAGTGGGCATATAACTTCGGCTGCAGCCATTCTTGCAAACAAGTTCCAGGACAAAAGTCTGCTTTCATTTGGTTCAGAAACCTTTTCACAATTAGAAAGCTTACGGCACATGGGGGCTATCCAACTAGGGTAAACGAAAAGCTGCAGTGAATGCCTACTGCTGCCCTGTGATGCTCCCTACGACACTGGAGACCCCGGATAATCCCGTACGCAAGGGACCGACGCCGGATATGAGCGGCTTATGCCGCGTGGGTTGATGGTGCACCCAACTGCTTTCCGAGTTTTGTGAGGAAAAAAATGCCCGTTTATTCCATTATTGATCAAAATGATGCCGCAACAGACATCGTGACAATCACCTCATCCATGTTTGGGGCGAATTTGGTAACGCACTACGACACCGAGTTCGTTGACCATTCCGACAGTCATAAAGTAGATGTTCAGAGCTTGGGAGTTTCAACACTTCGGTTTCCTGGCGGGGCTGTCACCGAAACGCACTTCGACATAAACAAACCAAACTCGGCCGTATCAAAAATTGATTCCTCTGTGGCTTTAACACCAATGGATGAATTTTTTGGGGCCGCGGGAGCCATAGGTGCTGATGTTTCGATTGTCATCCCTACCCAAGGCGGGTTTGAAACCAATGCTTTACAGGCCTTGCAGAGCGGCACATTCGGCTCCAGAAATCAATTGGATTCGGATTATGTGAATGACGTACTTTCCTACATTGATGCAGCTCTAAAGAATGCTGAGGATAACGGCGTTATCGTTACGGCATTCGAGCTCGGAAATGAGTTCTGGGGCAGTGGCCAAATGACAGCCGCCGAGTATGGTCGCCTTGTCGGGCAACTTTCCGTTCTGGTGCACAAAAAACTTGATGCCGCTGGAAATGATGCCGACATTCTCGTGCAGACCACGGCTTCTGCCGGGATATTCTCGCCAAATGAAACGTCTTCGATCTATGTCGATGTGAGCGGCAATGTACCGTCATTTTACAGGCAAAGCTACATTGACGAGGAATACGATGGCGTCATTCCCATCAGTTTCCAGACTTACACTATAGATGGTCAAGGCCGGGATTGGGAGCAGGCAGCAGATATTGCAGTTGGCATAAATGCGGCAGATGGTGCACCAGAGGCAATCACCGGCGCCCTCCTACACTACTATGCCAATGAAGGTCTCGCAGGAGTGGATGCAGGAAAATCAAATGTTTTTCGACGGGTCAATGCGTTTGAGGAATTGCTCGACAGATCCGAGGATTTGCCAGAGTTGACGCAGCATCTAACAGAATGGAATCCGCAAGAAGGTACACACGACACTAAGGGCCTCAAGCATGCTTCAATGCTGGTGGAGATGGTCTATGAAATGGCCACACATGGGGTGGAAGCAGCGCAGATCTGGCCACTTACCTTCAACCAAACGCAAGAAAGGGCCCTTCTAAATCATCACGGAGACGGGTTATCGATTTCTGGTGAAGCTTTCAAGATGATGAGCGAAAGCCTCGTGGGTCTTCAAGCCAAGTTCGATTTTGAAGTTCTGGGAAAGATCGACGTACATGGGTATGGAGATCCCGAGGATGACAATTCTCTCGTACTCTTCGTTTCGGAGCGCAGTGGTGAATTTTCCGAAAATGTTACCCTTGATGTAGGCAGGTACATTCCTAACACATCCTATTTCATCGTAAAGACCGAACTCTGGGACGGTGGTGCAGGCGGCGAAGATTCAAATGCAGTTCCGGTACTAAATTACAGCGATGGTGCCGTCACTACGGGTGGCCTAGTTGAGCTTGACCTGAACGCGTGGGCGAATACCAGGATCGAAATCTCTTACATAACGGAGAGAGCAGACATCATTGTCGGTCGTGGCGGAAATGACTCAATTATCGGTGCTGGAGGCAATGATTTGCTCGAAGGGAACGCAGGTAGCGATACTCTATACGGAGGGGCAGGAGACGATGAAATCATGGGTGGAAGTGGCAACGACGAGATTGATGGCGGCGCAAATTACGACACTATTGACGCTGGAGAAGGAAACGACAGCGTATGGGGCGGCAACGGGCGCGACCTTGTCTTACTCGGCGATGGAAGTGATGTGTTCCATGACAACGGCCAGAATGATCAACATGGCCAAGACACGGTCTACGGCGGAGCCGGCCATGACGTAATCAATGGTGGCGGCGGCCATGACCTTTTATGCGGTAATGAAGGGAACGACTCCATTTCAGGCGGGATAGGCAATGATCAAATTCACGGCGGCAAAAATTACGACACTATTGACGCTGGAGAGGGAAATGACAGCGTATGGGGCGGTAACGGGCGTGACCTTGTCTTACTCGGCGATGGAAATGATGTGTTCCATGACAACGGCCAGAATGATCAACATGGCCAAGACACGGTCTACGGCGGAGCTGGAGATGATTTGATTAACGGCTCCGGTGGCAATGACACTTTCAATGGCGGAAGCGGAAAAGATATTGTATCCGGAGGTGCCGGGAATGACGTGTTTGAATTCAAAACTGGAGACTTGGTCGACTGGGATGAGCTAAGCGGAACGGTCACTGAAAGAAGCACTCAGCTAGATTTGGTGCGAGATTTTGTAGTTGGCGAGGACAAAATTGAATTTGATGGATTCTCTGGTGTCGAAAACCGCTCTGACTTGAAGGCTTGGAAAACCGTTATAGATAATAACGATTATTTTACAGTGTGTGTCAGATCGACCAATGAACGCATCTTATTTGACGTTGAAGATGACGTTACTTGGCAAGATTTCTTTCAAGATTCCAACTTCCTATTTTTTTGAGGCTTAGAAGAATTTACTCAATCTGGCATTTCTGCAGGTTCTATCCAAACTGAATAACCGTGAGATCTTGCGCAAGTCCATCACCAAATTGTGTGAATAGAGACGTGACGGCAGACCAGCGACCGCTCTGGAACGTTGGTATGGGACACGTAATCGCTTTCGGGCTGGCTGCCCATTTCCTCGCGAGCCTGACGCAGGGTTTGGAATGAAGGGAGGCAGGCACTCACCGTGAAACTTGCGGCTGAGACTTGCGACGAAAGTTTGCTACACCGGCTTGCCTGGTTCGATGAAGCGCAGACCGAATCCGGTTGCTCAGACCAATCGAACATACGTATTGCGGATGATCTTTTCCAGGAGACCACACCACGCAGCAGCGCTCGCCCCCCCATGAGGCAAACAAGTGTTTTGAGAAAGCGATCTTAGGCGTGTTACTATGGATTTTTTTGGGCGGCTCAGGCTGTCAGCCCCCTCTTTGCACCTGCTCAATCTTGGCGGCTTGCACAAGAAAACACTAATAACCTCTCTGAGATTGGAGATTTTGCCAACAGCAGACTCCATGGCTTACCTAAAACACCTTCCAGCCCGCCCAAAAACCCATAGTTACGCTTCCAGAAAACTCGCGGCACCTACTTTACGCAGGACAATATCCGGCCCCCGCTCCTTCCCCCCGGCTTGCAGGGAAAGGCCCTTCGCTTCCAGGTTCGTATCAACGCGATGCCTTTTTTCGGTGGCCAGCCGCTTCCCCGCAGGCTTCTCACCTGCCCCGCCTTGGCCACGTATGAACTTGGCGGTCCCCGATCCAGTAAGCCGCCTGAGGGCAGCTTCACCGGCCGGTGGGTTTTGTTGTCGCGTTTCTGCGCCGGGCCAGAAGGAGCCGCGTCGGCGCGGGATGGGGTGGTCCCCGAACCATAGCTCGTCTTTCGAGGCCGGCAGGCGAGCGCGCCGTGGTCACCGCTTTTCAAGGTCGTTCGCGAGGAAAAGCAGCGAGTGTAAACCAGGCGCAACGGAGATGGGTTGAACCCGGTCCCGGCCTGAAACCTCCGCATTCGCGGTTCTGTTGCCCAAGTGTATTGATTTTCTTTTTTCGCTGTCATCCAGAGCTGCCTTAAGCCGGAAGAGAGCTGGCCCGAAGCGCCGTAGCCCTCACATAGCGCAGGCGGTTCGGGCCAGCGTGGCTGCCTCTATCTCTACCCAACAGATTGTTCCCTTTCCGTTCTCGCCTGTGTGTGTAACTGTTGTAGGGATTGAGTCGCCATGAACCTCACCTTCTTCGTCACAAGATCCTGCATTTGCCATTTGGGATGAATTTCAAGGAAAGTGAGCAACCTCGGCTCTTTGGCCAACGTGAGGGTAGCCATGCAGGAAGAAACCGAAGCCTTTATACAGGCCGATGAAGAAAAGGCGTACGAGGCGGAGAACTACTCGATCTACCTGCATAAGGACGGCATAAAATGCTCTACGGGTTGGCGGCTTGGCAGCTACGGTTTGGACGGAGTGCTCAATCCAGGCATGAAGGCCCATCTGGGTGACAGGTTTTCACTGCCAAAAAAACTTGTTGAGCGGCTATCGATTGAATTGGGGCATTGCCTCAACAACGATCAAAACGTCGCAATCAATCTGCACGAAATCAACAAGGCTCAGGCTATTGAGAGGGGAAGAAAGGTTCTCGGGAAACTGATCCGTCAGTCCAAGAGCGAGGCTTACACGAGGCAAGATTTGCTGGCGGCTCTTGAAAAGCTGTCTGCGTTTTTTGCAGCCAGCCCTGAGGACGCAACTTTGCTGCCGCAAGCCATATCCGCCTTGGGAAACTCAGAGGTAATCACGCCGGACATCGTTGCTGCCCTTGAGCACCTCCGCAGTACGCCCGGAGCTGCGGCAGATCTGTCTCCGCGTGACAAACGTAGGGCACACGACAAGCGGCGCCAATACATCGTAGAGACTTGCTGCTATGCTTGGAAAGACGCCGGATATTCTCTGACTTACACGACGGCGTTTCTTTTCCGCAAAAGTCATCAGCGGCAGGGGCGCCTCATAGAGTTTATTCAAACAGTAGTCGGGATGATCACCGAGCCCAGCCAAGGCTTAAGCGGTGAGACGATCCGCAAAGACATTGACCGTTTGCGTGATGCCATCGCCCGCGAAGAGGAAGACTTCTGGGCTCCTCCAGAATTCGGCAATTGATACACTTGGACCGGTCAAAGTCCCGGCTGTCATGGTCAGCCCATGACACGTGCTTCCTCCAAACGACAGCAAGGTGCATCTGACCTGCACAAGATCACCAATGCTGCTCTCTCCCTCGCCCGCCTGCTGGGCGATGCGGCTGCGAAGGACGTGCATGCTGCCGGCAGCTGCCAAGAGGAGGCCGATCCCAATGCCCGCGAAATCAAAACTTGCGAATGATCCAGGCGTCCGCCTGAAGACGGTCAAAGAGGTCGCGCTGGAAGACAATGTGTCCGAAAAAACCGTGCGCCGCGCGATCTCCGCTGGCCTTCTGGAGGTGATCCGGGTTGGCCCCGGCGGCCGCCTAATCCGCATTCATCCGGAGGCCCACACTGCCTACCGCCGCCGCTGCTCCTGGCAGGAATAGCGACCTCATATGTCCTTTTAAGTCAATAACTTAACTACATATCGGGAAGACACCCTGCCCATAAGTTGCGGACTATCTGTGCTAGAGTTCTCCCGAATCGGGCGGCCTGTCCCCAGCTGTCCACCCGAGACCAACTTTGACCGGTGTGAGGCCATCCCGATGATACAGCAGAAGGCGATTTCTCTCGATCATGCGTTTGTTCCTGCAGGCACACTCAGCTTCCAGGATCTGATCGACAGCATCTCCGCACAGGGCTCGCTTTTCCCCACCCGCCAACGCGACATGATCTCGGGCCTCAAACGCGTCGCACATGCGCTCGGGCTGCCGCCCAGTGACATTCCTTGCGACGGCCGGTGGCTTCAACCCCGGCTTTCCAAGGTTAGCCCTGCGCTGATCGGCATCAAGCCAAAAACCTGGCAAAACGCGGTGAGCAATGCCCGGGCGGCGATGGCCGAACACGGCATCCTTGTGCGGCGCCATCGCCGCATTGGCGATCTGAGCGAACCCTGGCGCCTTCTGTGGGATCAGGTCCGTGGAATGGACGACAAGACCCTGCAGACCGCACTTGTCCGCTTCGTGCATTTCCTGAACCGCATTGCGGTTGACCCTGGCGCGGTGAGAGAACAGCACGCTCTAGCCTATCGCGGTGCCCTCGAACACAACGAGATCAGCAAGGATCCTGAAAGGAGCTACAGAGCGGCGGTCAATGGGTGGAACCTCGCCATCCGCCGGGTTCCGGGCTGGCCTGCAAATCCCATTGCTCTGCCCAACCGCCAAAAGAAAATCCGCATCTCGGAGGAGGTGTTCCCGGCCGCGTTCAAGGATGATGCCGATGTACTTATTGCCAGCCTGGGCAATGAAGATCCGCTGTCAGAAAGCGGCCGGAGCCGCGCTCTGCGCCCCGCAACCCTTAAGCAGTACCGCCGCCAGATCATGCACTTTGCCTCCGAGCTGGTGCACTCGGGCTTGGACGCCTCGGAGATCACCGGTGTTGCCTTCCTGCTCGATCCCGCGAATGCCGAACGCGGCCTGCGGCAGATGCTCGCCAGAAACGGGAACAAGACATCCCGCAGCATCAGTGAGGTGGCAGCGCTGCTGCGCAACCTTGCCAAGGTCCTCGACGCTTCTCAGGAAACGCGTGAACAATTGACGATGCTTGCCTCCAAGGTGGCTGCCCGCCCGCAGAATGGCATGACGCCAAAGAACCGGGAACGCCTCCGTCTGCTGCAGGTGCCAAAGCACAGGCTGCGCCTTCTGCAGCTGCCCGAGCAGGTCTTTGAGCGGCCGGCAGGCAAGAGGCAGCCGTATCTTACTGCCCTTGCTCGCGAAGAAGCGCTGGCCATCGCCATCCTGCTGGTGTGCCCAATTCGGGTCAAGAATCTCGCCAGTCTGGAATTTGATCGCCATATTCAGCGCCCCGGTGATGGGCGCGTCTTTCTTAGCCTCACCGAAGACGACACAAAAACCGGCCGCCCGATCGAATTCGAGCTTCCACCGGGTTTAGTGCGTCTTGTCGGTACCCACCTTGCGTCCAGAGTTCCTTACATGTGCCCGGCAGGCACACCCTACCTTTTTCCGCAGCGGTCGGGCGAAGGCCCCGTCGACCCCTCGGTTCTAGCCGAGCGTATTGCGCGGCGGGTGCGCAAGGAAACCGGACTCACAGTAAATGCTCACCTGTTTCGCCACTTCGCCGTGATGAATTGGCTCGACGCCAACCCCGGCGGATATGAAGTCGCCCGCCGGCTGCTTGGTCACTCGGAGCTGAGTCACACAATCAACATGTACTCTGGATTGGAAGCCAAATCCGCAACCCGTGCCTTTGCCGATCTGGTTGCCGGGCTGAAGCGAGGTGCTGAATGAGTCTCATCCTGCCGATCCCACAGTGGCCTGCCGCAGACCGGACCATGTGGGCTGCTCTTTTTGCCGACGGCGGTCCCCTCGACGGCCAAGGCCCTCTCATCCATCTACGCAAGACATCGCGCCACACGCTTTCGCTTCGATACGGGCAGTGGCTGAAGTGGCTTGCCGCAACCGAGCCGTCTACGCTTGCTTGCGCCCCGGTCGAGCGGGTGACCCGCACACGGTTGGTTCAGTGGCTGAGCACGTTGGACCGTTTGGCAGACATGACACGCCTGATGCTTGTGGACGGTGTGCTCCGGGTGGCCATGGCCGCGGCCCCGGGCCGCGATTGGTCCCAGGAAACCAAGCTGCGCAAGCGCCTCAGGTACCACGCAGGGCGCGGTTTGCAGTCCCGCAAGCACGGCCGCATCCTCTCCAGCGCAGTTCTGCTGGAAGCTGGGCTCAAGCTGGTCGAAACTTCGGCATCACGCCTGGATCATTCGCTCTACGCGGCAACGGACATGCGAGACGGCGCGATGATTTCACTACTTGCCTTGATGCCCATACGCCTGCGCGCGCTCGCAGGCCTGGAACTCGGTAGCTCGTTCATTGTCGGTCAGGATCTCATCCTGGTTTCCATTCCGGAAGACTTGAGCAAGACCGGTCAGCCTTGGGAGGCAGAGGTACCTCCTCAGGCTGCGGCAGCTTTGCGTGCCTATATAGACAAAGCCCGCCCCCTTTTGGCGCAGCGCGGCCAAGGCAACATCTCTAGCCTTTGGCTTAACCGCAAAGGGAACGGCTTGCGTTATACAGGTATTGGGCGGTGCATCGCCCGGCAAACCCTGCGCATGACCGGCGTTCGGGTTCCACCCCACTTCTTTCGCGATGCCGCAGCCACGACCCTGGCAAGAAGCTCGCCCGAAAGTGCGCGCCTCATTCGCGGCGTCCTCGGACACAAAGGATTCAGAACAGCCGAACGGCACTACATCCATGCACAGACTATCGAGGCAGGACGCGACTACGCCTCCCTGATTGCCCGGCTGAAGGAGAATCGCCAATGACCCGAGCTGCCATTTACACCCGCTTTTCCAGCCAGATGCAGCGCGAGGCGTCGATTGAGGACCAGCTGCGGCTCTGCCGGGAACGCGCCGCGTCCGAAGGCTGGCGTGTCGCCGACAACTTCTCCGACCGCGCCATCTCCGGCGCTTCCATGCTGCGGCCCGGCCTGCAAGCGCTGTTCCAAGCCGCACAGGACGGACAGTTCGATGTGGTGCTGTCGGAAGCCCTGGACCGGCTCAGCCGTGATCAGGCCGACATTGCGGCGATCTACAAACGCCTCTCCTTCACCGGAGTGCGTATCGTCACCTTGGCCGAGGGAGAGATCGGTGAACTGCACGTGGGCCTCAAGGGCACCATGAACCAGCTCTTCCTGAAAGACTTGGCTGACAAGACACGCCGCGGTTTGCGCGGGCGCGTCGAAGCCGGGCGCTCGGGCGGTGGTAACAGCTATGGCTACGACGTGATCCGCTGCCTTGGCGCCGACGGACTGCCGGTGACCGGTGAGCGGCGCATCAATGAACCCGAGGCCGCCATCATCCGGCGCGTCTTCGCGGAGTTCGCTACCGGGCACTCTCCCAAGGCCATTGCCCGGCGCCTAAACAACGAAGCCATTCCCGGCCCCCGCGGCAAACTCTGGCGGGATACGGCAATACGCGGACACCGCGCGCGCGGCACCGGGCTCCTGAACAATGAACTCTATATCGGCCGCCTCGTCTGGAACCGGCTTCGCTACGTGAAAGATCCGCAAACCGGCAAGCGTGTCTCGCGCCTCAATGATCCGTCTGACTGGATTACCACAGAGGTGCCGGAGCTGCGCATCGTCGATGACAGCCTCTGGGAGGCCGTGAAAGCGCGCCAGGGGAAAATTGAGGCCGAGCCCCGGGTACAGGCCATGAAAGCCACCCGCTTCTGGGAGAAGCGGCGTAAACTGCATCTCCTGACCGGGATTGCATTCTGCGGCAGCTGTGGCGGGCCGCTGGCGGCTGCGGGCCGGGACTACCTTGCCTGCTCCGCCGCCCGTAAGCTCGGAACCTGCAACCACAAAGAATCCGTGCGGCGCCCAATTTTGGAAGAAGCCGTGCTGAACTTGTTGCGCGCCAGGCTGATGCAGCCCGATGCCGTCGCCGCCTTCGTCAAGGCATTCACAAAGGCCGCCAACACCGAAGCTGACAGCCAGGAAGCAGCCCGCGCGCGGCTCAAGTCTGAACGCGCCACCGCCAGTCACAAGCTTGACGGGCTTTATGACGCGATTGCAGAAGGCCTCCGCACCCCCGGTCTTCTGGTTCGGCTGGAAGAACTGGAGGCACGCCTCTCAGAGCTAGATTCCGAACTCGCGGCTCCTGCCCCAGAACCGTAAGCGTTGCATCTGCCCCCCTCAAACGCATCTAAACGCGTTCAACTAACCAGTGATATGTAGGCCTCCAATCCAAAGTAGGAGGCGAACATGTCGAAACATGAGGTTTGGGGTTTCACCATTGAAACATCCCCTTCAGGCAAGAATATCTGGCCAATTGACCTGAAACGGGAAGCAACCCGGCGCATCCGGGAGGACGGCCTGTCTCCCGGTGACATCGCCGCGGAACTGGGAGCCCATGAATGCCTCGTTCGCAAGTGGTGGGTCGCTGACCGCCGCAGCCGAGGCGAGCATATCGCGGTCCAAGGCCCTGCGTTCGCCGAAATCAGGATGGCCGAAGAATGCCAGCCTCCTTCAGCTCCGCTCGAAACTCGCGGCACACCTCCTGGGTTTGCGCGTTTCCACAGCGGTACGCTGTGTTTTGAGTTCCCAGTTAGCATACCCGAAGCCGATTTAATGAAACTCATTCGGGTTGCCGGTCAAACCTCATGATCGCACCGTCAAACTCATTCAAGATTTACCTGGCGACGACCCCAGTTGATTTCCGAAAGGGCATTGACGGTCTCGCCAACTACGTCATGAGCAACTTCGAACTTGATCCGTTTTCAGGTGCCTTCTTCGTGTTCCGTTCCAAGGGGCGTGACAAGATCAAGGTGCTTATGTGGGACGGTACTGGCCTGGTTCTGATCTACAAGCGCATCGAGGGCGCTGGTTTCATCTGGCCTAAATTGTCGGATGGGACAATGACCCTGACGAAGGCCCAGTTCGAAGCCCTGTTTGAGGGGATAGATTGGCGCCGGGTTGCCTCTGCGCCCTATCACCGCCCCGCTCTCTTTCAAAGCCAGCACGCCGAGGTTCAATAGAATGCCATTGATATCCTTCATCGACGTCCGTTTTTTCCCGCCTGAGGAAACCAGAGAAAGACTGGAGAAGCGTTTCACCCGGCATCTGCGGCTGTTGAGGTGCGGGCTCGTAGCCGCTCTTAGATCTGGCAAACAACAGTTGCCCGAGGGTGATGCCGAAAAGCTGCTTTCGGTAGATATTACGCACATTGACAGGATCCGCGTTCAAAGACGCGCCGGAAGGATCATCGAACGCAGACAGGCTGCGTCCGGCCTCGCTCATCTCGTCAGAGTTGACCGCGAGCGCCTCACGACGCTGCATGACGGGGTCAATCTCGTGGAGATAACTACTGAGCATCGTGCTGATGAAATTGCGGCGGCGCTGCATGAAGAAATGCCATGGATGGGCGCCGCGACCGAGCAGATATGGCACGCGATGCGGAGGTCGGTTCGAGACGGAACGGCAGGACTTCGCTTGCCGCCTATTCTACTTGATGGACCGCCTGGGATTGGAAAAAGCTATTGGGCCCGCCGTCTGGGTGAATTGCTGTCGGTTCCTACGACAGTGATCGAAGCTACCAATGAGAACGCATCTTTTGGAATTGTCGGCTCACAGAAAGGCTGGAGCAATGCCGCTCCCGGCCGAGTTCTGGAAACCATTCTTCAATCTCGGGTCGCGAACCCGGTGGTTGTCGTTGACGAGGTCGAAAAAGCCGGCACGGCGAAATCTGTATCAGGACGAGCGTTTGGGCTGACCGAGGCCTTGCTGCCCCTCCTTGAGCCTATGACGGCGCAAAACTGGAGCTGCCCTTACTACCAAGTGAAATTCGACATGAGCTGGGTGGCGTGGGTGCTGACCTCGAATGACTTCCGGAGCCTGCCCGAGCCTCTTCTAAGCAGATGCCCGCCAATCCGTTTGCGGCATCTGACACAAGCTGAGCTGGTGAAATTTATTCGCCGCGAGGGTCACAAGAAGGGTATTGATGACACAGGGATCGAAGCTGCAGTGGAAGCGTTCGCTCGCTCGGGCCGGAAGAACCAGAGTATGAGTTTGCGAACCGCAGCGCGTGTAATCCAGCGTGCATACGATCTGGAACGACACCCGATTTTGCATTGATCGCCGCCTGTATATGGTGGCCGCCAAAACGAACAATGGTCATGGAGCACCACGCCCGGTTGCGAGGAACCGGGCGATTTTGGCAAGCAGCCCCAGCTTCGGTTTGATGATCTTGTCCTGAATACTCGTCATTGATCGACACTCCATCCTTGCGCTCCAGAAGAGCAGAGATGTCAGATCAAGTCCCGTGTTCTACAACTAAGATCTGAACTGTAACTTACACACCTAGCTCCTCAGCTTTCGTTGAGCGGCATCGATATCATGACTCTTGGCTTCTTTTTCCCAGTTCTCTGCGATAGCGCCCAGTACAGCTGACGTTCTGGGCCAAAGTCCGGCAATGGACTGCCACTCTCTATATCGAGCCGCGAGTTCTCGCTCCTGTTCCCCACCATCATAGATACCGCGCATCGTTACTCCGCGCATATTGTAACGCTCAGTTCGGATACCTCGTTCGAGAACCTCAGAACCGATCCGTTCGATCTCGTCGCGCACAACGTGATGGGGCCATCCATCATCCTTGTCTATTGGGGCATGGGCAAAAAGATGTCCGACATAGATATCCGTAATCTCTGAATGGCCGGTTGACACGCCCAAGGCACGGACATTATCGGTCCATGCCTTCAATATTTTTGCATCAATCTCTGTGCCGGTACTTCCAGGTAGCTGTTTGAACTTAGATAGCACCGAGTATGCCAATCGCCACCGAGCCTTTTCATCAGCACTCATTGAAGATTGGTCGGTATCATTAGAGGATTTGAAAACCAAGCATATCGCTTGATGAAAAAGCGCAGGATCTACTGCCATCTGCTCATGGAGCTTTAAGCCCCTCTTGCTCTCATCAAGTAGCGGCAAAAAAGCAAATTCGTGTTTCAGTATCTCGGACACATCGACGTCGGATCTACCGTCCAATTCACCAAAAACCTTTTCTAGATAATAGGAGGTCATAGTGTTCGAGTGATTCCGTTCAGAGCCAAGCTCTGTGTTAAGAACGTCTAGAGCCCGCAAAATTAGGCGGGAAGGGATATCTTTTAAACGTCGTCCTGTTGCTTCCAGAAAGGCCGATGCACGACCGAACCTCAAAAAATAAAGCAGCCCCCTCAAAAGTGATCTTTCTGAACCTTTCAGGCGATACCCATTACAGAAGGACCAATAGTTCTCAAAAACCTTCGGCCCAAGTCGTTTTACCACAAACCACGTATCAGATGTCATCGGCCACGAAATCAAGAGCTTTGCCGTTGTTATTTCACTCAACCCTTGGCTCGTAATAGCTTCCTTTAGCAGTTTTTCCGCTTGCTCCTCTCCTGCGGCAGATCGAAAGAGGCCGGAGATTCCGACGGAAAACTCGAGACCATTCGGCTCCTCGAGAGATCTCCGAAAGATATTCGAGAGCTGAGAAATGCCCAGGCTAGCCTTCTCTAAAGCCTCAACAACAATGTAGGGCTGCTTCACATCATTGCCCAACTCAACCACAGCCTCTGAACCAAATTTCTCGAAAAGCTCCATTATGGTAGAAGCCCGCAGGTCCTCGACGGACTGGTTTCCCTCAGTGGGGAGATCCCAAGAATCGAATACCCATTTTTTACTAGAAACTGGGTTTCTAGATTCAAACTCGTTCACTAACTCTTCAAACGGTCCGAGTTCATGCGGAGCGAGAGACCACTGAGCGTCGGGGAATCTCTTGTGATCGTTAATCCGGTCCCGAAGAGCCTCCCAAATTGGCTGCCGTTCGACTTCGGAAGTAAGCTCCAGGCATGATTTTAGAGCCGCCAAGGCTCGTTTCCTCTCATCTTCAGGGAACCCTGTTAAGTCTCTAATGATTTCAAGCCAACGTGAAGGCTCTTGGGCGGCCAGGTCGATGACCAGTTCAATAATCTGGTGCATCGCATCCCAATATTCTTGGTACGTGACGCTGTCACGTTCACCCCCTGCGGGCTCTCGAAGTTGAGGGCGCCGAGTGCCACTCGAGCTTGGAGTGCGGTCAGGAAGCAAATCTACCAGCATTTTCCAGGAAACGTCAGGCATTTCCCTTGCAAGCTTGGTGAGCATCGCATTTCTTTGCTCTAGAGTAGCTCCAGAGTTTGGCAGCCAAGGCAAAAATATTTCCTTAAGGCTGTTTATTGGCCTGTTGACCAATCTTCCGCCAGGGTCAATTTCAGCCAAGCGCGCAAGGACCAAGACGGACCTTGCAAATGTCTCAATATCCCAAACTAAGGTCTCTAAAGCCCAAAGCAGGCCTGTATGGTAGGTTGTTGGAGAAAAAACTCCTTCTTCCTCAGAAAATATCTCACGAAGTGAGCCAACGTCGCCCTCCAGCCAATGCTCGAGGGCGCGTAGGAAAGGGACAGGAGAGGCCTCTGCAAGCAATGGGAGTTCATTATTTATGCAGGCAAGTAGCTCAACATTTCCATTAAGTCCTGGAAGTCGAGCAATATTTCTGTCGACATAGCTTTTTCCATAATCGTCATCAATTTCGGCTTCGGCCTGTTCTCCCAGTGCTGAAATCATGAGAAGCGTATTGGCCAACCCTTCACGCAACCACTCACTGTAGGGAGACTTATACTTTTCCGAGGAACTGTTTAGAAATTCTTCTTGCTCATCATCCCGAACAGCAGAAAACACCTTTTGGAACGAAGCCTCAAGCAACGTAAAGAGTCTCCGGTTCATTCGGCCGGCGGTATGAATGAATGCATCGATTGGGGCGCTTACTTTCCAAACGCCACCTTCAATTACGAAAGGTGGATCATCTTCCTTTGCAAGCACGCGCAAACGATCTGTTAGTTCATCGTAGTCAGCTGTGCCGGTCAGGTGATAAATCAACTCACGGTCGGCATCGTTACTGCCATCCCAGGCGCCAGCGAGGATGGCCGGAAAAATTTGGGTGTCTGTACACCACTTGGGCTCGGAGTAGCCTCCGCTAGGTATGAGTCGTTGAAGGGCTGACAAGCTGCGACCACAGCCGCGCGCAAGAGCCATCGCTTTTGGTTCGGGTATGCCTAGCTCTAAGAGTGCTTTACCCAACTCATATCCAGTTGGGCGGTTCAATTGACTGGATGTGCCGCTCTTTTGTCGTCTGCCTAAAGGTATCAGTGTCGCCGCTCGATCATAAAACTGGCCAGGTGTGCCGACTGTTTCACCATTCAGCAGAAAGATTAGGTTGTTATGTGAAAGTAGATTGCGGCCTGCTTCTAACGAATCGATGATTAATGTTCGCGCTTCCAGGAAGAGTCTTGCTTCAGGTTTCGCTGATCTGATCGCAGCAATCGCGAATGCAATAACCTCATCCGTCGAATCGGCGGAAATCTTAATTGGACCCGGGCCGCTCATTAGCTGGTCCACTAAAGAGGATGCATTGTCGGTGCGGCCGGATAACAGAATGCCCTCGACAAGCTTGGGATCGAATCTGCCGACAAAATCATCCCAAAACTCGTCAATACTCTTTACACCTGAGCGTGGTTTAATGCGTATTGTATTTCTAGCATGCCAAGCTGCAACTGCTGGGCAACTCTCAAACCAAGTTTGAAGCTTGCTTCCATCAATATAAAGAATATCAAGCCAATCATACTTTTCCTTTTGATTTTTGATAAAATCTTCCAGCTTATTTTCTTTATCGCTGCTATCCCACGTCCATGGCGATACGAAAACATATGTCGTCTTTTGTCTTTCATGAAGCGGCACCTCTTTGGATCTTTTTTCAAAGTCTCCAGATGCCTTCGATTTGTAGTTCTGATTAGTTCCAAATTCCCAAAGCGACTTACCCTTTGGGACAAAGAGTTTCGCCGTCTGACAAGTAAGATGGCCATCGAAACCACGAACTCGCCCTTTGTCGCCGCTTGGAAACCGTATGTCGGAAATGTCGTCTATCGACGCACGGATAAGGTCGGATACAATTCCTGGAAGCTCGGTTTCAGAAGCAAGTGTTCTGGCCCAATTCTCAAGTTCTTGTGCTGAAATCCACCGCAATTTACTGTCACCACCCGTGTCAAATCTAAGCGCTTATGAGGGGGTACTATCCACCTTCGCGCAAGCGACGCAACCAAAAGCTGATCCAAATTCTCCAGACGATGATACACCGTAGTGAGCCCAAGAAAATTCGACCCCGGAACTCCTTGCCCCAAACAGCAAGCTCTCTCTGTGTGTTGGTTGGGAAGCCGTTCTTCTCGCTCGAGTTCTGTTTCATAGTGAAGCAAGCACGGTCGGCCATAAATGGCTTTCTTCTATCATCCATTGAAGTCCGCGTGATCGTTGTTTCCGGGCCGGTTGCTCATGGTGAGGGCGCCTCACGCCCATATCTGTGCAAGGCTTAACTAGTGCGCCTCTCTGGCTGTGGAGCACAGCTGCAGCATGGCCACTGATGATCTGGGAAAGATGACTCGTCGCTATTGCTAGACTGATCGACATGCCGCGCTCTCTGGCTACAGATGGCACCAGATCTCGCCGTGCTCCCCGCGAGAATCAAAGTTCCAGAAAATTCAGAATGCGAATGACCCGAGCGATCATGCGAGAATTCATGCAGCCAGCCGGTGTTGAGCACGACATCAGTTACATAAACTAGAAGCTGGCTCTCAATAAGGTGCTGAAAAAATGTAACAAATTCGTTTTGGGACCGAGTGGGCAGCCGGCGACTCGCATAGGCCTTCGCAACGGAGAGGCATTTGCGAAAAACGTAAGCCTTGACCACATCGGCTGCGGGGTGTAGTTGACGGCCAACGCCACCTAATCCAGTGGCGTCTCTAGACGTGTCAACTTGATGGGTTGACCTATACCCGATAATCCGCGATCTCCGTGCATGGGTGATTCGCGGAGGTGCAATTGACACGCATTGATCTAAGCATTGATCGAGAGCGGCATGCTCGAATTAGGTATGAGCTGTCGTTGCGCGCGCTCTCTCTCGCAGAGATCGGTCGCCGCGCAGGCGTTGGCACCTCGGCAGTCAGCTCAGTTTCCCTTGGTAAGAGCAAGTCTGCACGTATCGAGAGCTTTCTAGCGGAAGCGCTCGGGGTGTCGGTCGGTGAACTCTTTCTTGACCGATACCCAGCCGCCACTGGGAGATCGCCGATGCGCTAAATTGACAGGGCTCTGAAAGGCCGAGGCCCTGGGACTGGCATCCCACAGGCCTCGGAAAATCGTCTAGCGCCGATTTATCCTCTCATCCCTCACATCAAGCGATAAGTCAAGCGACTCGCCCGCAATTCGGTGGGCGTGCTCGAAAGAGCTTTGCCTCCGTGACTGGGATGGAGGGCGCGGTCTTCTCCGCGCCCTAGGACATGTTCGATTCAATTGAACAAGTAGAAGCTGATATCTTAGCATCCGCCGGATCTGAAGGTCCGGGGTTGGCTCAGCGTGTTCGCGGCCTATGGGGTGAAGTAACTTCGGAGAACGAAACCCTTCTCGAAGAAGCCCTGAAAGCAAACGCGCAAATAAAGCTATTGAAAACAGAACTGACACGCTTGAAACGTCAGATCGCAAAGCTCAACAAGATGAAGTTTGGACCAAGTGCGGACCAAAACCCAGGCGAAGGCTCGGCACCGAAGTTAGCCGGTGGAAAGGTTGATACAGCCACCAATTGCGAATACGCCGCCACCGCTGACACATCGACTGACGCCGAGAAAGAACAACCCGCAAAACGTAAATCAAAACCACGCAACACCAGTGGTCGTGGCAAGCGTGTCTGGCCAGATTTTCTGGAAAAACGCGACATGTTCATGGGGACAGACGATAGAAAATGCCCCTGTGGTTGCGGCGGCTCGATTTTTGATTCTGAGATAAATGAAACATTGGAGGTGATCCCCGCACGTTACTATGTGGCGGTTCGCGAATACCCGAAATACCGCTGTCGGCGGGAAGACAAGATAGTCGGTACGCGTTTCGAGCCACGCATCTTCCCGAACACTTCAATTTCCAACAGGTTGATGGCAAACGCAATCACGATGCGTTTCTCCTGGCAATTACCTTGGTATCGCCAGGAGGGCATATTCAATTCTCAAGGTATCGACCTTTGCCGTAGCACTCTCATGAGATGGTCTAACCGTCTAGCCACAGAAGCACTTCTGCCCATTTATGAGATGATGGAAAAAGAGCTTAAGATGAACAGTGCCCGCCTGTTCATGGATGAAACGACATTGCCCATGCTTCAACCTGGTAAGGGCAAGACACGTACCACCTACATGTATGCCTTGTTGCGCGATGACAGAGCCTTTGGCGGCAATAAACCTCCCATCGTGATCTATTACCCCCGTGAGACGCGAGCGATGCACCACATTCACGACATCCTATCCGGTGTCAAGGCAATCGTTCAATCCGACGCTTACGGCGGATACGGACGCTTGGGTATGCCGGGAACGCCAGTGGAAAATATTACTCCAGTAAAGTGCTGGGCCCATGCTCGGCGAAAATTTACCGACGAGTTTGAGTTCAACAAGACCTATGATGCAGAAACAATTATCAACCTTATCGGGGAGCTCTATGATGAAGAGGAGAAAATCAGAGGTAAGCCACCTCTAATCAGGCAAGCCCATAGAGGACAGTTCTCCATTCCTATACTCGACCGCTTAAGATCTTTGCTTGCCGAACAGTGGCAGCGCCATCTTCAAAAAAGCGATATGGGGCGGGCAATCCGCTATGTGCTTAGGCATTGGGAGAAATTGACTCGGTTTGTTGATGACGGGCGTATCGATCTCGATACCAACGCAGTCGAGCGCATGTTTAAACCGACGATTTTGTTGCGCAAAAACGTTCTATTCGTCGGCAGCGACGAAGGCGCGCAAGCATGGGGCATACTCTCGTCGATGGTCGAGACTTGCAAGCTAAATGGTGTGAATGCAGAGCGCTATCTAAAATGGGTGTTTGACCAGATTACGCTAAAAACCCCCCGGTCTAAATACGAGAAGCTTCTGCCTTGGAATGCTCCTGTGGAGTTTATGATCAAACGCTGAATTCTTGAGCGGCGGTATAAGCGCCGCTCTTTCTTACTTGATGAGGCCGACAAAGAAACCCGCGCTCGTAACATGACGCTTGTTTGGCACGAGCGACAGCAAGGCGCACCAAGATGGCTTTGCAAGGCTCTGGGGACGGCCCGAAACCACCTTTCGGCCAACTCCAATCAAATGTCTGCTTCGCGCTCCTGCTTTGGTCGATTGGGGGGTAATTTCTTGTAACATTAAGGCTTTATCCCGTCGCGGGACTTCCATACACATAGTGTGAGGAGTTCGACAGTGACCTTGCACGATTGCCCACCACCAAAAGCCGCGCTGGCAAGATGGCTTACGGAATATCCGAGCGAAGTCGGCAACTATGGGCACTTGCTGCTCGAGCAAGCTTGCGACTGCGACGACGATCTGATTTCTGATTTGACCGCTTATTTCGAATCCGCCCATGCCGACGCCCGCGTATTCTTCCACGAACAGATGGGTATCGAGCTTCACCCTGATGCCGACGCGCCCGAACCGCATATCACTTATCCGACTTGCCTGCCGCCGATCACGCGGCGCGGGTTGTTTGGTGAAGTCATGGCCGGCATGCTCACCGAGCATTTCAAATATATCGGCAGCCACAAGTGGACTATCCCGGTCTTTCTCTTCCGTTACCACGAAGACGCAGAGGCCTATCTGTTCGCGCTCGCCCGGGATGAAGAACGCAAGCGCGAAGTCTATGGAAGGCGTGGCTCAGATTTTCTTGCGCTCGCACTCGATGACCAAGGAGATATTGAGCGCTTCATCGCTGGAGAGGCCAAGTGGCGAAAGAAGCTCCAGCCGGCTGTCGTCGCCGAACTCATGTACGGCAAGAAAAAGAAAAATCCTGACACCGAGGAACTCGAGCATGACGGCAAGGGTATCTGGTTCCAGATTAATCGAGACATTCCAGCGCCGCACGGGCTTCGGCAGTTGCAGCGCTTGCTGCGGGAAATTGACCCCGACGGCTATTCCGCTGCGATTGCCAAACTTGATCGCGTGCTGGTGGTTAGGAACGCCGAGCCATTGCCGCGCACCAACCTCATCTTGATCTCGGGGGGCGATGTGCCGAGTCGGAAGTCCAAACATTCGCTCATCCCCTGGGAAAAATTGCCCGAGGATTATACGGCTCCGCACGATCTGCAGGTGGTCGAACTCATTTTGAACGACGGCGATGATCTGATCGATGGCGTATATGACACGCTCTGGGCCACCTGATGCCAGCAAACGACCCACAGAGGCTCGAGATCGCCAACGGCGCCCGTACCGGGCTCGCGCTAGAAAACGAAATATCCGCCAATCAGGCGCGCTCCTATGTCCGCTGTCTGCAGATCGGCTGGCAGGTCGAAACGATCGGCTGGAACCGTGGCGATTCCGCAGCTCAGTTGGCGGATGCGCGAAGCCTGTTGCAGGCAGCAGAGATATTCGCAGAGATCGAGGGGCATAACTCTTCTCGCGCCATTGATTGCTACCGGCGGGCCGGTGAGATCCTCGAATGGCTGGCGCGTTCGGGAGACGACATCCGGACGCTCGCGCCGATTGAACTTCTATCAGGCGCCGCCTTCCAACTCGGCGGTCTGCCAGCGATGGCATCGGGTCTTCTCGGGCAATTAGAGCTTGAGGAAGATGGCCCGAAGCTTTTCGCCGCGTTTTTCCGAGCCGATTTTGACGCAGTGCTCGTCCAAGCGACGGCCTTCTGGGATCAGAATGGCGACCTGACCGTCTCCGGCTCTTCCAGACGCATCCTCGAAGAAGACAGGGATGACCGTCTTAGTTGGTATTTCACGGTCGAACTCATTCGCGCGCTCGGCCTGTTTGCCGACTCGATCCGGCGCGGTGATGATAACCGTCTCGGTAAAGCGGCTGCAAAGCTCAAGGCGCTCGACGCCATGGCCCTACGTACCTTCAGCGATGATGTTTCGCTGCTCATCAGCCTGTTGCGACAAGTCGCCGAACGGTTTTCCGACGCCAGTATCTATCGTTCGGTTCGTGCTCTTGGTGAACTCAACCTCGAGCGCATGCCCCGTATGCTGGCCTTTGCGCGTGATCAGTTTTCGCGCGGTCGCGGCATTTTGTGGTCGTCGCAGCGCGCCGGTCTCACCCGCCTTCTCGAGAACTCATCCTTCGCGCTCTGCACGCCGACTGGTTCGGGCAAGACGCTAGTCGCCAATCTCGGTCTCGTGAAGGAACTATTGCTGCGCGATCATGGCGAGGTCGTGCCACTGGCCCTGTATCTCGTCCCTTCCCGTGCGCTCGCCGGTGAGGTTGAAGCGAAACTGACCTCCGAACTCGGCCGAGATCTCATAGTCACCGGCCTTTATGGCGGCGCCGACTGCGGGATCACTGATTATTGGCTGAACGCCGATCGCCCGACCGTGCTCATCGCCACAGTCGAAAAGGCCGATGCGCTCATGCGATATCTCGCTCCGCTGCTTCTCAGCCGCCTCAAGCTCCTAATCGTCGATGAGGCGCATCAGGTCCTTCCTGAAGATACGGAAAGCGGCCGTAGCGACTTCGCCGATCATAGCAGCCGCTCTCTCAGGCTCGAGAGCTTCGTCGCACGCTTGCTCACCCAGACGCCCGATATCGTTCGTATCGCGCTCACCGCGGTCGCCGGCGGGGCCGCCGGACCTGTCGCACGGTGGATGGAGAGCACCGCCGACGCAACAGCAATCGGTACGCGCTATCGCAGTACCCGGCAAGTTATCGGTGTGCTCGAGACCGCGTCTGAGCGGCGCAGTACGATGCTCCTCGACCTCATGAATGGGCGGCCGCTCTACGTGCAGGGTCGTGATGACCCGGTCTACCTCAACCTCAACATCCCGCCGATGGCGCAGCTGCCATCAAAGATGCGGTCCAGTCTCTATCGCTTCAACCAGGTGACCGTGCTGTGGACGGCGCTGCACCTCGCCGCAACTGATCGCAGGATCCTGATCTCACTGGCGCAGCAGCCCGAACAGACGATGGGATGGTATGCAGAATCCTTCGACCTGCCAGCTTGGCAGGGTCTGCCGGCTTTCGTGCCGCCCGAGGGAAGAGACGGTGAGCTGTTCGCCGAAGCCCGGGCTGCCTGCGTTGATTATTGCGGGCCAGGTTCCTATGAGGTGAGACTGCTCGATCGCGGGATAGCAACCAGCCATGGCCAGATGCCGCAGCGGCTGCGGCGGCTAATGGTGGCGCTGATTGACGGAAAGATCTGTCCAATCACCGTTGCGACTGCGACTCTCACCGAGGGCGTCAATCTCCCGTTCGACATTATCTTTGTGACCTCGCTCAAGCGCACCGCCTACGACAACGTGAAGCAGGAGCCGGTCATAACACCCTATACTCCGGCCGAGTTCCGGAACCTTTCTGGTCGTGCTGGCAGGCCAGGCTCAACGCGTGGAATGGAAGGGCTAACGCTGATTGCCTTGCCCACCACAATCGCCACCACTGCCAATGGGGAGAAACAGAGACAGCGAAACCAGATGGCTGCTCTGCGCAAGGACTATGAAGCGTTGCGCGAGAAGCTCCGGCTCGACGAACTGGCAGCCGATGCGACCCTCAGTCCGCTCGCGATGCTACTCAGCGAACTGCGCGACAAGGCGCGGCTCTATTTTGGACATCTGACCGACGAGGCCTTTCTGAACTGGCTCGAACAGATCGAACCCGGCGAAGTTAGCGACGATGCTGGAACCGGCGCCACCGGCGGCATTGACCGGCTTGCCGACACGGTCGACGAACTGGATGCCTTCATCATGACAGCGCTTGAGGAACTCAGCCTGCTCGATGCCGAACTCGATGGGCCGCAGGCCGAGGCAAAGCTCGCTGCGCTCTGGCAAAACACCTTCACGGTCGCCGCAGCCGCTCAGGAAGCGTGGCTCGAGGACGCGATAGTGCGCCGCGGGCACGCGATCGTCGAAGACCTCTATCCCGACGCCGATGAACGGCGGCGGCTCTACCAATATGGCTTTTCGCCCTATATCGGCAGGCGGTTCGAAGCGATCGCCCCGGCAATCGCCGATCTGCTGACGGCTGCCGTCGAGTATGGTGTCGAGACCGCGGCGCAGCGTCTGGACCGGTTCGAGGCCCTCGGCGAGCTCTTGAAGGAGGATCGCGGCTTCGGCTTCCGTGTCCGCGATACGGTCGGCGATCGCGAGGTCCTCGCTTCTTGGACCGACGTATTGAGCTGGTGGATGCGCGCGCCGGGCAGTGAAGTGCCCGAAGCTGGCAATCTTCGCGCTCGCCAGCGTTTTGTCGCCGACAATCTGGAGTTTCGCTTGGGGGTCGCGATCGGCGCGGTCGTCGCGCAGAAATGGACTTCTGGTGCCGATGATCCGCTCGCTGTTCCCTCACTTGCCGAATGGAAGGCCACAACAGGGCTCCCTTGGTTCGGCTTCTGGGCGCGCGAACTGCTACGCTGGGGAACGCTCGACCCCTTTGTCGCCTTCGCGTTGGCGCAAGGACGCGCGAAGACGCGCGAGGAAGCCGAAGCACTTAGGCCTGCATTCGAGGAATGGCTCGGCGAGGCGATTGACGCGCCGGACTCTGAAGACCTGATCGATCCCCAGCAGTTTCTGGGCTGGGAACGGAGCCTGCCTGCCCGCGAAAGGGAGCACGCGGAGGTCGTTCGGGAAGAAGCCGAGCTGACCGGGACGACCGGCGCCATGAAACGCTACAATGTCCTGCCGATGGCCGGTGCAGACGAAGTTATCTGGCTCGACGCGTCTGGTTACGAGCTTGCCCGGTCGTCGGACGAGTTTGGACTGTATGACCAGTCTGATATTGCGAATGATTATGTGCTCGATGCCGGGACGCAGGCTACCGTCAGCCGAGTATTCGCACGCCCCCGGCATCGGTGATCTCTGCGAAACTACTCCGGACAAGTGGAGCTTGATTTGAATCGGCTGCTGATGAGTGGCTTTTCGCTTCTCTTCTTGGCTGAGCGGATAGGCGGATCAAAAAGCCAGAAGCGGCCCTTGGGCGGTGCCGCAGCGAATATCCCCTATCCGCCCGACGTGTCGAAAAGCAATGCCCGCTGCGGTGCAGGTTTCTCGGACGCCGCCTCGCCGGACTTTCACTACAATAAGCAGGACTGACTGGTGCCCGCCGTGAAGGTGTGGATTTTGACCTCTATATTGGCGCTACGCGCCAATATGGAAAGAAGGCAGCGTTAAGGATAGGCCTCAAATTGGGGGTCAGATGCAACGCTTACCCAGAACCGGTTCGGTTCAATCCCAATCTCTCTGAGCTTTACCGAAAGAAGGTCGCCGAGCTTTCCGCGACCCTCGCAGACCCAGAGGTCCGCACTGAGGCCCTGGAGACGGTGCGCGGTCTCATCGAGCGCGTGGTGGTAAGCCACAAGAACGGCCAGGCCACGGTGGCTCTCGAAGGCGCGCTGGCGGCGATGATCGGCCTGGCCCAAAACTCAAAAAGCCCTTCCGGAGAAGGGCTTGACGGGAACACGCTTGAGTGTTCGGTAAAAGTGGTTGCGGGAGCAGGATTTGAACCTGCGACCTTCAGGTTATGAGCCTGACGAGCTACCTGGCTGCTCCATCCCGCGTCAGGTTTTTTTGTATCGTTTAGAGAGATGTTTGGATTTTACTAGGTTTGGCGGTGACCTACTCTCCCAGGGCTTGAGCCCAAGTACCATCGGCGCGACAGTGCTTAACTTCCGGGTTCGGGATGGGACCGGGTGTTTCACTTGTGCTGTAGCCACCAAACCAAGAAAAATCCAACTCCGACGGCCTTGCGGAGCAAGGCTGGCGAGCGGCAGGCAGCGTATTTGCTTCAGCAAATGCGCGTTGCCGCCCGGTTGCTGTGTCACCGCCGGGTAGCGGCAGGCACAACAACCTGCGTCGGTTACAATCAACAGTCCAAGTTTTGCGTTTTGGGATGTGTTTGCTTATTTGGTTCCGTGTAACACTGTCTGTTACTGGATCAAATCAAGCCTATCGGGCGATTAGTACCGGTCAGCTGAACGCATTGCTGCGCTTACACCTCCGGCCTATCGGCGTGGTGGTCTTCCACGGCCCTCAGGGATACCTTGTTTTGAGGGGGGCTTCCCGCTTAGATGCCTTCAGCGGTTATCCTGTCCGATCATAGCTACCCAGCACTGCTATTGGCATAACAACTGGTCCACCAGTGGATCGTTCACCCCGGTCCTCTCGTACTAGGGGCAACTCCTCTCAAGTATCCTACACCCACGGCAGATAGGGACCGAACTGTCTCACGACGTTCTAAACCCAGCTCACGTACCTCTTTAAACGGCGAACAGCCGTACCCTTGGGACCTGCTCCAGCCCCAGGATGAGATGAGCCGACATCGAGGTGCCAAACACTGCCGTCGATATGGACTCTTGGGCAGTATCAGCCTGTTATCCCCGGCGTACCTTTTATCCGTTGAGCGATGGCCCTTCCACGCGGGACCACCGGATCACTATGGCCGACTTTCGTCTCTGCTCGACTTGTCAGTCTTGCAGTCAGGCTGGCTTCTGCCATTGCACTCAACGAGCGATTTCCGACCGCTCTGAGCCAACCTTCGCGCGCCTCCGTTACTCTTTAGGAGGCGACCGCCCCAGTCAAACTACCCGCCACGCAGGGTCCCGGATCCGGATAACGGACCGCGGTTAGACATCAAGAGTGCGAAGGGTGGTATCTCAAGGGAGGCTCCACCGGGACTTGCGTCCCGGCTTCGATGCCTACCACCTATCCTGCACATCACAATCCTGATGCCAGTGCGAAGCTGTAGTAAAGGTGCACGGGGTCTTTCCGTCTAACCGCGGGAAGCCTGCATCTTGACAGGCAATTCAATTTCGCTGAGTCGATGTTGGAGACAGCGGGGAAGTCGTTACGCCATTCGTGCAGGTCGGAACTTACCCGACAAGGAATTTCGCTACCTTAGGACCGTTATAGTTACGGCCGCCGTTTACCTGGGCTTCAATTCGGAGCTCTCACCCCTCCTTTTAACCTTCAGGCACCGGGCAGGCGTCAGACCCTATACGTCGCCTTACGGCTTCGCAGAGCCCTGTGTTTTTAATAAACAGTCGCCACCCCCTGGTTTGTGCCCCCGGATCCAAGTTGCCTTGAACCCGGGCCTCCTTCTCGCGAACTTACGGAGGTATTTTGCCGAGTTCCTTCAACATCGTTCTCTCAAGCGCCTTGGTATTCTCTACCAGTCCACCTGTGTCGGTTTAGGGTACGGTCTGATGGAGGGCTATTTCCAGGGACCAATCAGCGGCCCGCCCAATCCGATAAGGGCGAACAACCTTCATGATCCGTCACATCCTCCTGGCCTAGGAATATTAACCTAGTTCCCATCGCCTACGCCTTTCGGCCTCGGCTTAGGGGCCGGCTTACCCTGCTCAGATTAGCTTTAAGCAGGAACCCTTGGACTTTCGGCGAGAGTGTCTCTCACACTCTTTGTCGCTACTCATGTCATCATTCTCGCTAGTGATCTCTCCACCGGATGGCTCACGCCCCGGCTTCATCGAAAGCCTCTCTCCTCCAATGACCCCGAAGGATCTAAGGAGGAATGAGACTATGTCACACTACGCTCTGCTACCATGCACTATGTGCATCCTCGGCTTCGGCTCATG